>CAZXOP010000126.1:0-2430 GCA_964642235.1 uncultured Muribaculaceae bacterium
AGACGATAGTCCATGATAAAGTCCATTCCGCCATGTCCACCCACCTTACGAGCCAATTCCCCCACTTCACGAGTGATAGGGTGCTCATATTCGGCCATTATCTTAGTAAACTCCTCAGGAGCCAAGAACTTATGAGCATCAGGCTCAAGCGCGATCCCTTGTTTAGCATATTTCTCAGCAAAACCGAGAGTTCCGCTAACAGCAAACTTACGATTATAAGGTCTTGGAGAAGTCACATCATGTTGAATCATAATACTCTTCCCTTTAGCAGTCTTAATCATGGTGGTATTCATATCACCAAGTTTATAGCTCTGCTTTCCAAACTCCGAATCAGCCCCAAACTTATCCTTAGCATACGCAGTCATACCGAACTGATTAGAAGAGAGAGAAACCAAATACTCCATTCTATCCCCCCTGCCGATATTAAGCACCTGACAAACAGGACCTAAACCATGAGTAGGATAAGGGTTTCCATCGTGAGCCTCATTGTATTTAAGACGCCACCAATTATAGTACCCACCCTCAGATGGCTCCATAAAATTAAGGAACCTCAAGTCATGAATATAAGCACCTTCAGCGTGAACCACCTCACCTAAAAGCCCCTTTTGGGCCATATTCAGCACAGTCATTTCAAAGAAATCGTAGCAACAATTCTCCAACTGCATACAATGCACCTGCATCTTTTCTGCCATATTGACCAGCGCCCAGCACTCTTCCAAAGTCACCGCAATAGGCACCTCACAAGCCACATGCTTCCCATGCTCCATTGCATAAAGCGACATCGGAGTATGCGTAAGCCAATCGGTACAGATATAAACAAGGTCAATATCGGATCTCTCGCAGAGTTCTTTCCAAGCCTCCTCGCTGCCACTATACCCTACTGCATCGGGACGCCCTGCTTTGCGCAAAATTTCTTGACAAGCCTCCACCCTTTCAGGGAGAATGTCGCACAATGCCACTATTTTAACCCCCTCAAGGTAGGTGAACCTCTCCACAGCTCCGGGTCCCCTCATACCAAGACCAATAAAACCCACCCTTACAGTATCAATAGGAGCTACTGCAAGTCCAATAACATCCTTCTGCCCTGCAGGACGCGCAGGCTCAGAGAGTTTATACACTTTTGAATTATTGCAACCCGTAAACAATACCAAGGTCGCCGCAAAAAGAAGAAATATTTTTCTCATATCTGATTTAGTTTAATTCTCAAAGATAGTTATTATTCTTAAATTTGTAAAAATGTTTAATAATTAATAGACGCAATTCTTCATCTTGCTGCTAAAGCCATGTTGATCGAAGCATCAACGACCCATTCTCCTTTACCAAGACCAATCTTATGGAACCCTCCTTACAATTCCAGGAGACCGTTAATATTTTCAGATATAAACAAAAATTTATAATTATTATGCATTTCTTTCGTTTATAAACGAAAATATACTATATTTGTTCAAAATATTCATCTATGGACGAAAAATTTACATTACTTGATAAATATAATTTCTGGAATTCAAAAACTTTTGATTTTGGATTCAAAAGGAGTGAATATACCGATATACTGACTGATTATGTTGGAAACAGGCTTATTAAAGTGCTTGTTGGACAGAGGCGGACAGGAAAAAGTTATATACTCCGACAAGTTGCCAGACAACTTATTGACAATGGTGTAAATCCCAAAAACACACTCTTTATAAATCGGGAATTTGCCGATTTTGATTTTTTAAAAACTTACAAAGATTTAGATGAACTTATAAAATTATATAAGAGTCATCTTAAACCAAACGGAAAAGTTTATATATTTATTGATGAAATCCAATTAATTGAAGAGTGGGAGAAAGTAGTAAACTCCTATTCTCAAGATTATTCCGAAGAGTACGAGTTGTTTATAACCGGCTCCAACTCTAAAATGCTATCAGGCGAATTAGCCACTCTTTTATCAGGCAGGTACATCTCAATAGAAGTTTTTCCGTTTAGTTATTCCGAGTTTTGTGGAATCAAAAAAATGGAGAAAGGGAGAGATAGCTATATCGACTATATGAATAGCGGAGGACTCCCGGAACTATTTATGTTTCCCAAAGAAGAACCTAAACGAAATTATATCTCTGCAATAAAAGACACAGTTTTATTGCGTGATATTATCCAAAGAAATAATATACGTGACCCCAAGTTATTAGAAGATATATTTGCATACCTTGTAAATAACGCCTCTAACCTTATTTCCATAACCAACATAGTTAAATATTTCAAAGGTCAGGGACGAAAAGTTAGTTATGATGTTGTTTCGAACTACATTGGATATATAGAAAATACTTTCTTAATACATCGTTGTGAGCGATATGATATAAAAGGAAAAGATATTCTTTCCGGAAATTCTAAATTTTACACCAATGATTTAGCTTACAAAAACTATCTATATTCCGGTTATGGATATGGTTT
>CAZXOP010000126.1:2530-5264 GCA_964642235.1 uncultured Muribaculaceae bacterium
ACATATTTATTAACGAGTTTATGATCACTTATCGAGTGAACCCCTTTGTTAATCTTAAAAATAAATTGCGTTTTACCGGTATAGTCAATCGCTACCCCCGGCCACTCTGCCACCCCCTCTTTATCATAAAGGAAAGTACAAGCATAGATTTTTTCAAACTCCTTGGCAATAGAGGTCCCCTCTATCATCTCCACCAGACCGGAAGAGTTAATATAGTGCAATACCTTAAGACCTTTCTCCTCCCCATATTTATTCATAAGCCCAAACCACTCCTCTACCCCATCAAACAGAGGAATCTTTGAGCCAAACTCACGAAACTGCTCCCTTCTGAGCTGCACACCCGACTCCCTCGCCTCATCTATCATCAGCTTCATATAACAGAGAATCTCACTTGCATCCTGCCCCCTTGATATCTCCGCACTCTTCGCCCAAAACTCCTCCGGCTCCTTCCCGATAGCCTGAATAAAACCAAACTCCTGCATATTCCCCGGGGAGAGCGTCCCATCAAAGTCATATACCAATGCCACCACCGGCCTTTTATCTACATTCATATTATTATATTATTAATTTTCCATGTCAAACCTCATTCATTCTGCAAATCAGTTCCTCCCCAAGCGCGGTTTTGACCTCAATATGGCGCAAAACTGCCTCGACAAAAGGGTTTGTATTAAAATCACCCCTCACCTGCTCGAAATCCTTCTTTTGCTGTTCAGAATCCCCGTCTGCACCGAATCCGGTCATAAAAGAGAGTGAAAACTCCTTCTTCGCATCATCATACACCATCTTATCGAGAGAAACTACAGCCTCCCTCCAACTATTGACTATCGAAATTATATCCTTGGAAGTAATTGCCTCAGGCTCCACTCCGTAAAATCCTGCAATCTTACTATAAGCCCAAGTCCATTCGTAAACATAATAATTGTCCGCCATGACCTTAAACTCATCATTGATCTCCTGCACCCCCTTCTTCCTCCCCTCCTCGATATCAGCTACCAGTCTCATTAACTCCGACTTAGGTGCGATCAACCCTGAAAGGTCAATCCACTCCCCTGTCCCCACTGCTGTATCGGGGCGAAGCCTCTTGCGAATCTGCTCATTGTCCTTAAAATCAATCCCTTCGAGCCTTTTAATTATTGAATTACCGAGGAATTTCCGAATCCCGATATCATAATACTGGAGCCCCTTCCGAAGGGAAGAGTTTTTTATTTTCGCATTGCGGTAAGTAAAAACATCCGAATCCTCCCCTGAAACCCGTTGCAGCTCCCGCAAAATCTCCACACCATTCATCATTTTTTGAATTGTATAAGGAGAGAGAAGATTGAAATTAATATAGTCAAGACGGTTAGAATCAGTACGTTTATCCCTCTTGGGCCACTTCTGGACATCTCGAATAGTCCCCACAGAACGAAGATTCACCCCCGGCATCACATAAGAGGTATTGGCCTGCTCGATAAGGTATGAAAAAGGGAGATTCGAGGTGTCTATATGATCCACATGCCTCCCCATAATTAACGAAAATGGGCCAATATGGGTTGGAAAGAGAATATATGAATCGGAAGAGGTCTTGGAGCCCCTCTCCAAAATCCCATGGTGAATAGGACCTAATTTATACATGTGGTTATTCTGATTAGAGCCTGACCCTGCATTCATAAAAGAGAACATCCCTGCTATCAAAAGAGTTGATTTATGGTGAGTTACCGTATAAGGACCGGCAAACACCGAACAGGCTTCCCCATTCTCTCCATGACAATTGCTGAAAAACAATGACTCCGATGCAGAGTAGTTCCTCGAAAGGAAACATGCCTGCCCCACAAAGCACTTGCTGAGCAATACCCCATCGTCTATATAAGCACCTGAGGAGACAATAAAATCTTCGCAAGTAACATTGCTCCCTATGTGGACAGGTGCCACCTTATTGCTGTTAATAGAACCATTTTCCAATCGGGAAGCCCCTTCAATGGTACAATAGTCCCCTACCCTGACATTTTTGATGGTCCCTGCATTGACTATAACAACATTGTTACCAATCTTTCCGACATTCGAAGAGTGCTTCTTTGCATAAAACTCCGCCAAATCCCCCATCTTCTCGATAAGAATCGGACGATGCCTGTAAAGTGCTGAAATATATGCCTGATGAGCCGATAACTTACTATGAATCGCCACCTCTCTCCCACCCGTCTCATTCATCACCGACACCTTAACCCCCTCCCCAAAAGAGGTAAGACCATCCACCATCACCAGCCCCACATTCTTAATATAGGTATTCTCCCCTATTTCATAATTTGCAATATAATTCTGCACATTCTCGATACAAGAGTTATCCCCCACAACGACATTGTGCAGAGTGGAGTAACGCACCCCCGCCTTTTTACATATCCCCCCAGGCAACACAAACTCCTGCTCAAACCTCCCAAGTTTAACCACCCCCGAAAACCGAGCCTGAAAAACCCTCTTCGGATTAAACCCCTCCTTCACCCATACCTCTCCCCAATCATCAGCAATACAAGCATTATTTTTTAGAAGCCCCACTTCCTCCTCTGTCAGATGTCTATAATTTTCCATAATGTTTAAAATCTTTCCACAAAGGTATATAAAAAAAAATACTTACTTTAGTCCCTCAAATTATAATAATACAGGCAATGAAAAAAACCTTACTCCTAACCATCCTCTCCCTTCTCCCCTTTGCCCTCTTTGCACAGGCTAACCCCCTAAAACTCTCCTTTAACCCTAACGG
>CAZXOP010000127.1:0-5243 GCA_964642235.1 uncultured Muribaculaceae bacterium
GTCCGGTGGTCTTATTAAAAATAAGATTCCCTTCTGAGGAGTCTATATCCTTGAAATAGTAGCCGTTTCTTTCAAACTGAACAGGGATAGAGGAGTGATCATTTAGTAGTCCAGGCTCAACAAGAGCCTCTTTTACTATAAGCGAATCAGGATTTAGATAGTTTTTATAATCTTCTCCTTCAGCAATTCCACCCATATCTGACTGTGTGAAGAGTCTGTCATAAAGTCTGACTTCAACTTTTTCATAATGGTGAGCTGATACCCAATGGATAGTCCCCTTTACCGAACGCCACTCCCCTTGACCAGGTTTGGTGGTAGGGTCATAAGTGCATCTTATCTCGGTAACCTGACCTGAGGCATCCTTAATAACCTCTTCGCACTTAATTATATATCCGTATTTCAGACGAACCTCCCCACCCGGGAAGAGTCGGAAGTACTTTTTAGGAGGGTTCTCCATAAAATCTTCTCTCTCAATATAAAGTTCCTTGCCAAAGGCAATAGTGCGACTCCCTGCATTGGGGTCTTCAGGATTAAGGGGGGCAGTACAATACTCTACCCTTCCATGCTCTGATTCAGTGGCTGCACTACAACTCTCCTCTTCCCAATTAGTTATAACTAATTTAATAGGGTCTAGAACTGCCATGTAACGATTAGACCTTCTATTTAAGTCTTCACGAATACACCATTCGAGTAGTGAGAGGTCTATTATATTATCCCTCTTCGCAACACCAACCTTCTCAGCAAAGGCACGAATACTCTCCGGAGTATAACCTCTACGTCTTAATCCGCAGATAGTGGGCATTCGGGGATCATCCCATCCCGTCACAAAGTTATTTTTAACAAGTTCGAGGAGCCTTCTCTTACTCATAACGGTATATGTAAGGTTAAGGCGGGCAAACTCATATTGGTGAGAGGGGAAAATTTCCAATTTCTCTATAAACCAATCATATAATGGTCTATGAACATCGAACTCAAGTGTACAGATAGAGTGGGTAATATTTTCTATAGAATCACACTGTCCATGTGCATAATCATACATAGGGTAGATACACCATTTATCACCTGTCCTATGGTGTTCGGCATGAATTATTCTATAAAGCAAGGGGTCACGCATAAGCATGTTAGGGTTAGCCATATCTATCTTAGCCCTTAAGACTCTCGATCCCTCTTCAAACTCCCCTGCTCTCATCCTACTAAATAAATCCAAATTCTCCTCGATACTCCTCTCGCGATAGGGGCTTTCAGTTCCTGGAGAATTAACAGTCCCTCTATTAAGACGAATCTCCTCCTGTGACTGGTCATCCACGTAGGCTAACTTCATCTTTATTAAATTGATAGCCCACTCATATAGCTGTTCAAAATAATCTGAAGCATATAGCTCTTCTGCCCACTTAAAACCGAGCCATTCGATATCTTCTTTTATAGAATCTACATATTCAACATCCTCTTTCACAGGGTTGGTATCATCAAACCTTAGATTAGTCTTCCCGCCATATTTAATAGCTAAACCGAAATTTAAGCAGATACTCTTTGCATGACCTATATGAAGGTATCCATTTGGTTCGGGAGGAAATCGGGTCAGCACAGAAGTGTGCTTGCCTGAGGCTAAATCATTCTCAATTATCTCCTCCAAAAAGTTTTTTTGGGTTATTTCTTCCACATCTTTCTTTACATTCTCTTCCATAACATAGTTATATTATCTTGCAAAGATAGATTTTTTAACTAAATTTACATCCTCTTATAACAATAATATATGATTATCTCCATGACAGGTTTCGGGAGAGCCGAGAAGACGGCCGGTCCCGAAAAATTCACAATCGAGCTTAGATCCTTGAATGGAAAAAGTTCCGATATCTCCATAAAATCACAAATTATCCCTCGAGAAAAAGAGTTAGAGGTAAGACAATACCTCTCAAAAACTCTCGTTAGGGGAAATATAGACCTTTTTGTAACTGTTGAATACACAGAGAAGAGGAGTAGCTACCAGATAAACAGGGAGCTTCTTCTCGATTATTTCCAACAGATAAAGGAGATTAGGTCCTCTTCACTCCTCTCAGAATGCGATGATACCTCTCTCCTCTCCACGCTACTAAGACTCCCCGATGTAATAGAAAATAAGAAGAATGAATTAGATTCCGAGAGTTGGGAGATCCTCTTCTCCGGTATTGAAGAGGCGACAGCTGCCCTATTGGAATATAGAGAAAAGGAGGGGTTAATACTTGAGGAGGATATATTAAAGAGGGTGGCATTAATTGAGAGTTATATTTCAGAGGTGGAGAAGTATGAACCTGAGCGAAGCAATGCTGTTAAAGAGAGACTTCGCAGTAAGATTTCAGACCTCGGTATTCCTGAGGATATGAACCGCTTAGAGCAGGAGATAATTTTCTATATTGAAAAACTCGATATAACCGAAGAGAAAGTTCGTCTTCGTCAGCACTGCAGCTATTTCCTTGAAACAGTAAAAGAGGAGAATCCGGGACGTAAACTTGCCTTCATTTCACAAGAGATGGGGAGGGAGATAAATACAATGGGCTCAAAAGCAAACCATGCAGAGATTCAAAGGTGCGTGGTAAAAATGAAAGACGAGCTTGAAAAAATTAAAGAACAACTTTTAAATGCTTTATAATGAAAAAATTACTACTAACACTCGCTCTGTTGCTCCCTACCCTGTTACAAGCGGAAGAGGGAAGACTACTAAGATTTCCATCAGTAGGTGGAGATAAAATAGCATTTACATATTCAGGTGACCTCTACACTGTATCACTAAATGGTGGCACAGCTCAGAAAATCACTAGTGACATCGGTTTTGAAATGTTCTCTCGCTTCTCCCCTGACGGGAAAACGATAGCATTTACAGCCCAATATGATGGTAACACCGAAGTCTATTCTATCCCCTCAACCGGCGGAGTCCCTAAGAGGCTCACATATTCTGCCAATGTTGAGAGAGATGATGTTGGGGAGAGAATGGGTCCAAACAATATTGTTATGTGTTGGACTCCCGATGGAAAAGAGATAGTATTCAGAAGCAAATGGCATAACTTTTCAGGTCTTCGCGGAGCACTCTATAAGGTTCCTTTAAATGGTGGAGATGTAAAGAGAATCCCTGCCACAGAGGGGGGATTCTGCTCATACTCCCCGGATGGAAAATTTCTTGCAATGAATAGAATGTTCCGTGAGTTCCGCACTTGGAAATATTACGCCGGAGGGCAAGCTGATGATATCTGGATAAATGAAGTAGGTACCACCAAATTAGAAAACATCACTAATAACCCTGCACAAGATATCTTCCCTATGTGGATAGGAGATGAGATATTTTTCCTTTCGGACAGAGATCATATTATGAACCTCTTCTGTTACAATACTGTTACAAAAAAGCTCTCTAAGGCTACTGATTTCAAGGAATATGATTGTAAATTTCCCTCTTACTCAAAGGATTATATTGTTTTTGAAAACGGGGGGTTTATTTACAAGTATATAGTTAAAGATAAAAAGTGTGAGAAAGTAAAAATAGAACTTAATGATGAAAATCTTTATGCCCGCACTAAAATACAGAACTACTCTGAGAGCCGTACCGGGAGATTTGGAAGCTACTCCCTCTCCCCTGACGGAGAGAGAGTCTTGACCACATTTAGGGGGGATATATTCTCTCTACCTGCTGTAAAGGGGGCTACCTATAACCTCTCCCGCTCCTCCTCTTCTCACGAGAGAGAGGCAAAATGGTCTCCTGACGGGAAACAGATTGCCTATTTTTCAGATCAATCCGGGGAGTATCAACTCTATGTAATACCTTATGACAACTCATCTGAACCAATTCAACTCACAAAGTTTAAGGATGGGTATCTGCAAAATCTTTCATGGTCACCCGACTCTAAAAATCTCTATTTTACCACAGAAAAATTGGAGTTCTTTTCGGTGGATGTGGCAAGTAAAGGGGTTAAGAAGATATTTCAAGGGGTCTTTGGTGGTATAGGGAGTTACCACGTTTCTAATGATGGGAAGTGGATTGCTTACTCTACTGCTGCTCAAAACAGAATCTCTGTAATATACATTTACGATGTGGAGGGGGGAAAACATTATCAAGTTACCGATAAATGGTTTGATTCTTACTCTCCTCTCTTCTCAGAGGATGGTAAATATCTCTTCTTTAGCTCTGCAAGAGAGTTTCAAGCAAGATACTCCAGAGTAGAATGGAATACCTCCTATGATATTTCAAATTACCTATTCGTCATTCCTCTTGCAAAAGAGACCCCAAATCCGACTCTGATAAAAGGGGATGAATATTTGGTTTCAACTGATTCCAGCGATAAAACCAAGAAAGAGGAGGGAGATAAAAAAGGGGATGCTGCCAAAGCGGAGAAAACTAAAAAGAGCATAAAAATAGATTTCGATGGGATTATTGAGAGGGGTGTTGCCCTCCCTCTTCCGGCAGGAAGATATGGGTTAATAACCACAATATCGGATGACCTCTATTTTAGCGAAAGTGGTGAGGTCAAAAAAATCTCTATGAAGAGTATGGAGGTCTCTTCTGTTTCTAAGAGTTCACTTGTAACTCTTACTTCTGACAATAAAAAGGGGTTGGTACGCGATAAAGGGAGCCTATATGTGGTCTCAATCCCCTCTTTTAAAACAGATAAAAGTGTTCCAATGGAGGATATCTCCGTGGTTATAGATTACTCCTCGGAGTGGAGACAGATATTCAATGAGAGCTGGAGAATTACGAGAGATTATTTCTATGTTAAAAATATGCATGGAAAAGATTGGGAAAAGATAAGAGATAAATATGCTCTTCTTCTCCCTTATGTCAAACATCGTCAAGACCTTACATACATCATAGGAGAGATGATTGCAGAGCTTAATGTAGGTCATGCTTATATTACTACCGGCGAAGCACCTCAGGCTAATAAAATTAAAACGGGACTTCTTGGTGGAGATTTCAGTAAAGATGCATCAGGTTATTTTAAAATAGAGAAAATTTATCAAGGAGTAACATGGGGAACTGCCAAGCGCTCCCCTCTTAAAGATGCAGAGGGTGTTTCTGTCGGGAATTATATCATAGAAATAGACTGCGTTCCAGCTAAAGAGTACTCTAATATCTATCAGGCACTAATAGGTAAGGCTGGGAAAACCGTGGCTTTAAAAGTAAACACATCCCCCTCTGCTACAGGGGCTAAAACCATATATGTTAAGCCAATAGACGATGAATCACAGCTTGCATATTACGAATGGGTACAGAATAATATTAA
>CAZXOP010000128.1:0-5108 GCA_964642235.1 uncultured Muribaculaceae bacterium
GTAAAGCCTCTTGTTTTGCCTCTTGTAGAGCCCTCTTTTCAGCTTGCTCTAATGTAATATGACGAGAAATTTCACACCTCCCCTCCACATTTCTCACCTCTTTTGTTTTCTGTGCTAAAGCAGGAGTTGCTATAATTAGTAGCGAATAGATTATTAATTTTAGTCTCATAAAATATGTGATAAATAGTTCAAAGTCATTTATTCTACAAAGTTAAAAAAATATTATTACAACAATCAAAAAAAAGAGGCTGACTTTAGTCAACCTCTTCTTAAATTAGAGAACAACACTAAAACCCAATAGGTTTTCCGCTTGCTGCCACTGGCCAGCCAGGATTCTGATATATTACAGAAGTCTCAGCTGTGTTATCAGTACTTGCTATTGCAAAATGTACATAAGCAATTGGTGATAAATAGTGTGCTGGAGTCCAACTATAACCATTATAGAACTGGTTATTAGTCTTCTTTATCTGATAAGGACGTAGATACTTACTATTTGCAGCAGGTGAAACGTTTGCTTTAGCTTCAGGGGTTAGAATTAGTGTTGTAGCACCTGATGCATTAACATATTTGGTATGCATCATATCCCAAAGGTTAAACCCTTCTATCTGGTAGTTTGCTACTTGATCCAATGCACGCCAACGTTTAAGGTCGCTCATTCTCATCCCCTCTGCTATAAGTTCGCAACGGCGTTCGCGGCGGATATTATAAAGGGTAGTGTTAACGAGTGTACCGGCTGAATATTTTGCCCAGTCTCCCTCTTTTGAAAGGTCTGTGGCAGCAATAGTAACAGCGGGATCTTGAGGTAAACCTGCTCTTGCGCGAAGTGCTTTCCAATACTTGGTAGCATCAGCATCGAGAGAACCATTTTTAACATAAGCAGCCTCAATATAGTTAAGGTATGCTTCAGAAGCTCTAAATATAATACATCCGGTCTCTGTTGGGTTAGCACCTACAAGGTAATCGCTCTTAGCCCCATAGACACCTTTCTTAATATTATATCCGGTAACAGCTCTACGCTCTGCTAAGTCAAGTAGATCAGGATATGGTGCCACAAGAACATTAGCTTTATCATAAACAAGTGTATCTCCGGGGGTTACAGTAAAGAGTTGCAGACGATGGTCTCTTGAATCGAGGACATCTTTAATGTCCACATCTCCTTTATAGCCTGAGCCGGCAGCATAGATAGGGAGTCCATTTTCCATAACGAAAGACTCTACTAAACTACGGGTGTAACCTGAAGCAGCTCCTCCGTTAAGGTAGTGCATTGTATGGTGTGCAGTAAATTTAGCATCGTACTGTTTCCATAGAAGAACTTCGCTATACTGAGCTTGATTCAAGTCTCCGAACATTTTAAAGTAAGGATTGTCATGAATTTGGTTCCCTTTTACTTTTCCGCTACTAGCAACCAATGGGAATTGGTCGGCAACAGCCTTTGCAGAACTCATTGCTTCCCCAAGGAAGAAGGAGATTTCATTATCGATATTGATACTGAAATTATCTACTTTACCTTGTCCGGGCCAACCAGGACCACCCGGTACATAAGCAGTACCTTTATGGTATTTAAGCCAAGTCCCTTCGTATAGGGCAACTCTTGATTTAAAAAGTTGAGCTACCTCTTTACTTATACGGTTCTTGTTATAAACAGGAGAGTTTCTAAGGAGTAAAATAGCAGAGTCAAGGTCTGAAAGAATAAAGCGAGCTACTTCGTTACGAGGCCTACGTTTAGAGGCATCTGTAAGAAGTTGTTTGTCATCAGGAAGAGTTCTCTTCATAATGGGGAAATCGCCAAACTCTTTTAGCTTATTAAAATATTCATAAGCACGGAGGAAATAGGCTTCTCCGATGTAGTGTTTAATAAGGGCATCACTTCCGGTTATCTCTTTCTTAGCATAGCGGGCATTGACATTCTCGATAAAATAGTTTATTCTTCTGATATTATCAAAATTCCAACCACCGCCTGAAGCACCCACTCTCCACTCTCCGGGAAGCCACATATTGCTTGCACCGACAGCAGCCTGGTTGTCAGAACCATTATCATCTATGAATGTACCAGCATTCCATCCACTATGTGAAGGGAAACTATATCTGGAAATAGTATATGTTTCCAAATCGATTACTGATCTAAAATAGACCCCTGGAGTTGGATTAGAAAGAGGCTCTCTATCAAGGAAATCATTACAAGAAGAGAGTCCTAAACCGAGAATAGCAAGTATTAATGTTGTTTTAAATATATTTTTCATCTCGATATAGTATTAAAAAGTTAAACTTAAACCGCAAGAGAAGACTCTTGAAAGAGGGTAAATTTTACCATTACCCCATCCTCCACCTGTAGTTTCAGGGTCGAATATCTTAACCATCTTGGTCATAGTGAATAGATTCTCTCCGGATACATAGAAACGAACATTGCTTAAGTATGCGCGCTGTGTGATTCTATTGGGGAGAGTGTATCCTATCTGAAGGTTTTTCAGACGAATATAGGAGGCATCCTGCATCCAACGAGTCTGAGTTTCGTAGTTTTTCCAACCTCTGTCGAAAATAGGACGAGCAAAATATCCGTTTTCATTAGGACCGAATTTGCTATCTGTATTCGCAGGACGGAAATAATCTAAATGCTCTACGAAAGCTGCTGCCTGCCACATATTGTTGCTGGCTCCACTAAAGTATGGTCCGCCTACCATTAGATCGCGTTTACCTGTTCCTTGTAGGAAGATTCTCACATCAATACCTTTCCAAGCCATATCAAGGTCGATACCGAAGTTATAACGAGGTGTACTGTTACCTATAACTGAAAGGTCGCCAGGATCATCAAAAGTATATTTTCCTGAGTTAACCTCTTTATCTCCATTAAGGTCTTTATACATAACGTCTCCTGCTGCCCACATTGAGCCCCAATTAGGTTTGTTATTTACAAGATGCTCTGTCATCTCGGCATCAGTCTTAGCAATACCAACTGTGGTGTAACCCCAAATTTGCCCCATCTCTCTGCCATTATAATAATAGCTAAGGTCTTTAGTATCATTAGGATATTTGGTTACGAACTGGCGGCTGTCAGTAAGGGTTAATTTAGCACCATAAGAGAATTCGCCGATATTATCACGCCAGCTTGCTTCTAAGTCGAAACCGCGAGAGATCATATCTGTATTATTCATCCTTGGAACTGCTGTACCAAGTGTTGAAGGGAGCTGAGGAGCGGGTCCCACCATATCAAAAGTTTTACGATAGAAGTAGTCAAAAATAAACGACAAGCGGTTATTAAACATACTTACATCAAGACCAACATTATATGAGTTAATTCGCTCCCAAGTAAGAAGTGAGCTGACTAAACCGGGAGAACTTGCTGTGTTTGTGGGTTTTCCGTTTATTAGCCAATATCCATTAGAAGCACCTACAGGCATAGTTACATAGAAAGGGTAAAGTGAACCCACTATGTTTTGGTTCCCTAATGAACCATAGGATGCACGAAGTTTGAACATAGAAACTTTGCTAAGTAGCCCTGAGTTCTTCCAGAAATTTTCTTGAGCTATATTCCATCCAACTGAAGCAGAGGGGAAGAAGTTCCATCTCTTATCACGTAGGAATCGGCTAGAGCCATCATAACGTCCTGTTAACTCGATAAGGTATCTTCCCTTGTAACTATAATTTATTCTTGAGAAGAACCCTGCGGTAGCCCAATGGTCATAAGTTCCACGAACTCCGTCATTTTCGCCATAAGTACCATCTATAGCTGTGATTAGAGGGGTGTAAACATCATCACGATATGCACTAAACCATCTGCTTTGGGATAATTCAGACTGGAATCCGACCATCACTTTAAAGTTATGAGCATCGTTGATGGTATTTGAATACTCCGAATAGATAGTAGGAGTAAAGAAATTCCACTTGGATGATGACTCAGAAATTCTTGACTGACCGGGAGACCAGAAGCTACCGAACTGAAGCGCAGCAGCAAAAGGGTTACCATCTTTATCATAACCGTAAGCAGGTAAAACATGCCAATGGTTATAGTTGGTTCCTGTCTTATAGTTTAACTCAACGTAAGTGTTCCATCCCTTGATAGGTGTAATGACAAGTTGCAACTGCTGAATGAGTTCATCATTTACAGTTTCAGTGCGACCTTGCTCAAGATGTGCGATTTCGTTACCAAACACATAATTTCCATAAGGGTCATACTTAGGTAAGGTAGGCCAGCGGCGTGCAATATTATGGTAGAACAGCCCCATGTCATAAGATGAACCTCCATTATTAACTCTTGAGAATTTCGTGAGGTAAGACATTTTTACCACTTTATTAAGCTGGGCATTAATATTAGCATTAACACTATAACGATCTAAACGGTCAGGATTATAACGCATAAGACCTTGTTGTCCGAGCCAGTTAACAGAGAAGTAGAAGTTAACTTTCTCTCCACCACCACGTGCGCTAAGGTTGTGCTCCTGTGATGGAACATAGTCGCGATAAAACTCTTTAAACCAGTTATTGTTAGAGAACCCTTTGGTGTATCTTGCCCACTCATTGTTAGCGGCATCCCACTCGGTTTCATCTCTAAGTTCGCCATTTTTGTGCTTAATGATCTTTTGGATAATTGCATCTGTGAAAGGTGCACCTTGTCCTGCATTTGCTGCAGCTTCATTAAAGTAGTAGGCAAATCTCTCCGAATCAAGCATTGTAGGTTGAAGGAGAGGGGAGTTCCAACGGAAGTTATTGTTATAGGTAACTTGGAAATCACCTGCCTTCCCTGATTTGGTTTTAATAAGGATAACACCGAATGCTGCGCGTGAACCATAAATGGAAGAGGCTGCTGCATCTTTCAATACTGAAATATCGGCGATGTCCTGAGGGTTGATGGTGTTTATGTTACCCTCTATTCCGTCTATTAATACAAGAGGAGCATCACTCGTGTTACCGATGGTTCCTCTACCACGGATATTAACACCCATGCTGGCTCCAAGCTCACCACCTGAGTTTCCTACGGTGATGTTAACCCCCGGAAGGGCTCCTTGAAGTGCTTGAGTTACAGAAGTGACAGGACGGCTTTTCAACACCTTTTCGTTAACGGTGGAGACAGCCCCTAACACGTCGTCTTTTCTCTGCTTACCGAAAGCGACAAT
>CAZXOP010000129.1:0-5097 GCA_964642235.1 uncultured Muribaculaceae bacterium
TCTATCTTCCCTATCAGTTCTGAGAGGGAGAGACCATGTGCTTTCATCTGAGCCACTATATCGAGAATAATAAGCGATGCCATCACACCGCTATCTGAATAGAAAAAGTCCTTAAAATAATAGTGCCCTGCAAGTTCCCCACCAAAAAGCCCATCTATATCACGAAGTTTAGGAGCAGCAAAAGCCCTCCCTACTCTCCAAGTGTGGATCTCACCCCCCATCGGAGCAAGAAACTCCCCTATTGCCTTAGAGCTACGAATATCCTGAATCACCCTCACAGGTGCTCCATGAGCAGCATTACTATTTATTGTCTCTCTAACCTTAGCTGCATTTAAAGAAGATCCTACCCCTTCAAGGAAGAAATAACCGAGAAGAGCTATCATCAAATCGGGAGAAATAAACCTTGAATTTTCATCCACGAACATTACCCTATCTGCATCTCCATCATATATAACCCCTATATCACACTTCTTCTCGGCGACAAGTTTACGGAGAGCAAGGGTGTTCTCAGGGATAAGAGGATTAGGTTCATGATTTGGGAAAGTACCGTCAAGTTCATCAAAAATATAATTGATATTCTCCCCCCTCCCTAAAATCTTTTTTATAAAAAGAGCAGCCATACCATTAGAGACATCAACCCCTACTTTAAGATCAGAGTAATCCCCTTTATAACCCATCTGAAAATCAAGATACTCATCTAAAACATCTAAATCGACCACCCTCCCCTTCTCAGCATTACGAGGCGTCTCTCTCCCCTCTTTAATCCATTTCTCGATGGTACTAAGACCGCTATCATAAGCTACAGGAAGTGCCTTTTCACGAGAGACTTTCAGACCATTGTACTCCTTAGGATTATGAGAAGCAGTAATCTGTACCGAAGCCTTAAACTCCTTTGCAGCGGTGGCATAATAGACCATCGGGGTCGTTGAGAGCCCTATATCATAAACATCCGCACCTGCATCTGTTATCCCTGAAATTAAAGCATCATGTATCTCGGGAGACGAAACACGTACATCCCTCCCTACTAGAACCTTATCGGCACTAAGCAACTCCGGTATAAAATAACCTATCTTATATGCATCCTCTTTATTAAAATCCTTTCCGTAAATTCCTCTAATGTCATAAGCATGAAAAGCTCCCATAATAATCTCCTTATTTTTTATCTAATTTAACTTTATACGAAGTATCTGTCTTACCTTTAGTTATGTTGTTTAGTTTACCACTTATCATCTTCTTTCTTACCGGAGCCGCCTTATCGACAAATATAACCCCTTCAAGATGGTCTAATTCGTGTTGCACCATTCTACAGGCAAATTTATCAAGCTCTTCCTCTTTTTTCACCAAGTTTTCATCATAATAAGAGATCTTTATCCTCTTTGGACGTACTATATCACAATGAATACCTGGGACACTCAGACACCCTTCGCTATATTCCACCTTCTCGGCACTCTCCTCCAATACCACAGGGTTAATCATAACTCTTTTAAAACCTTTTAAGTAGTCATAGGTTTCAACAATATCGCTCCCATCTAAAACAAGCACTCTGATACTCCTCCCCACCTGCGGTGCTGCAAGTCCCACACCATCAGCTTTTTTCATGGTCTCCTGCATATCAAGAATAAATTGTTTTAACTCCTCCTTCTCCACATTGTTCAAATCCACCTCCTCAGCTTTTTTTCTTAAAACCTCAGAACCGAATAAATAAATAGGTAAAATCATATTTTTTTACGTTTATCAATATATGTTTGCAATATAAGTGCCGCACTGACCTTATCCACGGCTGCTTTATCCCTTCTATCAGATTTTTTTACCCCACTATCGATAAGGGACTGAAAAGCCATGACAGAGGTAAACCTCTCATCTTCTAAGAATATAGGGATAGAGGGGAAGTTTTTTGCCAACTGCTTTAGAAACAAATCCACATATGGTGCAATCTGTGAAGGAGTATTGTCCATATTCTTGGGATACCCCACGACAAAAGACTCAACTTCTTCCTTTTGGGTATAATTTTTGAGATATTCCATTATCTTTGCGGACGGAATTGTTTCCAATGGAGTGGCAAAAATCATTAGAGGGTCGCTTACAGCTAACCCAATTCTTTTGTTACCATAATCTATTCCAATAATTCTTTTCATCAGGGGCAAATTTAGTGATTAAACCTTATATATGGCTAAGGAAAAAAAGGAAAAAAAAGAAAAAAATAGAAAACTGCTAACAAAGTACCGTTTTGCCATTATGGACGATGCTTCCCATAAGAATCTCTTCGTCTTTCGAGGCAGCAGACTAACAATAATTATAGTATCAACGATAGTATTCCTATTGCTCTTAACAGCAATCCTATCTCTCATATCATATACACCCTTAAAGCAACTTATCCCAGGTTTCCCCTCTGCCCAAACAAGGAAAGAGGCGATCCGGAATGCAACAAAAGTAGATTCACTCGAAAGAGAGATACAGCTTTGGTCGCTTCAGCTTACAAATATCCAAAGAGTAATTACCGGAAAAGAACCATTAAAGATAGACTCACTCACTCGAGACCGCAAGACGTTTGTTGGTAATGACAGTTCGGCTGTTATCCACTCTAAAGAGGACTCCCTACTACGTGAGACGATCGTTAAGGAGGAGAAATTTAATCTCTCTTCACCAGGCTCTGCTCGGATAGAACAGATAGAGGGGCTACTCTTCTTCCCTCCTGTAAAAGGGGTAGTTACTGAACATTACAGTAAATCGCTTGGACACCCTTATGTGGATATTGCTGCCCCTGTAAATTCTATTGTATCATCTGTTCTTGACGGCACTGTAATATTTGCAGACTGGAGCGATGACACAGGTTACACTATTCAAGTTCAGCACAGCAATGATATCATTTCAGTTTATAAGCATAATACACGACTGCTAAAAAAGACTGGTGATAAAGTCTCTGCCGGAACACCTATCTCCTTAGTTGGAAATACAGGAAAACTTAGCACTGGAGCACATCTCCATTTCGAGCTATGGCATAAAGGTGAACCTATTGACCCCACTCTCTATATTAAATTTTAGTGGAGATGCAGAAAAAAAGATTAGCCATACTTGGCTCTACCGGTTCCATAGGAACACAAACTTTAGAGGTAGTATCCAGAAATAAGGAACTTTTCGAGGTAGAACTTCTTACCTCAAACAATAACTACAATCTTCTTATAGAGCAGGCAATAAAATTCAATGCCAATGCTGTTGTAATCTGCAATCATGAATACTACAAACCTGTAGCTGAGGCACTTGCTCCACATTTTATAAAAGTGTTCGCAGGGATTGAGTCCATCTCTCAACTCCTCTTATCAAGTGACAATATTGATATTGTGGTTACTGCAATGGTGGGAATTAGTGGTCTTGAACCTACCGTGGCAGCCATAAAAGGGGGGAAAAGCATTGCACTTGCAAACAAGGAGACCTTGGTGGCTGCAGGTGCAATAATCACTAAACTTGCAACAGAGCAGAGAGTTCCAATAATTCCTGTGGACTCGGAACACTCTGCGATTTTTCAATGCTTGCAGGGGGAGAGAAGTAAAATTGAAAAAATCCTGCTCACTGCCTCCGGAGGACCTTTCTTCAATGTAAGTGCCGAGAAAATGAGGGGTGCCACCATTGAGGAGGCCCTCTCACATCCAAAGTGGAAAATGGGGCAAAAAATCACTATTGACTCTGCCACTATGATGAACAAAGGGTTTGAAATGATAGAGGCAAAATGGCTTTTTGGAACTTCCCCCTCGGATATACAGATAGTTATCCACCCTCAGTCCATCATACATTCGATGGTTCAGTTTGAGGATGGGTCTATACTTGCACAGATGAGTTCTCCCGATATGAGGATTCCTATCCAATATGCACTTGCATACCCTAATCGTCTCCCTCTCGATGTACCGAGAGTAGATTTTCATAAATTGAGGGAGTTTACATTTGCTCCCCCTGACACGGAGAAATTCCCCTGCATAACTCTTGCATACCATGCAATAGAAAAGGGAGGGAATTTACCATGTATAATGAACGCCGCTAATGAAATGGCAGTAAATTTGTTTATTTCAGGTAAAATATCATTTTTTCAAATTCCGCAAATTATTGAAAACATGATGGAAAATTATAAATTTATTCAAAATCCTTCACTAGAAGAGATTTTAAAAACAGATAAAGAAGTTAGAGAAATTATAAAAAGTCAAATTAAATGGACATAGTTATTCGTATCTTACAAGTGCTCCTGGCATTATCTCTCCTAATCGTTATACACGAATTTGGACACTATATTTTTGCAAGAATTTTTAAAATCAGAGTTGAGAAGTTTTATCTATTCTTTCCTCCTGCCATTTTTAAGTATAAGCCCAAAAAGAGCGACACCGAGTTTGGAATAGGGTGTATTCCTTTAGGCGGATTCTGTAAAATAGCAGGAATGATAGATGAATCGATGGATAAAGAGGCTATGGCACAACCCCCACAGCCATGGGAGTTTAGGACAAAACCTGCCTGGCAGAGACTATTAGTAATGTTTGGAGGGGTCTTGTTTAATTTTATCTTAGCTATCCTAATCTATTCAGCAGTCCTTTTCACTTGGGGGGAGGAGTATCTTAAAAATGAAGATGCTAAATACGGAATAGCTGTTAACAACCTCGCTTATGAAATCGGGTTTAGAGATGGAGACAAAATTATCTCTTTCGATGATGTGGTAACAGACAATTTTGCTGAACTACAGATAAATTTAGCCCGTACTCAGGCTAAAACTGCTATTGTCCTCCGTGGTTCTGACACAGTTACAATAGAGATAGACGAGGCATATATGCCCGCAATACTCAAAACTCCGGGGATGTTTGGACTCTCCGCACCTGTGGCAATTTCTGAGATTCCTGATACTTCCATAAACAATAGCTCCCAACTCATTAAGGGTGATGTCTTTATAGCTGTCAATTCCCAAAACGTAAAAACACTTCCTGAAATTCAAAATATATTAAAAGAGAATAAAGGGAAGGAGGTTTCTGTGGAGCTTAAACGCGATGGAGAGATCGTAACAGTACCTATTTTGGTAGATGATAATGGGAAAATTCAAGTAGTACTCCAGAGCGATATCTCTGA
>CAZXOP010000130.1:0-5002 GCA_964642235.1 uncultured Muribaculaceae bacterium
GCCAGTGCAACTGTGGACTTAAAGGGTGCCTTGAAGCTTATACTTCTGCTATTGGGGTGGCTAAAACTGCTAAAGAGTCACTTCAGAATAGCAAGCAGGAGAGTATCTTAAGAGAGTGCGATATTGATAATCTCTCTTCAAAAGATGTTTACGATGCAGCTAAAAAAGGGGATAAACTCGCTCTCGAAATTTTTGAACGCACAGGTCGCCTTCTCGGAGAGTCTTTTGCAAACTTCGTTGCATTTAGTGCCCCTGAAGCAATAATCATTTTTGGCGGATTAGCAAGATCAAGGGAGTTTATTGAAAAACCGATCATTGATGCAATGAATGAAAATCTCCTCGATATTTGGAAAAACAAAATCAAAATCGAATTTTCACAACTAAAGGATTCAGATGCTGCCATACTCGGCGCAAGTGCGCTGGCCTGGGAGATATAAACTTATTTAACATCATTAAGAAACCCGCTGAAAGGCGGGTTTTTTATTGTATAAATAGAAGTTTTTATTAAGACTCCGAAAATGACCTGAAGCATCCCTAAAACAAAGAAAATGGGTGAGATAGGATTTAGGGGTAAAATATATAATTGGAGCATAATCCAAAGCATCAGAATTACACCACAAATTATTGAGGCAAAACCACTTAAAACACTCTTCTTTAATAATATAACGAGGTTTGCAGCATTAGTAAAGCCATTTAGTAAAATCAATGCAATACCTGGAACAATATAGTCCTGGAATAGAAGTTCGGAGAGTGGTAAAACATGAAAGTAAGGCAACAAAAAATTCATTCCTAATAATCTTCCCGCAGGGTCGATAAGCATCAATATCCCGCCAACTAAAGCACCCACTCCAATAAATGCAGCAAGAAAAATTAATATTATACGAGGTATTCTCATTGTTTAGCTCTATTTTGAGCAAAAATAGATAAATCGTATATACATACCGTTACAAAACCATTAAACTATTGCATGATTATTATTTCGATATGGAGGGGCGGTGTGAGGATCATCCCTTTTTTTTCCAAGGTTTTACTACCGAAATATAGAGTAAGAAGAGTAAGAAAACGAGCTGAACTAAAGCACCACCGGTGTGAAGGTGTAAGTACTTGAAGAAGTCGGGATAGTCGGCAAGATTACCGGTCATTGTTTCAGCTATCTCTTTCATTTTGGCTAACCACCAAAGTCCCAATACAAAAGTACCGTAGAGAGTTTGCAGAACCACAATAATCCATTTCACCAATAGCCAACGATGTTTGAAAAACCCCCAATTCGTCCAAATGCTATATATTAAACCGGTTACAAAACTTCCCACACCCCCCACTATAATAAGCCAGATATCGATAAAGTCGATGATACGTGTGTATATTTTTGCTTCCTCTACGCTTACAGGCTGAATGAAATAGGGAAATATGGTGAGTGCCAAGCAACCACCTAACCACATGGTAGCAAATAAAATGTGGATGATTTTTAAAAACTTAGTCTGCTGAGGGGATAACTTTTTCATACGATTATATATTAATAGATGTCTCAAGGCAAAGATACTAAACAAAAAGTCTTAAACCAAAGGAACAAAGTTATCGTCACCTAACAAAGAGTAGTATTTAATAGAGAAAAAGGGGAGAAAAATACCAACATTTAGGGATGTTTTCCCTTGGTAATCTACAGTGGATAGAAGGGCTGCTTTATTAGGGTCTAAATCTTATTTCGTTCCGAAAAGTGTCGTTTTACGCAAATATTCGTTCCGAAAAATGTATTAATTCGCATTTTTTTGGTTCGTATTAATGTAAAAATGCTGTAAACTCTCATTACAAAACGGGCGAATCTTTCAATTGCTGCTCAAATGCTTTGCATACTTTATTCTTTTTTACTATAATATTTCCTTACATTTGTGATTCGATAAACTATAAAAGTGTAAATATTATGATTAAAAGAATCGCTTATATCGTACTGACAGCCATCATTATCTCTGCTTGTTCGACTGTGATGATTACCGGTCGGAAACAGCTCCTTCTGGTCTCTGATGCAGAGGTTTTGTCTATGAGTGCCGGTGCTTATAAAGAGTTCATCGACTCTATACCTCTATCACAAGATATGGCTAATACTGAACTTGTTAAATCTGTAGGAGAGAAGATAAGCAATGCTGTAACTATCTATATGAAGAAGAATGGAATGGAGGGAAATTTGAAGAATTTTAGCTGGGAATTTAATTTGGTAAAAGATACCATCGTCAATGCTTTCTGTATGCCGGGAGGTAAAGTAGTATTCTATGAGGGAATTCTCCCTAAGACTAAAACGGCAGACGGATTAGCAGTAGTCATGGGACACGAGATTGCTCATGCTGTTGCAAAGCATAGTAATGAGAGGATTAGCCAACAGATGTTAGCCTCATTCGGAGCAAGTATTGCAAATGCTGCTCTCTCCCAGAAAAGTGCCGTTACTCGAAGTACTATCAATGCTTTATATGGAATCGGGGCACAAATTGGAGTAATATTGCCCTTCTCTCGACAGCAAGAATATGAGGCAGATAGGTTAGGATTGATTTTTATGGCGATGGCAGGATTTGACCCTAACGAAGGTGTTGCCTTTTGGCAGAGGATGTCGGCAGATAAAACCGGATCCACATTTGAGTTTATGAGTACACACCCGTCAGATGCAAATAGGATTGCTAAGATGAAAGAGGTCTTACCCGAAGCATTAGGTTATTTAAATAAACAATAATTGCTGTTTTTATGGAATTTTCAGAATTAGTAAAACATCGCCAAAGCTATAGAAAATACTCATCAAAAGAGGTGGAAAAGGAGAAAATAGAACAATGTATTCAGACAGCCCGCCTCTCCCCTTCTGCTAATAACTCACAGCCCTGGAAGTTTGTGGTTATAAACGACACTCCGCTTAGAGAGAAAATAGCTATCTCAACAGTGGGATTAGGGATGAATAAATTTGTAATACAAGCACCTGTTATAGTAGCAGTTATACTAGAAAAACAGAATATATTATCCACTTTGGGGAGTGTAATAAAAGACAAAGAGTTCTCCCTCCTCGATGTAGGAATAGCAGTAAATCAATTCTGTCTCCAAGCTACTGACTTAGGGTTAGGCACTTGCATAGTTGGATGGTTTGATGAAAAAGAGGTAAAAAAATTATTGGGAGTAGATAGAAGTAAACGAATTCCGCTACTCATTACCCTTGGATACTCAGAAGCAGAGTTAAGGGAGAAGGTTAGGAAGCCAATAGAACAAATGAGCAGCTGGAATAAGTACTAAAAAACTTCAATATCACTAAAATTAGTGATTATTTATATCTATTTTAGGCATACTTTTGCGCAATGATTTATACAAGTCAACAGATTTTGTTCGCATTTGCGCTTACTTTGTTTGCAGGAATTTCCACAGGCATAGGGAGTGCTATTGCCTTTTTCACCAAAAGAACCAACTACTCTTTCCTCTCATTGGCACTCGGTTTTTCGGCAGGAGTTATGATTTATGTATCGTTTGTGGAACTTCTCCCCAACTCTTTGGACTCCTTAAAGTCGCTGCATGGTTCAAAACTCGGGACGATTTACGCCACCTTATCATTCTTTGCAGGTATATTAATTATTGCAATAATAGACAAATTAGTACCGGAGAAAGAGAATCCGCACGAAATGAAAAACATAAGTAGTTATGGTGCCCCCACTGCTACCTCCATTTCCTCCCCAAAAAGCAATAAACTACTCCGAACAGGGCTTATCACTGCATTGGTCCTCGCAATACACAACTTCCCTGAAGGGATGGTTACCTTTCTTGCAGGACTCCAAGACATCAGCATTGCTATTCCAATAGCTATTGCCATTGCAATACACAATATCCCAGAAGGGATTGCAGTCTCCGTTCCAATATACTACGCAACAGGGAACAGACGGAGAGCTTTCTGGCTCTCATTATTCTCAGGTTTAGCTGAACCCTTGGGGGCAATAATTGGATATTTGCTGCTGGCACCATTTCTTAGTGACAATATACTTGGAGTCATATTCGCACTCATTGCAGGAATAATGGTCTATATCTCTTTAGATGAACTACTCCCTGCGGCAGAAGAGTATGGAAAACACCATCTCGCCATCTATGGTTTAATTGGCGGAATGGCAATAATGGCAATAAGCCTGATATTGCTTAAATAACCCCTAACGACTTCTGGCTTACGGAGCTAAAGCGCCTTGTTCAATAACTTGATGTCTTGACGAAACTCTCCAAGAACCACCAAGAGAAACATAAAGTAAGTGGAAGAATGTCGTCATCAGACGACCGCTGCGGCTCGTGCTTACGGAGTGAATGTACCCAAAAGCTCAGAGCTTTAAAAGTTGGTGAAATTACCCAAGAACCACTAAGAGAAACATAAAGTAAGCGGAAGCATGTCGTCATCAGACGACCGACACGGGTCGGGTTTGCTTTAGCAAACGGAAAGACAGTAGTGTCGTGCCTCCTTTCCCCACCGGGGAAATACAAAGGGGGTGGAATATAGTAGCAGCGTGACTCCTCCTCCCCTTGTGGAGGACCCAGGAGGGGGTAGGAAACAACAGCATCCATCCCCCCAAGGGGGATTATAGGGGGGTAGAATTTAGTCGGGATGAGGTGACTCGAACACCCGACCTCTGCGTCCCGAACGCAGCGCGCTAGCCAACTGCGCCACATCCCGATAAATTTTCTACATTAAAAAATTCCCATAGTTTAATTTCAGCGCAAAAGTACAATTTAAAATTTATCCTGCAATAATTTTCTCTTATCACCTTGAGTAGGTTTGCATCAAATCCTCGTTATACGCATTCTACGTGCAAACCTCCACATGAATCGACTGTGAGGGCTTTTGAATAAAATGGCACAACGGAGCTATAATATTGCAATATATAAAAAAGTGATGGATTGCGGATCGAGTCCGCAATGACATAAACTTGATAATCAGATAAATACATTCACATTTATTAACCAAACGAAGTTTGGTGTCTGCATCAGCAGACCGCTGCGGGTCGTA
>CAZXOP010000131.1:0-2270 GCA_964642235.1 uncultured Muribaculaceae bacterium
GGTCCTTCTGGGGAACTTGTGAAAATAGAACTCTTCTGCCACGGGGCACTCTGTATGGCTATTTCAGGGAAATGTCACCTTAGCCTTCACGAATATAATCGTTCTGCTAATCGCGGTTCATGTCTTCAGCTCTGTCGCAGAGGGTATCGTGTTACCGATTTAGAAACCGGAACAGAGTTAGAGATAGACAATCAATATATAATGTCCCCTAAAGACCTTTGTACTATAGAGTTTATAGATAAGATTATAGCATCGGGGGTAACTGTTTTGAAAATAGAGGGGCGTGCCCGCTCCCCTGAATATGTTAAAAAAGTAACCTCTGTCTATCGCAGAGCTGCCGACCTAATAGAGGCAGATGCACTCCTTTCAGAGGAGGGGAAAAATTTCACTCCCGAAAGAGCAGCAGCATTTAAAGAGGAACTAACCCAGGTCTTTAATCGTGGCTTTTGGGATGGCTATTATCAAGGGGCACGACTCGGGGAGTGGAGTAATGTCTATGGAAATAGTGCCACCCGCACCAAGACCTATATCGGAAAGGTTACTAATTATTTCTCTAACCTCGGTGTGGCAGAAGTGCTTATTGAGAGTGGAGAGATGAGTATAGGGGATGAAATTATAATAATAGGACCCACCACGGGGGTAGTAGAAAAAACAATAGATGAGATTCGTATTGACCTCGAACCTGCAGAGAAAGCAGTCAAAGGGGTTTATTGCTCTATCCCCGTCCCGGAACGCCTCCGTAAAAATGATAAAATCTACATCTGGGGCTTTGCACCTAATACTCTAACCCAAACTGCCACAAAGGAATAGTATTTAAGTATCCTGTTTCTATATCATCTTTAACGATATATCCCTTCTTAATCTCTTTTACCTGTTTTTGCTTTTTGTTTTTTCCTCCTACTTCAAAGGTTTTGTCATAAATCTGAAAATCTGCTACTTTTGAAGAGATTACATCGTGATTAACACGCATTTGATTTAAAAAGAATGTTTCGCGGATATTACCTATATCGCTATTTTCACCCCCTAAACTGTGTATCAAATTAGTGTTGTCAAGATAGATTTTTTCAACTTTACCCAAGCCCCTTATTCCCCCTGTTTCATCTCGAAGCTGGTTAATAAAACCTGCCTCCTCCACATAAAGCAGATAATCTAAAACACTATTTCTACTCGCTCCTATAGAGTTGGCAATAGTACTTATATTCGGCTTAAATGGAACACTCTTGGCAACTATGGCCAATAACTGTTTAAGCTTACGCCCTGTTGTAACATTAATTTCTGCATATAATGGGATGTCTGTCTCTAAAGTTTGGTTGATTACCTGCTGCATCCTTATGTCAAAGTCAGACTCTAAGGCAAAAGGGTAGTATCCCCTCTTTAAATAATCAGCAAAAAAAGGGAGTGGGTAAAAACCTTCCGGCATAACTACCTTGTTATCTAATATTTCGGAGAGAGAATAACGACCTATCTCTATACCTTTAAACAATTTTAGATACTCTCGAAAAGAGAGACCTTGCATTTGATACATAACCGCTCTTCGGCTTAAATCTGATGCCCCCTTATTAATATCCAATACGGAAGACCCTGTAAACACCACTTTTAGGTCGGAGTGATAATCATAGATTAGTTTAAGTTCCTTAGACCAATCCTTATATTTATGAATCTCATCAATGAAAAGATGTTTACCCCCCATTTTCACAAAACTATCTGCAAGGTCTAATAACTTATTGTCTGCAAAAAAGAAATCCTCTGCAGTAACATAAAGGGAGTCATTGCGACTCACTTCTTTTTTAAGGTATTGTAAAATCATGGTCGTTTTCCCTACTCCCCTCGGGCCGGTTATTCCTATCATCCTATTCCCCCAATTAATACGGCTATACATATAACGATAAAAATCGGTATTGGTTTCAAGCAAAGATTTGCTGTAATTTCTCTGAAGATTATCCATAATATTTCAAATTAATTTATGCAAAGATAATCATTTTGCTCTATGAGAGAGCAAAAAAGTAAAGAAATTGCTCTGCGGGAGAGCAAATATTGTCGAAAATTGCTCTGTGAGAGAGCAAAAAGAGCCGATTTCTTTAAAATTCGTAGCCTAGCCTGAGAATAAAAGTCTCGGGGAGGTAGTTGGGGGTAAGGTCTTTTACAAGATTTGTCTTAGAATAAAGATTCTCTATGCTGAGAGTTATATGACCAAGAATAAAATTAAACCCTACACCTAAACCCAACTCATCACGATTATATGTGTTATTAAAGTCCATCTCATAATCTCC
>CAZXOP010000131.1:2370-4968 GCA_964642235.1 uncultured Muribaculaceae bacterium
GTAATATTATCGGTTATGGCTGAAAGCCCTTCGCAATCTATTCCATCTGCTTCATCCTGAGGTTTGTGATAGGGAGATTTCATCCCTGTGGTTATATAAAAGGTAGGCACCCCTGCTTTAGCAAAGGGCTGGGTATCTGTGGCTGAGAAAATCCCCTTTTCAAATCGGGATGTCTTAACATTTAGTCCGCTCCCTTGGGAAATCTCTTTAATAAACTCCCCTGCTCCGGTAAGGGTTCCTGTCCCCACATACTCCACAAAACCTGATTTGTGATAATACCCTATCATATCCATACTTACCATAAGCAATATCTGCTCTATCGGGAGAGTTTGACTTTTCACAAACTCTTTAGAGCCATATAGCCCCATCTCCTCTCCGTCAAAGGCGACGAACACCACCGACCTTTTAAGAGTCCCCTCCTCCCTTTTAAGGTTACGTGCCAACTCTATAAGGGCTGCCACCCCTGAAGCATTGTCATCTGCACCATTATAGATATTGTCCCCCTCAGAACTATTAGTACCAAGGTGGTCATAATGGGCACCCAATACTATGTATTGCTCTTTAAGAAGAGGGTCGCTCCCCTCTATCATCCCCACAACATTGTTCATAGAGAGTTCTCCACCTATGACACTGTTTCTGAAATTTTTGAAGAAAGTGGTATCATTCACCGGTTTTAAACCTATCTCGGAAAAATGGGAAGAGATATAGAGTGCTGCCCTGAAAGCATCTTGAGAACCTGCTTTACGCCCCTGCATAGAGTCGTCAGCCAAAGTGTAAATATGTGTTCTAATTCTCTCCTTGTCAGTCTTGTCCTGAGCTAAAATGGTAATCGGGAATAGTAAAAGTAGTGATAGTATTACTCTTCTCATAAAACTTTAATTAACTGTGTGTCATGTTTTAGGGCATACTCGGCTGCTCCTCTTTGGAAATAATATTTAATACAAATCTCTGATTCGAGATACTGCTTTACATCCTCTTTCGCTGAACGGAGAAACTTCTCTTTATCCATAGAGACTTTAGCAAGAAGTGCCTCTAACTCCTTGGCATTTTTCTCATAAGTTCCCTCCCTCTTGGCCACCTGAATAACATTTTGAAGTTCAACCTGTAATTCAGAACTCGGGTCAAACTCTTTTGTTACTGCAAATTTTATAAAATCCTCATACTCGGCATCAGTTATAGAGAAAAGAGAAGGAGACGCTATGGTTTTATGCTTTTCGTAGAAGCTAATAGCATATTCCCCCATTATATCGCTGTAAATTAGAGAAACAAGAGCATTTGTATAATATTTAGGCTCAATCGTTATATCCGGGGTTATCCCTCCGCCGTCAAAAACTGAACGACCACCGACAGTTTTAAATTCTTTTTTCAAAGAGTCGGGGACAAATCCGACACTCCCATCTTCGTTTCTATTCTGATAATCTATTGCCTGAACACAACGACCTGACGGAGTATAATATTTGGCTGTGGTAAGTTTAAGGGAGTTATTGTATCCGACATCTCTGATGGTCTGCACAAGTCCTTTTCCGAATGTACGGGTTCCTGCTATCGTAGCCCTGTCAAGATCTTGCAACGCACCTGCCACTATCTCCGAAGAGGATGCAGAGCCGGAGTTTACAAGTACCACTAAGGGTATTTTAGTATCCACTGGCTCCTTCTTCGTACGATAATCGATATTCATTGCCTTATCTTCTCTACGAGAGTCACGCGAAGAGACCACCAAGGTTCCCGATGGAACGAAGAGTGAAACAATATTGATTGCCTCCTCCATAAGTCCTCCCCCATTGCCACGAAGGTCTAAAACGAGCTTTTTCATCTTTCCACTCTCCTTCAAACTCTCCACTGCCTTTTTGACATCTTTATACCCATCAAGAGTAAAACCACCTATCTGGATATATCCTACTGTATCTTTTACCATTCCATAATAGACCACATCGTTAATATGTACCCTTTCGCGTAGCACTGTTATATTTACGGTATCCCCGGTACGAACCTTTTTAACCTTGAGTTTCAACTCTGTCCCCGGCTGACCACGCATTTTCATGCTACTCTGATTGGCATCAAGTTGCTGAGTGTTGACACTGTCTATTTCGAGAATTTTATCCCCCGGCTGTAAACCTGCTTTAACTGCCGGAGAGTTTTCGTAAGGTCCGCTTATAAGGACTTCTCCTGTGGGGAGTTTCTTAATCATCGAGCCAACCCCGCCATAACTCCCTGTGGTCATCATGTCGATTTGCTGCTCATCTTCATCTGAAATAAGTACGGTATAAGGATCAAGCGTGGAGAGCATCGCATTTACCCCTTTCATTATCAACTTGTCGAGTTGTAAAGTATCGACATACTGCGACTGGAGGGTGCGAAGTATATTGGTTTGGATTTCAAGTGCTTTCCCGTTTTTAAAATTCGCCGACTGTGCAAATGATGTCGTAAAATTTGTAAACATCAAGACTCCCGCTAAAATAGAGAGCATTATAATCTTCTTCATTCTTAATTTTTTATGACCTGCAAATTTAATCTTTTATATCTTTGTTCCAACAATTATACTCGTATGGAAATCATTTTCGCAACCAATAATAAACACAAGCTCGAGGAGGCTCGGCA
>CAZXOP010000132.1:0-4952 GCA_964642235.1 uncultured Muribaculaceae bacterium
ATAAAAAAGAGTTCCAATACAAAGTTTTTGAAAATATAGCAGGTGGACATGGATTTGATAGGATAGACACCAAAGAGGCAACAGATATAAGGTTTACTATATATAAATTTTTAGAGACTTATCTAAAGCCACCTAAGCCATTTAAGAGTGCTGCTGCAATGAGAAAAGCAGCATATGGGTTCTAATCCATAAATTAGGTTTACTTTTTGACTCTTTCTTAGATAACTGTGAACTAAAGGTTTGAATAATTCAAACCTTTAGTTCACGGTTATATCAATAAATTTTAATACCTCCCCTTAAAAAGAATAGGGTAGTGGTCTGAAATGAATGGGACTCCATAGTTCTATATTCTCTTATCAGATACCCTAATTATAGTTGGTATCTCAAAATTATCAACCATTACGGGAATTGCACGAACGAAAATGTAGCATACCTCACTTATTTTGAAAGAACTAAAAGAACTAAAAGAACTAAAAGAACTAAAAGAACAATAAAATCCATATTTGTATGGATTGACAGGTGTGTTTATGTGGGTTAATTTTGCATAAAAAACTACAATGTCTAAGAAAATAATATCAGTCATTGCCGTATGCCTTTTATTTAGCGTCTTTGCTTTAAATGGTCAGGACTTAGGAGAATTTTATAGTCATAAAAAGAGTATTTTGGGTACCAAGGTGGGGATAAGCACCTTTCATTGTACTTCGCCCGCTTATGAACGGATTTATCCTAACAACGAGGCGTTTGCACCTACTTACAATAATTTGATTCTTCCTGTATTGTTGGTAATAGAAATACCTGAGGTGGTTTCAAATCGTCAATGGGGTTACCATCTTCAGGGGGATGTCTTAATAGGGGAAGATGTTTGGGGTGCGATTTTTTCTACACTGCGCAAAAAGAGAACAGAACATGCTTTGTCAAATTTTTCGGAATTTAGGAATGGTGTTAATTTTTATACCACTGAAAGGCTTGCTGTGAGGGGAGGAATAGGGGTAGGAATATGGTGGTTTTCAGCAAAAATGTCTGACTATGATCCAAATAGAAATCCTATGGCATACAACGATTTTCCCTTTACCATTGGTCCGTATGCGGGAGCTGACTTTGCTATAAACAGCTGGTTGGCTGCGAGATTTTCTACAGAACTTGCAATGGGTATCATATTGGACAATAATGGTTCGGGGAAACAGAAATATCCCTCACCTCCTATCTGGATAAACAACTTTGAGTTGTGTACAAAATATGGTCTTTATATAGGGTATGATATTTATTATATGCCGAAAATAAATGATTATAAGTACAATAACACAACAAGTGCTTTAGAAAAAACAGGCACCTCTTTTAAATATATCCGCACAGATTTATCCATAGGGTGGAAATATAAAATACCATCGAGGAGAGCAACATACACCATAAAAGGACATAAGTCGAAATAGTAAATAACATAAAAATTATAAGAATTATGAAAAAATTAGTATTACTTGTTTTATTTTTTGTTTCGCTAAATTTATTCTCGCAAACATTAGTAAACAAAACATCTGTAGAACTTCCCAAAAACTACAATAAAGGGAAGTTGGTCTCTGCAACAATGGTAGATGGCAATCAATTAGAATTAACTTTGGCAGTAAAAAAGAAGAAAGAATTGGAGGTGTTGCGCTATCTGTATGACCCTTCAACGAACAAGTTTGAAGAAAAAGAGATAGATTTTAATCTATATAAAACAGAAGTAGCAGTACTCCCTAATACGGAAGGGGAGGAGAGGTTACAGAGATTTGTAAGGGTAGATAAATCCTCATTTTGGCAACAATTGGAGATTCAAAAAGGATATATACTTCGTCATAATCAGGAGTATGGGGCATTTTATGATGAATTTGTGAAAGAGGAAGTATATACAGTAAAAACAGATGATGGAAGGAAGATAATCCCTTTCTTAACTATGCATAGTGAGGACAATCCTGTATCGACAAAAGACTTTGGAATACAAGCTTTCGGCTATGCTCCTGCTGGAAATTTATTGGTTCTCGGAAGTGTTTTTCCAAAACTAATGAACTCCACAAGAGATGGAGTAGATGGTCTTGATTATTGTTTGGTAAAAGTGAATTCTAAGACCTTATCTGTGGAAAAGAAGACTATCGTAAAATTTGATTATATTCAAAAAACTGAATTTTCCTCCGTTACATTAGGTAAAAGAATGATTTTGGTTACTACAGACAATCCTTTTACATACAAAGGGCAAGAGCAGTATCACATTAAAGGATCCACCAAGCGTACTATAACCATTTTTAATGTAGATGGAGATGTAGAGTCACAATATTCATTTGATGGGTTGCCTGACATGGAGGTACTTAGTGCGCAGGAGATGGAAAACGGAAACATCTATATGATAGGACGTATTGATAAAAATAAAGAGAAGAAATTGGTAACCATCAAAATTGCGAATAAGCAATTAGCATATATTACTCCAAATGATCTTTCAGATATAAAAAGTATAGCTATAAAGCCGGCAAATCAGAAAAAAACGCCCTTGTTCTCTGGTCATTTTTTTGAACTTACTAATAAAAGCAGAAGTTTTAAAGGGATGTTAGAGGTAGGTAATCAATTAGTAGCAGTATATCAACAGGAAGGGATTACTTATCTTCAATTTGACGAGCAAGGGAGACTCGTTAGACAATATAATAATGCAGTTGTGGAGGACTTTACCGCCTCGGATGGCAAGAATTGGCGTAGTATAGATATGTTTATAGGCAATGTTAATCATGATGCTCAAGTATTCTATCCGTTTATAGTAGAGAAGGTAGAAAAGGGGAGCTATTTCAGAGTTGCTAAAATAGATTTGAAAAACGGCACTATTGGAAATTTAATTTCTTATGGGACAAAAGAGAGCGGTGAAGAGACAGACTATTATTTAGATCAGCTATATCCGTACATATTAGCGAGCAATAATCAATTCATAATGATAGGTCGTTCTAAGAATAAGAAGAATCTCTGGGTAAATACTATAAAATTTGAGTAATTATAGTAGATTGTTCCTTACAGCATATTTTATGAGTCCTACTATAGATTTACTGGAAGTTTTGCTCATAAGGTTGATACGATGAGTATTGACAGTCTGTTTACTGATAAAGAGTTTATCGGCTATTTGGCGGCTGGTAAACTCTTTTAATATTAGATCTAATACTTCCATTTCTCTTCTGGTCAGTCTAGGATAAGCATCACTATGCTTTTTCTCCATCGTTTTTACTATAGAGATTATGTTGTGAGAGTAATAATACCCTTTTTCTTCAATGCAGTTGAGCGCCTCAAGGAACTCTCCTTGCCCATTATTTTTAAGGATATATCCATCTGCATCTGAAATAATAGCCTCTTGTATGTACTCCTCTTCTGTGTGCATTGAGAGTATCAGAACTTTGATATGTGTGAATGACTCCTTAATCCTTCTGCATAGAGCCAATCCGCTTTCCCCTTTCATCGAAATATCAGCAATAACTAGATCATATAGATTTGGGTTAGCGAGTATTAACTCCCAAGCTCTCAATGATGATGTAGCTTCTGCTATTATATCATATTCGCTCCCTTGCATCATACTTTTAATTCCGTCAATAACTAATTGATGGTCATCTACTACTAATATTTTCATTTATTACTGCATTAATAATCGATAGGTATTTCAATAACAAACTCACTCCCCTCTCCTTTTTTTGAGGTAATGCTAAAGTCCCCTCCAATATCTTCTATCCGCTTGCGTACACTTTTTAATCCCATACCCTCAGAATTTTCTGCAAATTTAATATCAAATCCTTTTCCGTTGTCTCTAACAATAACTATTATTTTATTATCTATAGTTTTAACCGCAATGTCTATTTGAGAGGCGTTAGAGTGTTTGTTTGCATTATTCACAAGTTCCTGAATAACTCTATAAACAATTAATTTATTGTTTCTTGAGATTACCGTTTCGTCAAAATTATCACAGGAGTTACTTAATATGACACTATCGTTTACTAAATTGTTCTGCTCACATAATCTTTCTATAGCATATAATAGCCCTGATTCTAAGTCTGATGAATAGAGTTTTTTAGAGATATCTCTTATTTCGATTATGCTATCTTCCAGAATAGATTTTGTCTTATCAATAGCGTCAGCATGTTTGTTTACACTAGATAAATACATCTGCATTACTGCTAACTTTTGGTTAACACTATCGTGAAGATCTTGTGCTATTCTTCGTCTTTCTGCCTCCTCGGCATCAAGTAGCATTTTAGAGGTTCTTTGTCTCTGCTCTGCTAACTTTAATTTATTTTTCTTGTCTCTATTTTTAGCGTAAAGAATCAATGTTCCTATTCCTAAGGAGGATGTTATAATTAGTAGGAATAAAATGCTCTTTTGAAAAGAGATTTGTCTATTTTGCGTAATAATTTGAGTCTCTCTTTTTTGAGATTCATACTCTATGTTAAGTAGTTCAATGGTTCGATTAGTGGCTAAATTGTTAATTTTTTTGTAAGTCTGAAATATAGAATCTTTATAATTAAGAGCCTCTTTAAAATTGTTTTCACGCTGAGCATTATTTGACAACAAGGTAAATAATTGTAACTTTTTGTCATAATTTTTCCCCTCGGTGAAGATGGTAAAAGCTCTATCATAATATTGTTTTGAAACAGATGGGTTAATTCCTTTATAAATATCTCCTAATAGCATTAGATTTGCCCCCATGTTTATCTTTAATCCCAAAATTGAGTCAACATAATAAGATTTTTTGCAATAGAATATTGCAGAGTCTAACTTGTTGGTGCCATATAAATGACAGAGTGCCAAGTTGTTATAGAAGGAATTTATAAGGTATTTATTATTAGGTTCTTGATATTTATTTATAACTTCTCTATCAATAGCCATAGCGCTATCTATATCTCCGTGACTTCCCATGATGTTAGCTTTAAGATGGAGAGAGAGTAGGAGGGTGGAAG
>CAZXOP010000133.1:0-4157 GCA_964642235.1 uncultured Muribaculaceae bacterium
TAAAGAAATTAAACGACTTAAAGGGGAATAAATACTATGACACACATAACCGAAATTATAGGTGAGTAATTCCGTTTCTTTTTTAATAATTGTAATTGACAACAATGATAAGATAAGGCATTAATCTATAGTAAAATGGCAAAATTTAGCGTAGGCGACAGAGTAATAAGTGTAAAATCTCATGAAAAAGGGGTTGTTCTTGAGGTATTACAAGGAGATATCAGAAGACAATTATATAAAGTCCGTTATGATGAGGGGGAAAAAAACACCTTGGAGACAAATCTGATTCCTGATACAGATATTACAGATCCTTTTGAGTCCTGTCTGCGCGGGCTGTATGGCTCATACTTAGATTTCTCGCGAATAAATACAACTTTCAAAATTCACAATACTAGCAGTAATACTATCTCTTCGTTAAAAGCATCAAAAACAATATTCAAAGCATACCAATTCAAACCTTTATTGAAGTTCCTTAACTCTACTAATAGGAGGCTATTAATAGCAGATGAGGTCGGTTTGGGCAAAACCATTGAAGCCGGCCATATTATGATGGAACTATCAGGTAGAAAGGAATTTAGAAACGTCCTAATAGTTTGTCCTAAAATGCTACAAGAAAAGTGGAGAGGGGAACTAAAGGAGAAATTTAACTTCAATTTTAAAATATACGAAAATAAAAAAGACCTAGCTACAGACTTGAGATCTGGTATAGTTAAAGGAATTATTAATTACGAGGGTATTAGGAGTTCTGAGATCAACAAGGAGGAAGAGAATCCATTACTGGCGGCTTTACAGGAGCATAATATAAAATTTGACTTAATTGTTTGTGATGAAGCACATAGGATGAGGAATCACAAAACACAAACATATAAAGGGGCCAAAACAATAATAAATAGAGCTACCTCGGCAATTTTCCTTACCGCAACACCAATAATGATAAGTGAGGAAAATCTTTATAATTTACTGCATCTGCTCGATAGTCAACAATTTAACAACTACAACATTTTCCAAACCTACTTATCTATTAATCGACCTTTTATTGCGGCAATTTCGCAACTTAACAACAATGTTGGTCTTTTAAAAATTGCTGAAGATCTAAAAAATGCTTATGTGTTTAGTAGTAATGGAGAAGATAAAAATACTGACAACAACTCAACAGTAGATGTAATATATGCAAATATTCCTCTTTACAAAAAGATTATAGATGATTTAACATCAAAGCCTGATACTGTAGAAAATAGAGTTCAGATACAATTCGATATTTCCTCTATGAGTATGATGAATAACATATTTTCACGTACTCGGAAATGTGAAGTTACGACTGACTGGACACAGCCAGTTAGGCAGCCTCATACAAAAAAAGTAAAACTTTATCCAGATGAAAGGAGACTGTTTGATGAAGTTGTTGATGAATATGGAGATGACAGCACAGTATATTACGATGAATATGGGGACTATAGGGTTTCACAAGGTGTTAAACTTGGGTTAATTCAAAAAAAGCGAAGAGTCGCGAGTAGTGTATATGCTTATTTAAATGAAACGAGTGATTTAGATAGAGGCCGTGATAAATATATACACTTTTCTGATGCCAAGTTTGATAAATTGATGAAAATTATAGAAGAGGTAGTTATTGCTAATGGGAAAAAAATAATTGTTTTTGCTCTTTTTAGAAACACCTTAAAATATCTCAATATAAGATTAAAAAATAGAGGGTTAAATACAGTTGTTATTCATGGAGACATCGACGAGAGGGATAAATTGATACAATTGTTCAAAACAGATCCAAGCATAAATGTGTTGTTATCATCAGAAGTGGGAAGCGAGGGTATAGATTTACAATTTTGCGATACTTTGGTAAATTATGATTTGCCATGGAATCCTATGGTCGTAGAACAAAGAATAGGCCGTATAGATAGGTTTGGACAAAAATCCCAAATAGTTAAGATATATACCCTAATTGTGCAAAACTCCATACAAGAGGAGATTTTTGATAAGCTTTTAGATAGGATTGGGATTTTCAAGAGTTGTATTGGAGACTTAGAAGCAATTTTCAACACAGAGTCAGAAAATGTTACTCTGCAAGAAAAAATAAAAAATTTGGAGAAAGAACTAGCTTGTCAAGAATTATCCCCTGCCGACAGAGCGAGGAAAATTGAAAATATAGAAAAAGCTATTTGTATAGAAAAACAACATATCGAACAGATAAACGAGGGGTTAACAGATACACTTACAAACGATATATATTTTAGAGATGAAATAGATAAAATACAGAAAAATCACCGTTATATAACAGAAAAAGAAATTTATAACTATGTTAAGGCGCTTATTTTTAAGTGTTTGACAGAATGTGTTTTGGAGGATAAAGGGGGAGATATATATTGTCTCCGTCTTCCACTATCCAATAAAACATACTTGATAAACTTTTTAAATAGCTACAATAAAAATAATGACCAGGAAACTGAATTATTGTTTCGACAATTTATAAATTCGATAAGAGATATAACGGAAATTGAATTAACATTCAATCAAGAAACTGCATATAACAATCATAATTTAATATTTATTAATGCCTACCACCCACTCATAATTGCTGCTAAAGAATATTTTAAGGATAATACTAAAAGTAACACTATTGCTTTCCAATTCGGTTTAAATAAAGAGAGACTTGTTGATATACCAGAATTAAAGTGTGGAGAGTATTTTTTAGCTATCTATACTATTTCTTTCACTAAAAGATGGTACGAAAAAGAGACCAAAAACGAATTGCTAATTCCTATAATATTTGATGTTCAATCACGCACTATTATTAACAATAAAGATGTTGCAGAGCGTTTATTGGGCGAATCACAATTGTATGCAACTGTAAATCAAACCCCACTCCAACTAAACGAGGATTTTGTTAACAATATGAGAGGCGACTTGGCAGAAGCTATAGATAACACTTATTCTGATTATGTTAAAGATCAGGAAATGCGTTTAGAAACAAGTAGAGCATTACATGTTGAAAGAACAGAAGAGTTCTTTAACAATAAGTTAACAATATTAAAACAAACAATAACTGATTTGGAGGTTAAAGCCGTTAGTGCAAGTTCGGAAGAAGAACGAAAGGGTATTAATAAAATTTTACCTGCCCATAGAGGTCAGTTAAGGAATTCAGAGGAGGATAAGGAAGAAGCAATTAGGAGAATAAACAATAGTGTTATTAAGGCCAAAGAGCCTATATTAATATCATTAAGTCAAATTAAAATATTTTAACTATGAGTTACACAGTCGGCTTAGACTTTGGTACACATCAAACGAAGGTTTGTGTTGAGGATGCTTCAAATCCTGCCCAAAAAATTTACGAATTTTTCGAATTCAAGAAGCCTGATGGTAAGAAAACTGTTTTCCTTCCTTCTGTAGTACAGATTAACAATGACGCTACTGTTAGTTATGGATTTGTTGATGATTATAAAGAAGCGTTTTTGTCAGAAGTTGAAAAGCCGACACTAATATTACGAGAAGAGCCGGAGTTGTTACTTTTTCCTGCAAAGCCTAAAATATCAGATTTAAGGGGTTTTTCTATTATAAAGATGACTCTTTTTCCGAGAGCATATGAGAAGCGAATAAAGCAATGGGAAGAAGATTGTAAAAATATAGAAAAAGAGAACAGTTTAAGATTACAAGGTTGGGATAGAGAGAATAGAGTTATTAAGTCTGAATACGAGCGTAAGTTGAGAAACTACAATGAAGAAACGAAAAAAAGAGAAAAGATCTGTTTTTTAGCAAAATCTGAAAAAGGCGACACAGATAGTAAACAGGTTTTTAGATATTTTAAAATCGAATCGTTTAAACGTCAGCATTGGGAACATAGCATAGATCCAGAAGTTATATCTGTGTGGTATATAACTTATGTCCTTTTTTTACTTAAAGAAAGGTATGGGAGTGACTTTTACACGCAAATGGGTGCTCCATATACAGTTAAATCAGATGATGAGGAGAAAAAAAGAAAGGTCTCTTTTAAGATATTAATATCAGCAAATAAGCTTTTATCTAAGTATGTTACCTTAGAAAAGTTTCTTAATGCACAATATACAGAACTATTGCAGAATACACTTTTTATCGATTATACAGAGCAAGATGTTAGAGAATATGGCATAAATGTTCTCCCTGAGGCCTTT
>CAZXOP010000133.1:4167-4917 GCA_964642235.1 uncultured Muribaculaceae bacterium
CTTTGCAGGATTGTCGTCAGTGACTCAGCAAGGTATAATTGGTACAGGGATGCACTTACTTGTTGATATAGGTGGTGGTACTACTGATATCGCCTTTTTCACTGTTGGTGAAAAAAAGTTACCTAATATTCATTCAGTTCGATCATTGTATTATGGTCTTAATAATATATATGAGGATTATAAAAAAGATAAAAGTACTTTTACTCAATCCGATGTATATGAAATTTTTAATAGTTTGGACGAAGATTTTAAGAGTTCAATTGTTAAATACCATGATTCCTTAAAAAAAGAGGGGAATGTTATTCTCGGCCAAGTTAATGACGAGTTCTTAACTATAAAAGATGCCCGTAATTTAGAAATAAGAAGATTGTATGATGCGCTTAAAAACAGGCCAATAGTATATTGTGGAGGAGGTTCAATATTTAATAATATGAGGATTGAACTACCTCCGTTTACAGATGTTAAAACAATAAATAAGGAGCTACTTGGTATTCCATATATTAAAAATCCCAAAATAGATCCATTGTTGTTCCCCATTTTAGCAACTTCTTATGGTTTGTCTATCCAGTTAGAAGATGAGATTCAAATGACTCCGATTGAAAAACTTTTTACTCATTTGCCAAAGATAGAAAAAAAAGAAAGAAGTTCTTATATACATGGAGTGTCGGATTTCTAAGATAATAAAATAGAATATTTATGACACACATAACCGAAAATATAATAGAGTCTTTCGCTATCGAGCAGTTTATT
>CAZXOP010000134.1:0-4889 GCA_964642235.1 uncultured Muribaculaceae bacterium
GTATGGAAATCATTTTCGCAACCAATAATAAACACAAGCTCGAGGAGGCTCGGCAGATTCTCGGTTCAGATTTTATTCTCAAAACTCCTGCCGACCTCGGACTTTTGGAGGAAATCCCCGAAACTTCAGATACTCTGCAGGGCAATGCAATTCAAAAGGCTCGGTACATTTTTGACCGTACCGGGAAAAACTGCTTCGCAGATGATACAGGGTTGGAGGTGGATGCACTTGGGGGAGCTCCGGGGGTCTATTCTGCACGCTACGCAGGAGAACAACACTCTTCTAAGGACAATATGGAAAAGTTGCTCTTCGAGATGAAATCTTTCCCTGCAAAGGGTCCCAACGGAGGCAAATCTCCCCGCTCCGCACATTTTCGTTGTGTTATTGCCCTGATACTGGATGGAGAAACATATACCTTCGAAGGGAGAGTGGAGGGTGAAATAACCCTCGCCCCTTCCGGGGAAGGAGGGTTCGGATATGACCCTGTTTTCCGCCCCGAGGGGTACAATCTCTGCTTTTCAGAACTCACACCGGAACAAAAAAATTCAATTTCACATAGAGGTATTGCAATGCGTCTCCTTTCTGATTTTCTAAAATCCCAAAGATGATACTTATTCATACCACGAAATATGGGGACTCCGGAATTATTCTACACGGATATACGGCAGAGGGGGGAAAGGAGAGTTTTCTTCTCCGTGGGCTCGGAAAAAGGAAGGAGGTCTCATCATCTATTCTGCACCCTTTAAGCATCCTTGAAATCGAAACCTCACACTCCCCGAAAAGTACCCTCAAGAATATAAAAGAGCTCTCCTCCGCACACCGCCTTAACTCATTGCGGAGCAATATTTATAAAAACAGTATTGCCATTTTTCTATCTGAAGTGCTCTATAGGACCCTGCGCGAATCTTCAGGTGATGTGGAACTCTATGAGTTCTTAGAGAAGAGTATCCTCGATTTGAACAGGGAGGAGGAGAATTTTTCAAATTTCCACCTCTACTTCCTATCTCAATATATTTCAAAGCTCGGTTTCCGTCCACGAGAGTTTACATTTGACGACTATAACCCTTTCTCCTCTAAGGAGGTTTCACTGCTGAACTCCCTTCTCTCTCTCCCATTTGCTGAGGCAATGCTTATCCCACTAAAAGGGGAAGAGAGATATTTGTTTGCAAAGTCGTTATTAAACTACTTAGAATATCATCTTGGCTTTAAATTTGAGATTAAATCGCTTGTTATTCTTCACCAATTATGTCATTAATCAATAAATCCCTGCTTTCTATCTCAAAACCTATCTTAAAAAACATGGATAGGAGTCGGAAAGATCCTTTCTATTTTCAACAGAAAGTCTTCGACTATCTCATCAAGAATGGGAAGGAGACTGCTTTCGGGCAGGAACATGGATTTGGCTCGATTGGAAGTTTTGAGGAGTTTCAGAAGAGGGTTCCTATCCGTGAGTATGATGCTCTAAAGCCTTACATAGATAGAGTTCGATCAGGGGAAGACTATGTGCTTTGGAACCAAAAAGTAAAATGGTTTGCCAAATCGAGCGGGACAAGTTCAGATAAAAGCAAATTTATACCTATCACACATGCTAACCTTTGGTGGTGTCATTATGCCGGTTTTTGGAAAATGATAGCTACTTATATTAATACCTATCCCAACAGCAAATTCTTTTCGGGGAAATCGTTAACCTTGGGTGGAAGTGTTCAGTTAGACGAGCTAAGTGATAAGGGGGCGATAAATGGTGACCTCTCCGCTGTTCTGCTAAAGAAATCACCATTAATCGCTGAACTGAAAAGGGTGCCAAAAAGAAAGACCGCTCTGGTTCCCGACTTCGAGCAGAAGATAAAACTAATATGTGAGGAGTGCTGTAATGAAAATGTAACTAATTTCTCCGGGGTTCCCTCCTGGAATTTAGTGTTATTGAGAAAGATTTTGGAATACCGTAATGCCGATAATATTCTCGATGTCTGGCCTAATCTTGAGCTTTTTATGCACGGGGGTACCTCTTTTGAACCTTACCGTTCACAGTTTAGGCGAATTATCCCCTCTAACTCAATGCACTATTTAGAAAACTACAATGCTTCTGAAGGGTATTTTGCTTTTCAAGATGTGGAAGATGATAACTCCATGCTTTTAACTCTCGATAATGGTGTTTTCTATGAGTTTATCCCATTGGACTCATTCCAAAAGGTTATGGAGGGGGACTATGACGATGTCTATAATGTGGAGGGGGTAAAACTTGGAGAACAATACGCCATGGTAATCTCTACTAATGGGGGGCTTTGGCGATATCTCATTGGGGACTGTGTCGAATTTACCTCTCTTGCCCCTCATAAAATAAGGATAACCGGAAGAACCCAGCTCTACATCAACGCTTTTGGGGAGGAGTTAATGATTAGCAATGCTGAAAAGGCGCTTGTGGAGGCTTGTAAAAGGACAGGTATTGTTATTTCCGACTACTCTGTGGCTCCTATCTTTATGGATGACGATAGGAAAGGGGCTCACGAATGGGTTATAGAGTTTCCGGGATATAGGCGCGGAGAACCATCCCCTGCCTTCGAACTAATAGACTCGTTTGCTGAGATATTAGATAGGGCTATCTGTGTACAAAATTCTGATTATGAAGCTAAACGCACCGGAAGTGCCACTATGTCACGTCTGAAAATTACTCCTGTTCCGGAGGGGACTTTCTATGGATGGATGGAGAAACGTGGAAAAATCGGTGGACAAAATAAAGTCCCCCGACTCAGCAACGACCGCCGCTATATCGAGGAGTTAAAATCCTTTTCTGTCTGAACTTAAGAGTTAAGGTTTAGGAAGAGAGAAGTAGAAAACACTCCCCATCCCCTCTGCCGATTTTACCCAAGTTCTCCCCTTGTGTAACAAAACAAACTCTTTTACTATAATCAACCCTAAGCCGGTGCCGGACTCATTGGATGTTCCTTTCCGTTTAAAATCAGAGTCGATATTGAAAATATTGTCCGCTTTATCTTGTGGTATTCCGATTCCATTATCTGTAACAGAGAAAATTACTTCGTTAGTCTTATCTTCCATCTCTACAGTAATAGTCCCGTCTATATTAGAGAACTTAACAGCATTGCTTAGCAAATTATTAAAAATGGTCGTTAAAAGTTTGTCATCGGCAAAAACAATAGCATCTTTAGGAACATGGTTAATTATGGTCTGCCCTTTTTGTTCGCTCCGACTTGATACCATCTCGATACACTTTTGAATGATGTTATGGCAGGGGATATTTTTAGGATTACATTTTATCATGCCTCTCTGCGACCTTGACCACTCTAAAAGTAGATTTAACAAGTCAAAAGACTCTTTACTCGTATGACGGAGGGATTTTAACAGTTCCCTTTTCTCAGGTTCTGATAGTGAGCCATAATCGTCAATCAATATATCCAACGCCAATAATAAAGAGTTGAAAGGGCTCCTCAGGTCATGCGATATAATAGAGAAAAACTTATCCTTTGTACTGACTAACTCTTTAAGTTGTTGGTTTTGTTTTAATATCTCCTGGTTTTTACTCTTTATTTTTTTCTTGGTTCTTCTATTAAGCTCTGATAACAGCAAAAGTGCGACTATCAGCAAAGAGCCTAATATTATTACAATAGTCTGATTTTTTATGGTTTTAGTATTAAGTCGGGCTTTTAAATCCAACTCTCTTAATTGGAAATCCTTCTTTTCTACTTCATACTCCATCTTTAGGATATCCATCCGTTTTTGGTTTTCATTATTAAAGACGGAGTCATAATAGACTTTATATCTCTTTTGATTAATGTAAGCAGATTTATAGTCCCCTCGTGCTGAATCGAGAAAAGCTATGCTCCTATAACAATCCGCAATACGATCAGTGTTCTTCTTCTTTTGAGCATTTTGTAAAGCCGAATTTAAAAAGTATTGTGCTGAATCATACTCTTTTCTGTGTGTTTTAATTAATCCTAAATTTTTATCGAATATGAAATTATTAATTACGTTTTTGGCATTGGGGAGGTTGAGAGCCTGTCTTATATAAAACTCTGCACTGTCCACTTGCTTCTTTTCAAGAAATATCATCCCTTTATTAATCAGCAATGTCCCATAAGTCCTGACACTTTTTTTGTTGACTTTACTTAGTGCTGAGTTTAAGTAAAATGCTGCCGAATCGTATTTAGACTCTATGTTGTAAACATTATAAAGGTTATTGCATACTGGAGAATAAGAAATGTATTCATTAGAGGCATTGCAGAGATCTGCAGCTTTCATGTATGCCGTTTTAGCCTCTTTATACATTTTTTGCTTATAATAAATTACTCCTAACGAGTTATAGTTATCTATTAGTCTGGAAGTATCTTTAGTCTCCTCAATATTTTTTATTGAAACCATCTGATTCTCAAGAGCTTTACTATAGAGCCCTTTTTCTATGTTTATTGCACTAAGATAATAATTTGCTGATGCTATCCCTTTCTTATTATCCCTATCTGTTTCAAGTTTAAGCAGTTTGTCGATGTAATATTGTGCACTATCCAACTGCCCCGAAACAATATATGCGATCCCACAATTACTTAGCGCATCAGAAATAACATGAAAATTGGAGGTATCGGGCTGCAGTTTGGCGACTTTTCTATGGTAAAAAATAGAGCTGTCTGTTTGACCAATGGTCCAAAAATATATCCCCTTTTTAATATAGTATCCATACTCATACTTCTTTATCCCCGAATTTATCAGGGATTTGGTCTGTTCTAAAATTAAAAGGGTGGAATCTGCTTTTGCCGCAACATTAGGTTTTGCGGTTAATAGCAACTGATATAGTTTGTCGTAATTGGAGATTTCTGTCTCTTTCTTCTGATTAGAATCACAACCAAACAGGAACAAAAGTAATAGTGCGTAAATAATTGTTG
>CAZXOP010000135.1:0-4859 GCA_964642235.1 uncultured Muribaculaceae bacterium
CGGGGACACAAGGATTTTCAGTCCTTTGCTCTACCAACTGAGCTATGGCACCATTCTTTTTAGGGACTGCAAAAATAGAGATAATTTTTTAATCCCCAAATTTTTATTTCTTAGTCTCTCGAATCTTCGTAACTTCGCACAAGAAGAGGAACCCTTATTGCCAAAATGGAGATTAAAAAAACAAAATATGCGAATGTTATAATGCCGCTGAAATTCAGCGACAAAGTAACTTATTCCATCCCTGCAGAGCTCGAAGAGAAGGTCTCTATCGGCAGTACGGTACAAGCCCCGATAAAAGGGAAAAATTACCCATCAGTGGTCGAGGAGATTAATGATATATCAGACTACGACCCTAAAAAGGTACGTCCAATCTCAGCAGTTGACGAACATATTCCAATAGTAGATAGAGATGAGATAAAGTTTTGGAGGGAGATTGCCAAATACTATATGTGTACCGTGGGCGAGGTTTACAAGGCAGCCTTCCCTTATAGCCTAAGGGTGAAACGTCCAAAAAAGGTTGAAGAAAAAGAAGTACACGAAAGCAAAAAGACCCACCCATATCCCCTTACAGAACTCCAGCAAAATGCACTCGAAGAGATAATATCTCTCCATAAAAAGAATAAAACAGTTCTACTCAACGGCATAACCGGCTCAGGTAAAACAGAGGTATATATACATCTAATAAACAAATACTTAGAAAAAGGTCAGAATGTACTCTACCTTCTCCCTGAAGTAGCAGTAAGCCGCCAGTTAAGCCATAGACTTGAGAAAATATTCGGCGAAAAACTACTCGTATATCACTCTCGACAGAGCATTGCCAAAAGAAAAGAGATAATCGCAGAGCTCTCTTCCGAGAACAATAGTAACTCCCCATATCTTATTCTCGGTCTTAGGTCAGCACTTTTTCTCCCTATCAAGAATCTTGGACTAATAATAGTCGATGAAGAACACGATAACTCCTATAAACAGAGCGACCCCTCCCCAAGATATAATGGACGAGATGCTGCCTTGATTCTAGCCCAAATAAAAAGAGCAAATGTACTTCTTGGCTCAGCAACTCCCTCTTATGAAACCATTTACAATGTAAAGATTGGAAAATATGCCGAGGTTATACTAAATGAGCGTTTCTTCTCCTCACAAGACCCCGATGTGGAGATAGTCGATATGATAAAAGAGCGAAAAAAGAGGGCAATAAAAGGTTCCTTCTCCAAAATACTTCTAAAGGAGATAGAGGAGCGTCTGAACAATAAAGAACAGACCATTATTTTCCGCTCTCGGCGTGCTTATTCCCCTTTAGTCCAATGCTCCGAGTGCGGAGAGATTCCCAAATGCACCCATTGCAATATAAATCTTACCTACCACAAGTTCAATAACACCCTGAGCTGCCACTATTGTGGCTATTGTATTAAAATTCACCCCCCGCACACTTTCGAAAATGGGGAGCAGGAAGGGAAAATCGTGGGTAAATGCCCCTCTTGTGGTGCTGAAGCACTATTGCCCTTGGGGGCAGGAACTGAAAAATTAGAGGAGGAGTTAGGGGAATTGTTTCCGGAGGCAGTTATTGCGAGGTACGATGCAGATACCGCCAAAAGCAAGAGCGAAGAGGAGAAGATATTAAAAGACTTTGCCAAAGGGAAAATAGATATTTTGGTAGGGACCCAGATGATAACCAAGGGATTTGACTTTGGAAACCTCACATTAACTGCGATAATTTCTGCAGAGAGTCTCCTTGCTGTAAATGATTTCAGGGGGGACGAAAAAGGGGTAAGGCTCTTAACTCAGTTAAAAGGACGCTCAGGGAGAAGAGAGAAAAAAGGAAAACTTATAATCCAGACCTCACAACCGGACCACCCAATATTTAATACCACCGATACCCCCTCGCTTTTAGAGGAGAGAAAAGAGTTTGACTACCCCCCATACCTTCGTCTGATAGAGATAACTATAAAAGATCGCTATAAAGAGAGGCTCTCTAAAAGGTGTAAAGAGGTTGAGAATATTATCCGTTCGGTAGGAATAACTAATTATCTGGGACCTATTGCCCCTCCGATAGATAGAACACAGGGTGAATATATATCGCTTTTCAGAATTAAATTAAATAGGAATCAGAAACTCCCATTCATAAAAGAATCATTATTAAAGAAAATAGAAAAGCTTGAAATAGAAGTAATTATAGATGTAGATCCCGTTTAAAGCTCTCTCCTACTATAACATTAATTGCTTTAGGGATAATTTCAAGTTTCAATGGAGTATAACCGAGAACCTCCCCATCTATCTCCACCCTATCATCAGGGGTAGAGTGAATCTCGAATTGTCTCCCTTTAACATACTGAAGCTCCTTAACTTTATAGATATTACCTTTGAAAAGTTTTGGAAAATGGAAGATGATTTTGATTTTAGGGGTTTTGGGAATCACCAATAGGTTAATCAGACCATCATCCACTACTGCATCAGGGGTCTGTTGCATTCCACCCCCCGTAAACCTACCATTGCCAAGTGAAATAGAGAAGACCTTCCCCTCAAAGAAAGGTTTGCCATCCACTTTAATACTATAATATCTCGAGCGGTGAATAAAAAAAGCCTTAATAGCTGCACGAATATAGAGAGACTTACCCTCCTTCCCGGACTCCTTTGCTTTATTACAGTAGAGGCAGGTCAATGCATCATAACCGACACCCAGAGCATTTACCATATAGCGGGTATGCTCTACCATAGAATCCACAATATCAATCTTTGCGACATCTTGTTTGATGGTATTCCCTGCAGCAATAGCTGATATTGCATCTCTATACCCCTCAGATATATTAAAAGTTTTAATCCAGTCATTTCCTGAGCCGGCAGGGATAACTGCAAGAGTCATCTCATCGTGTGGAACATCTTTCTGAAAAAAGATTCCGTTAATAACTTCGTGAATCGTGCCATCTCCACCTAATGCAATAAAATTTCTATACCCTTTTTTAATAGAGGCATTCATAAGCTCTATCGTATGATACTTATGCTCAGTGAAAAGATAATCAAAGGAGACACCTTTTTCCTTGAGAAGTTCGGCGATAATAGTCCAGTCTTTTGCGACTTTACCGCTACCGGCTTCCGGATTAGCAATCACCATCCATCGGGAATCTTTCATCTTTTTTTCAAATTTGACCACAAAACTAACATAAATATCTTTTTTGAAGAAAAGATTTTATAAATTTGCCGATTAGTGGGATAATCGATAATTAATATTTATGGGAAAAGTCATTGCAATAGCTAATCAGAAGGGGGGCGTAGGTAAAACGACTACGGCGATAAATTTGGCTGCCTCTCTGGCAGTTATGGAGAAAAAAACTCTATTAATAGACGCTGATCCTCAAGCCAACACCACCTCCGGACTCGACTTTGATCCTGACTCTACCTCGATGCGAACTCTCTATGAGGTTCTAATCGGAATGCACACATTTAAGGATGTGATTTTAGATACAGAGATTATAGATTTAAAGCTTGTCCCCTCTCATATAAATTTAGTCGGAGCTGAAATAGAGATGTTGAACTTGGAAGATAGGGAGATGATCTTTAAGAATGCTCTTAAATCTGTAGTAGATGACTATGATTATATCATCATAGACTGTTCACCCTCATTAGGTTTAATTACCATTAATTCTCTGACAGCGGCAAATTCCGTTATAATACCTGTACAGTGTGAGTTCTTTGCTCTTGAAGGGCTTGGGAAACTATTAAACACCATAAAATTAGTACAGAATAGATTAAATACATCCCTCCAAATAGAGGGCTTCTTGCTAACTATGTTTGACGGAAGGTTAAGGCTTGCAAATCAAGTCGTAGAGGAGGTAAGACACCATTTTTCAGACATGGTCTTCAATACCATTATTCAGAGAAATGTCAGATTGAGCGAAGCCCCTTCACATGGGAAGCCTGCCGTTTTATATGATGCAGTCTCCACAGGGACAAACAATTACCTAAATCTTGCTAAAGAGATTATTAAAAAGAACTCATAAATCGGAATATGACAACAAAAAAGTCAGCTTTAGGCAAAGGATTAAGTGCTCTAATATCAGATGCAGAACCTCTAAAAAAAGAGGAGAGATTTGCTGAATACGAAGGGGGAGCAAGAACACTCTCTCCTTTGGAGAAATTAGCTTATGACAATGCACAAGCCTCCGGCTCTACAAGCGGAGTGAATCCGACTGCCATTTCCGAAATTCCATTAGACAAAATAACTCCTAATCCTTACCAACCCCGTACTTCATTTGATGAAGAGGGGCTACAAGAGCTTACTGACTCCATTAAGCTACTTGGTCTTATTCAGCCTATTACTGTAAGGAGCATAGGTTCCAAATATCAGATAATAAGTGGAGAAAGACGTTATAGGGCTGCGCTAAAAGCAGGATTGACCACCATCCCGGCATATATTAGAAAAGCTGATGACCAAGGGATGTTAGAGATGGCTATAGTGGAGAATATTCAGAGAGAAGATTTAGATGCCATCGAAATAGCTATTAGTTTTCGCAGACTTATAGAGGAGTGTAACCTTACACAGGAGGCTATGGCTGAGAGAGTTGGTAAAAAAAGAACCACCATTACCAATTACCTCCGTCTGCTAAAACTACCGGCAGAAATTCAATCTTTAGTTAGACTTGGAAAAGTGAGTATGGGGCACGCAAGGGCACTTCTTTCCCTTGAAAAACAGGAAGAGCAACTTAAATTATGTAATCTCACTATTAAAAAGGAGCTTTCTGTAAGACAGTTAGAGGCTAAAATTCAAGAAGCATTGAGAGGGGAGGAAAAACCCAAAAAAGAGGAGATAAATATAGAATTCCCTGAAACCTATTATCGTTTATTAGAGATAGTAGGACAATATTTCA
>CAZXOP010000136.1:0-4797 GCA_964642235.1 uncultured Muribaculaceae bacterium
CTGCTTAACCTCTTTATTAGAGAGTCTTACCCAAACATTAGAATCCTTAATAAATGCCTCAACTCTACCATCCGGAGATAAAACGGAGAGGGGTTTCTCCTCTTTTTTATTGTCGGGTGTTTTGGCGGGCTCCTCTGAAGAGGGGATGATCGCACCTGTGGCCACATTTGCCTTATAAAATGCCTTCCCCGAAGGGGTGTAAACCATATAAGAGATCTGTTCATTATCTAACCATTGCACAGAAGAGGGGGAGTTATAGACTAATTTAGAGATGTTCGGTAGGGAGTCCATTCCCTTGAACTCCCGATAATAATCTTGCCCGTAAACCCCCAAAGAGAGTAGGAATAAAGATAATGCTAAAAAACTATTTTTAAATCTATTCATTGATGTAAATTTTGGAACGCAATATAACAAGAATTTTTATCTTTGCAATATGGATACGCCTAAAACTAATAGATATGTAGCACTGGATGTCCTTCGCGGGATGACAGTTGCAGGGATGATTCTCGTAAATAATCCCGGCTCTTGGGGGCATATATTTCCCCCTCTAAGACACGCTGCTTGGAATGGTTGCACCCCCACTGATCTCGTTTTCCCCTTCTTCCTCTTTTGCGTAGGGGCTGCAATGGCTTTCTCATTTGCTAAGTACAATGATGGACTTAACTCTACTTCCCTGAAAAAATTAATTAAAAGAGGTCTCCTTATCTTCTTAGTAGGGTTAGGACTCAATGCTTTCCCTTTCTACCCCACTTCGTTGCAGCCTGAGCTCTCATTTGGGGAGAACTACCTTGAGTACTTGAAACATATCCGAATTATGGGTGTGCTCCAAAGAATTGCATTGTGCTATATTGTGGGGGGTATTATTGCCCTTTGGCTCCAAAAACCTAAGAAAATTGGGATTGCTTTAGTCTCACTCCTTGGAATTCACTTTCTAATACTGAGGGTGTTCGGAGGAGCAGAGTGGAGTACCTTGGCAGGAAATATTACCAGCAAAATAGATATTGCTCTCTTCGGAGAAAGTCATGTTTATAAAGGATTCGGTATCCCATTTGACCCTGAAGGGGTACTTGGCACCCTCTCCGGTGCAGGAACAGTTCTTCTTGGTTACCTTATAGGACAATTAATCAGAAATACAGAGAGTAAAATAGACGCAGTAGCCAAGATTTATACTATTGGGCTTATCTCACTTGCAGTGGGCTCTGTTTTAAACATTTGGATACCCATTAACAAACCCCTCTGGAGCGCCTCTTATGTCTTCTATGCGGGGGGTTGGAGCATTCTGATGCTCGCTCTCTTTATCTATTTTATAGACGTAAAAGGAAAGGAGAAGGTATTTACTCCATTCAAGGCAATGGGGATGAATCCTCTCTTTGCCTTTGTTATGGCAGCAGTATTTGCCAAACTTTTTGGAAGAGTTATCAAATGGAATTATGAAGTCATACAGGACGGAGTAGTGGTCAATAAGACAATGACTGCCGCTAAGTGGTTTTATGGAAACTGTTGTGTTCCTATATTTGGCGGGGATAATGAATATGCCTCGCTTTTTTACGCCCTGATATATGTTACCATATTCACCCTTATGGCTATGTGGCTTTATCGTAAGAAGATTATAATAAAACTATAAAGCAAAGCTATGCCATATATAGGATTATTGTCAGATACCCATTGTTGTTTTGATGAAAAATTAAGTGGATTTTTCAAACCTGTAGATGAAATATGGCACGCCGGGGATTTCGGCGACCTCGCTACATCTGAGGCAATCGCTTCCTTAAAACCATTAAAAGGGGTTTATGGGAATTGCGATGGGACTCCTATTCGTTCTCGTCACCCATATATACAGCTATTTGAGTGTGGTGGGAAAAAGGTGCTAATGATGCACATCGGAGGATACCCCGGGAGATATGACATTAAAGCTCTTCAGCTTATAGAGGCACATAGACCCGATATATTTGTGTGCGGACACTCACATATACTAAAAGTAATTAACGACCCTAAATATAACATGCTTACCATAAACCCTGGAGCCGCAGGCACTTATGGGTTTCATATCGTAAGAACCGCCATTAGATTTAGAATAGATGATGGTAACATCTATGATATGGAGGTAGGCGAATGGAAGAAATAATTATAAAAACAGAATAAATATGAGAAAACAATTTTTCCTTACACTGACTTTAGCTTTGATAAGCTTCTCTGCGCTTTTAGCACAGCAGACCCCTGTCACTTCCGCAAACTATGACCAGGCAGAGCGATTCTCCCCTAAGAAAATCAATCGTATGGTCTATTCTACTAATATCAGGGCCAATTGGTTTGAAAATTCCAATAAATTCTGGTATGAATGGCAAGACTCTCAAGGGACTAACTACTATATGGTTGACCCTGTTCTAAAGACCAAAAAGCTTATTTTCGACCTCGAAAAATTAGCTATGGAGATTACCGAGATAACCAAAGACCCTTTTGATGCTCAACATCTCCCTATGAGGAAACTAAAGTTAAAAGATGATAAAACTTTTACCTTCGATATTCAAAGCACCTTAGAGGTACCTAAAAAAGAGAAAAAGAAGAAAGAGGTAGTTGATACCACCAAAAAAGAGGTTTCAGACAGCACTAAGACGGATGTTGCTAAAAAAGAGGCTCCTAAGAAAAAACCTGAAATGGAGAAAAAACTTTTTCATTTCGAATATGATATTGCCTCCGGTAAACTAACAGATGTATCAGACCGCGAAGAGAAGAAGGATTTCCCAGGCTGGGCTTCTATCTCCCCCGATAGTAGTTATGTGGTATATATAAAAGGGTATGACCTTTACTATACAGATATGGAGAATTTAAGGAAACTTATGGAAGATGATAAAGACTCTACAGTCGTAGAGAATCGTCTAACTACCGATGGAACCAGAAGTTTCACTTACGGCGGTGATGATTACAGAGGAGTAGAAGAGAGAGACAGCACCAAACGTTATGGAGCATACCTCCTTTGGTCACCCGATTCAAAAAACTTTGCTATCTGCAAATATGATATGTCTAAAGTTAAAGAGTTATGGGTAATCGATGCGCTGGCAGAACCTCGTCCAAAACTTGAATCTTATAAATATCAGATGCCCGGAGAGCCCGGTCCAAAAACTTATCTTATGCTCTTCAATATGCAAGATAAGAGTAGCAAAAAGATTAAAATTGATGCCTTCAAAGATCAGTCAGTAAATATCCTCTCTAAGGATTACACCTTTAAAGAGAGGGTCTATTCTAAATACAACTCCTCTGTATGGAAAGGGGATAACTCACTTTTCTATATTACCAGAACGAGCCGCGACCTAAAGAGAGTTGATGTCTGCACGGTTAATATAGCTGAAGATAGTGCAAAGGTGGTTATTGAAGAGAGGCTTAATACTTATGTGGAGACCAGAAATCTAAAAGTAGTAAACTCCGGAAAAGAGCTTATTTGGTGGTCTGAAAGGAATGGATGGGCACATCTTTACCTCTATGACTCAGCAGGAAAGCTTAAAAACGCCATTACCAATGGGGGATTCCATGTCGAAAACATAGTACAGATAGATGAGACTGCAAGAGTAATTTATTTCTTAGCATGTGGCTATGATAAGACATTAAACCCTTATTATCAACATCTTTACAGAGTTAACTTTGACGGCTCAAATCTTAAGTTACTTAACCCCGGTGATTTCGATCATAGAGTAAGTATGCCTGACGATGCAAAGTTCTTCGTATCTGCCTATTCGAGAGTTAATACCCCTCCTGCCAACACCCTTTATGACAATATGGGGCGTAAAATAATGGAACTTGAGACCTCTGATTTCAGCCAGCTTTTAGCTGCCGGGTATAAATTCCCTGAGCCTTTCAAAGTTAAAGCAGCAGATGGAATTACAGATCTTTACGGAGTAATGTACAAACCTTTTGACTTTGACTCCACCAAAGCATATCCGATAATAGAGTATGTCTATCCGGGTCCTCAAACAGAGGCTACCAATTATGTTTGGAGCAGAGGGATGAATCGCGTTGACCGTCTTGCACAACTCGGCTTTGTCGTAATAACCGTGGGGAACCGCGGAGGACACCCTAATCGCTCTAAATGGTATCATAACTTTGGTTATGGGAACTTAAGGGATTACGGACTTGAAGACCAAAAAGTGGCTGTTCAACAACTTGCTGCAAGATATAAATTTATAGATGGAAACAAAGTGGGTATCCACGGGCACTCCGGTGGGGGATTTATGTCCACTGCTGCTATATTGACCTACCCTGATTTTTACAAGGTGGCTGTCTCTTGTGCAGGGAATCATGACAATAGGATTTACAACCGTTGGTGGAGTGAACAGCACCATGGAATCCTTGAAAAAATCTCAGAGAAAGGGGACACAACTTTCAATTACAGCATAAAAACAAATCAGGAACTTGCAGGGAACCTAAAAGGGAGACTGCTGCTCGTCCATGGAGATATTGATGACAATGTTCACCCCGGCAATACCACAAGAGTTATTAATGCCCTCATCAAAGCCAATAAACGTTTCGAAATGCTCTATCTACCCGGACAGAGACACGGATTTGGGAACATGGATGAATACTTCTTCTGGAGGATGGCTGATTATTTCAGTCGTTATTTGATAGGAGATTTCCAAAACAGTGTGGATATTCCACAGATGAATAATGATTAAATAAGATCTTATGAGAAAATTTTTACCTTTATTAGGATTTATTCTCCTCCTCTCCTCATGTGCAACTCTGACAATGGCAGATTTAAAACCCTATAATAAAAATCGGGAACTTCTACCTGCGTTAGAACCAAGA
>CAZXOP010000137.1:0-4787 GCA_964642235.1 uncultured Muribaculaceae bacterium
GATGTATTTGGAATTACCTTTAAAAACCCGGTAGGACTTGCCGCCGGACTCGATAAAAATGGGGATTACTATAACGACTTGGCAAACTTAGGATTTGGTTTTATAGAGATTGGCTCACTTACACCAGAGCATCAAATGGGCAATGCTAAACCTCGTATATTCAGACTATTAAATGATGAGGCAATAATAAATAGAATGGGGATAAATAACCAAGGGGTAAAGCATACTTTAAATAATATTAAGAAGCACCCCCCTAAAGTTATAATAGGTGGAAATATCTCCAAGGCGACAGCTACCAGAAATCAAGATGCGGTTAAAGATTATGAGAAGTCCTTCTCTCTCCTTTATGACTTTGTTGACTATTTCGTAATAAATGTCTCTTGCCCTAATGTTAAGGATCTTACCAAGCTCCAAGATATAGAGACACTATCCGAAATAATAGACTCCTTACTTACTCTTAGAAGGTATTTTGATGATTATCGCCCTATTCTGCTAAAACTATCTCCGGATCTCCCTAAGGAAAACCTCGATGAGATAATAGACCTTATTTTAATCTCAGGGATAGATGGAGTGGTGGCAACCAATACCACACGCGATAGAAGTAATCTAAAAACCGAGAAATCAAAGATTTCGGCCATAGGAGAAGGGGGACTTAGCGGGGCCCCTCTATTTAATAAGAGCATAGAGATGATTCGCTATATTCATGAAAGGACTGAAGGTAACCTCCCTATTATCGGAGTTGGTGGCATTATGACCCCTGCTCAAGCCAAAGAGATGCTTGATGCCGGAGCCTCCCTTATCCAGATCTATACCGGATTTATATATAAAGGTCCGGGGCTTGTAAAGAAAATCCTTAAACATATATCATGATAACTGCTGCCATCTGTACGATTGGGGATGAAATTCTTATCGGCCAGATAGTCGATACCAACTCCTCTAATATCTCGAAAGAACTTAATATAATCGGTGTTAAAGTACAGTATATGTGCTCAATATCCGATGATAAAAACGATATAATTTCTAACCTTACAAGCTGTTTAAAGGGTCACGATGTCGTGGTGGTAACAGGTGGGCTCGGTCCTACGAAAGATGATATTACCAAAAACGCTTTGGCTGAACTTTTCGGCTCTACTGAGTTTTATGAAAATGAAGAACAGTTCAAAATCATAAATGAACTCCTCTCTGCCAGAGGGGTAGAGATATCCGATATAAATAGGGCTCAGGCACTGGTTCCGGTCGGTTGTGAGGTTATTATAAATAGACTCGGTACTGCCCCATGTATGGTTTTCCAATTCAATGATGAGAGGTTCCCCCATCACCCTGTACTCTACTCCCTACCGGGGGTCCCTTTTGAAGCCATTGGTGCTATTCCCGACATTATTAAGGATATTAAAGAGCATTTTATACTTGACGATATACATCATAAGACTCTCGTTACTTTCGGCATCCCCGAATCTACCCTTGCGAAGATGATTGAAAAATGGGAAGATGCCCTCCCGAGTGATATTAAATTGGCATACCTCCCTAATCCAACTATTGGAGTAAGACTCCGTTTATCCACATACGGAGGGGAAAAGAGTGAAGAGATAAGGAAAATAGATGAGGAATTTATAAAGTTAAGACCCCTGTTAGGAGATGCAATCTATGGCGAGGGGGAAGATACCTTACAAAAGGTTATTGGAAGACTACTCTCCAATAATAATCTTACCCTCTCGGCTGCCGAGTCCTGTACAGGTGGGAAAATAGCCTCATTAATAACTTCAGTGCCAGGTTCTTCTAAATATTTCATGGGTTCAGTTACCTCTTATGACAATAGGATAAAAACCTCTATTCTTGGGGTCCCTGAGCAGGTTCTAATTGACCACGGGGCAGTTAGCAGAGAGTGCGTGGAGGCAATGGCTTCAGGGGTACGCAAAGTTATGAAAACTGACCTCTCCGTAGCTACTACGGGTATTGCAGGACCCGGAGGTGGAACTCCCGAAAAACCTGTTGGGATGGTTTGGATTGCGGTAGCATATTGGGACTCGAAAAATCAAAAAGAGTGCATTGTTTCAAAGCTTCTGAAGTTCAATAGTGACCGCGAAAGGAACATTGAAAGGTTCTCATCTAATACATTGAATTTACTTAGATTAACACTTAATACTTACATTAAAAGTTTAATATAATTATGAAGAATTTATTATTTATAACCTTAGCAATTTTTATTACCATGGGGTGCCAAAATAGACAAAAAGAGATCACAGCTATTGCAGAAATAGATTCACTTTTTAATTCATTATATGCCGAAGGTGAACCGGGAGCTGCAGTACTTATTTTAAAAGGGGAGAAGGTGTTGTATGATAAAGGATTTGGAGTATCTAATTACGATGACAGCACCACTATAGACGGAAATACCAATTTCTGTATTGCCTCCATTTCTAAACAATTTGCAGCTGTGGCTATTCTCAAGCTTGCGGAAGAGGGGTTACTCTCATTAGATGATAATGTAAAGAAATTCTTCCCTAATTTTAAGGCAGATTTCTTTGAAACGATTACCATTAGACACCTCCTCTCCCATACTTCCGGTATTCCTGATGCCAGGGATAGGAGCAATAGGGAGTTTATGTTATACTCTTCAGATGTGAGTTCCTACTCTTATATGGAAAATCTTGACAAACTTAACTTCCAACCGGGTGAGTATTACGAATATATGAACCCGACCTACCAGCTTTTTTATACCATTATAGAAAAAGCATCCGGTATCCCATTCGAAGAATATATGAAAGAGAATATTTTCAAACCTGCCGGAATGGAAAATGCTGTTTATTTCGCTCCGGATGAGGTTATTCCAAATATGTCCCATGGTTATATACCGGTAGATGAAAGTATTGCAAATCTATCCGCTGAAACTGATAAGTCTCCTGAATCGATTGCTGCAGCCGAAAGGGAGAAGGCAAATGCAAAAGTTTATGGTAAGTTTAGAGAGTATGACTATGGGGAGGAGACATTTTTCGCAACCAAAGCTGATGGAGGACTATATACCTCTACCCATGAGTATGCAAAATGGGTTAAAGCACTGAAAAACAATATACTTATCTCCAAAGCCTCGTTAGAACTTGCACATACTCCAAAGATCTCCACCTCTGAATCCTCATTTTCCAAATATCAGAATCGTCCCTTTACCTACTATGGTTATGGGTGGTTTATAGAGGAGAATCCTGATTTTACCAAGAGGGTCTATCATACAGGACACAATGGTGGTTATCAGAGTTATGCAGGAAGATTTCCCGATTCTGACCTAACTGTAATATTCTTTGAAAATAGAACTGACATCTCCCTTTGGGACAAAGTATGGAAGATAGATGAGATAGTAAAGAGAGCAGGGTGGGTTAAATAACCCTATTTCTTATTAAAAAGTGTGGTCGTTGCCTGAGCAGTAGGCATTATTACCAAATCATTTATATTAACATGCGGGGGGCGATTTATGACAAACATAATCGCCTCTGCTATATCTTGGGCAGTCAGTGCTTCATACCCTTTATAAACATTTGCTGCTCTTTCAGTATCTCCCTTAAAACGAACCTCAGAGAACTCTGTTTCGGCTGCACCGGGGCAGATTTGGGTGACCCTGATTCCATAAGGGAGAAGTTCCATCCTCTGCCCTTTGGTTATTGCATCTACAGCATGTTTTGTGGCACAATAGACATTTCCATTAGGGTAAACCTCTTTCCCTGCAATAGACCCTATATTTATAATATGCCCTCCCCTGTTATTCTCAATCATTAGTTTAGAGACTATTTTAGAGACATAGAGCAATCCCTTTACATTAGTATCGATCATCCTCTCCCAGTCATCCACTACCCCATCATGAATGGGATTTAGTCCCACTGCAAGACCTGCATTGTTAATTAAGAGTGTGATATTTCTCCACTCTTTAGGGAGATTTAAGAGATATTTCTCCACCTCATCAAAATGCCTGACATCGAAACTAATCGGTAGGACTTTCACCCCATGCTTTTCAAGTTCAGGGGCATATTCTGCCAACCTCTTCTCCCTTCTTCCTGTAATAATTAAATTATATCCCTCCTTAGCAAGGGCCTCTGCTACTATTTTTCCAAAACCGGCTGTAGCTCCCGTAATAAGCGCTATTTTATCCATATTGAGTTCAAATTGCGAATTAGTAATTTATTTCATTTTAGCAGCTACTCATCATTCATACTCTTATCAAACCTCTCATTTGGCAAACCAACTAACCCCCTACAGCACCCATGTAAAAGGGCGAGTGGAAGGGATAACATACCAAAGAAAAGCATCGAGAGTTCATATGATAGTGAGCTATCTCTATATGGCTTCCCACGTAATCTTGACGAATACGCACTATAAGGTATTCCGTACATATTCCCGGCAATCATCACCTGCGCTGCCGATAGTATAATACGTGCTTTTTCTTTACCATACTCCTCTACGATAGAGTCATAAGCATATTTTTTGGGAAATCCTGTAGAATCGGCAAAGTGTTGTGCAAACATAATTCCCCTAGCCTCTTCAGGCTTTATAAAATCATCTTCTCCACCTAGAAAACTCCTTATCTCCTCATTACTCATACCCTGCTGTAAAGCCATTTTGGTATGTTGATATGAGCATGCTGCACAGCCATTCACTTCTGTTACAGCTAATTGAATACGCTCTATGAAATGTTTATCCACTAATTTAGTTTTGTTGTTTTTCATTAGTTTCGACATAGCTCGAGGGACAAAAACAAAGGAACGATACAACTCACATAAGTTAAACTTCCGTTTAAACTCACC
>CAZXOP010000138.1:0-4747 GCA_964642235.1 uncultured Muribaculaceae bacterium
CCTTACGGCTCCTGGTCAGGATATTACAAACGACAGATACCCTATTAGTAGAAAACTCTCTTATCTGGATGAGATTAAAAAGATGGACGAAGTAGCCTCTGTGGAGGGGGTTGCCTATAAGCCGGGGATGTTAAAAACTGATGAGAATGTTCAGGGGGTGCTTTTCAAAGGCGTTGACTCTCTCTATAGTATGAAGTTTTTCGAAAAGCACTTAATCAAGGGGAGATTGCCGGATTTTTAAAGTGAGATGGGGAGTTAAGAGTTGCTTATTTCAGGGAGATTTGCTAATGCTCTTGTTTATTAGGTGGAATATATCATTATTGCTTATTTTATAGATAGTAAAGTTAAGGTCAGGACATTTAAAATTACAGGACTATATGGGGTTCAGCTTGAAGAGATAGATAAAATGTTAATGGTGGCAGATCTAAGAGTGATTCAGAGACTTAGTGGGTGGGGAGAAGATGAGGTGTCAGGATTAGAAGTGGCATTAAAATCGGGTTCATATAATAAGAAAATAGTTGATAGGGTGGATGATATCATCTTCGAGAAGAGTGGCGATGATGAGAGCTCAGTTGTGGTAAAGGAGATTAGGGATATTTATCCTCACCTTTTTGACTGGCTCGATCTGCTTGACTTGAATGTTTTGGTGATTCTTATATTAATGACTGTGGTGGCAGGTTTTAATATGATTTCCGGACTTCTCATTATACTTTTTGAGAAGATTTCCATGATAGGGGTATTGAAAGCATTAGGGATGAGGAACTCTGCAATAGGGAGAATTTTCTTGTCGAGAGCCTCTTTTATAGTTATTAAAGGGCTCCTTATGGGGAATGCTATTGCTTTAGTTATCTGTGTGGTACAAGATAAACTTAAACTCTTTAAATTAAATCCTGTCAATTACTTCGTGGATTATCTCCCCATCAATCTCGATTTCACTACACTGATTCTCCTTAATGTTGCCTGTTTCGTGGTAATGATGCTTTTGATGTTGATTCCATCTCTTTTTATAGCAGGGGTCTCTCCCGATAAGACTATTAAAATGGATTAATGTTTAACTATTTTAAGATACTCGTCGTATTTTTCGAGCACATCATCAACATAGTTAACTGTCTCTGCCCCTTTGAATTTACCGCACTTTAAGATTTCAGATTTATAATATGCACTCTCATTCATTAGAGGGATGATATTTGAAACGCTCTCCCAGTCTCTATGGTTTTTCCCAAGTGAAACTGCAAAGTTCAAGCAGTCCTCTATTCTCCCTTCCCCTGCATTATATGCTGCTAAGGTGAATTTTACCACATTTGCCGAATCCATCCCCTCTTCTAAGAAGATTTTTTGAAGGTACCTAAGGTGCAGAACTCCTGCCTTTATATTGTTATCAGGATTAAAGACATCGCTGACTCCATAATGTATTGCTGTGGACTCTTTAATCTGCATAAGTCCTACTGCCCCCCTCGGGGATTGTGCCCCCATAGAGAAGTTTGATTCTTCGTATATAATAGCAGCAAGAAGTCTCCAGTCCCACCCTAAAATCGCACTATGTTTCTTTATCAGGAGGTCGTAAGGGGAGATAACATCCGTTTTAGTACTGTTTTCTAAGTTCTTTTTGGTCTTGTATGATCTGAAAAAACGCTTGGAGAGAGTTTCATACTCCCCCTTCTGCATTGAGTGGGAGAGCCATAAATTTATATTCCTAAGGAGTTTTTTATCATTATTCCTTACTACCCAGACTGATGTTTGATTAATAGGGATGCTCTCTCTGACCTCATCGGCGTATTTGGTAGGTATAGAGTCATTTATATTGTCAATGACTAAAACATCTATCTCTTTATTTATTAACATCTCCCAATAATTTTCATCTGAAAAAGGGGGGTCAATAGAGATTTTGCACCCCTGGCACTCCGCATATTGCCCTAAGAGGGTATAATTAAACCCAATAGGGTCCCCTTTCTGGGTAAACATTTTTGGATTAATTCCTATTGCGGCGTTTAATGTGTCGTTATCAAGGAAATATCTTCTACCTGTCTCTGTTCTCGGGCATTGTCTGAATAAAAGGAATGCAATGGATATAATAAAGAATGCTATAATTAATTTTGATTTTCGTCCCATTATTTAATGTACATAAAATGGCCAATGGATACCGAATTTTAATCCTCTTTGAGGTCTGATGTATCGATATGTCGAGAAGTAATCTCCGTTAGGCCAACCAAGTGTTGCGTTAGTATATTTAACAAAAATAGAAGCCCTCTTCCATTGGATGTTTGCAAAGACATCTATGTAAGGGGCGTTGCCGAGTTTCTCTCTCTCTTGGAGGTGAAAGACTCCAAGTGCCGGATTATAAGCAGGTGCGAAGTAAAGGGTATTGAAAGTGGCAGAGGCTCCTAACTGCATGGTCATAACCCCCTTTACCACCGGAAATTCTAAATAATATCTAAGATTGAGAGAGAGCAGCGGCAGCTGCAGTACCGAGGGCTTTGAAGAGAGTTGGAAAAGCGCCTGGTGATCGAAGTGTAACATCCATACCTTTAAATCTTTCTTAAGGTATGCACTCATAACATTTATAATATCAGGATCCTGACGAATTACAGATGTGGTATCGTAGTACGTGTATCCACTTATAAGAGAATAACCGAAGAATGCTGATGTTTTCCAGTGTGGAATGGAGAGATTCCCCTCCAAAGAGGTTTTAGAGACTTTATCAAAGTTATTACTCCAAGCATAGTGGTTTGAGAAGTAATTATTATCATACCAGTCAGGTCTTTGAAGCGAGGTCTTAAAAGCAGCGGTAAGATAGATCCCTTCTTTGGTCTTTTTAAAAGGATAGAATGCAAATGTTGCTTTTGCATTTAGAAGGAAATCGTTTTGATAATACCCCGAATATTGGTACTTGCCGAAGGCATCCCAAGAGAAATATTTTTTCAATTGTCCCGATGCTCCGGCATATATGTATAGATTATTTAGATTCTTGTTTTTATTTCCTGTTAAGTATGAGGAGAGATCAAAGTTATAATAGGAGAGGAGTTGGTAACCGAGCCCCCCCTCTATTTTAGAGATAATTGCATCACTTGCCCAAGGCTGGAGTCTGATAAAAAACCTATTGTCAAAATTGGTCATGTGAAGAGAGTCTGCACTTGAAGTGTTATTAATATAGAAGGTGTTATTGTAAAAATCTCTTGCTTGTTTATCTGTAATAGCTATTTTATCAGCATAGCATTTGGAGTATGTAGAGTACTCTCCGTAGTGGCCTAAGAAAGCAATAGTCCCTTCTCCTATTGCAAGGGTATCTTTTTTCCGAAAGAAATTAAAAGGGATACTATATGAATGATTTATAAAGAAAGTGCTCCGTGCTAGTTTGTTGTTTGCCTCTGTTAAAATGGTAGAGATGGTCTTTGCATCCACTATAGTATCTGTAATCTCTTTGGGGTTAGAGACTCCTCCGTTTTCACTCCTCTTTACAGTATTGCGAATAAACCCTCCATGCATTATGTATCTCTCGCCTAAATTATTGAAAGTTAGTGCAGTGGTGCGGGTGTCTGTCCCTTCGTTCTGAAGGAGCCCCTTTGCTCCGTACTTTTGGTATAAAAAGCTAAAGTTTAAAGAGGGGGTTATATTCTGGGTATGAAGGAATTTAATGCTTGCCTCCTCCTTGTCTTTATAGGCGAAGAGGGTTCCCCAATATGCGAGTTCCGTATATGCACTTTTAGTGTTGTAGAACGGCATATTGTCCGTGGTGTGGGAGTATGTGAGGTATGGGGTGAAATATGAGAAGTATTCACTCTCCTTTCTTTTGAAAAAGTTATGGTTTTGTGTGGCAGAACCGACTATGCCGAGGTAATTGGCATTAATATCCTCTTTGAAAAAGGGGTACTCTGTGAACCATGAATTTGCCGTGGTATCTAACTCCTTAAAAGAGATTTTATTGAAATGTTTATCGCTATTCCAAACCAGTATTCTTTTATAACGTATTGAATCAGGAACAATGTATGATTTAAGGATACGGGGGGTGGCAATTCGGATACTGTCATTATGTGCACGGATGCTATCTCGCTCCATCCTTTTCCGCTCCTTGGCGGTAATAACTTTTTTAGGTATGGTATCTGAATGAGCAATTGCTGTCGTATCCTGAACCTTAAGGGTATCAGGTGGTTCCTGAGCATGCAACAATCCTACCCGTGTGAAACAGATAAGGCTGATAATCAGTACTATCCTAAAAATATTACTTTGCATAGCCCGCAAAGGTACAAAAATTATGCAAAACAATAATTTAATAGAGATATTATATACCCGCTACCCTCTCTTTATAAACTGCGATACACTCGTCAAGTCTCTGGTGAGCTGTGGTATCTCCGGGGATATTATGTGAGGGGTGAATGTAGAGTTTCACTCCTCTTTCAGCTAAAATTTCAGCAACAGTGGTCACTGTCATCCAAACCAATGTAATAAATGCCATGGTGGAGACGGGACCAACTTTGTCCTGATGATTCTTTAATGGGACACTTGCATCCACTAATGGGGCACAAGAGTCAACGACTAAATCTGCGATTTCAAATAGTGTTTTTCCGCAAGAGTGTCTTGTCTTCTTCCCTTCTGTCTCTTTTGCAGAGCCGAAAACAATAACTTTCATCCCTAATTCTTTTGCTTTTAGAGCAACATCGATATTCACATTGTTTATACCGGTGTGTGAGAAAATCCACATAGTATCCCTCTTGTCAAAGTTATATGACTGCATAATAGCATTGCCATACCC
>CAZXOP010000139.1:0-4654 GCA_964642235.1 uncultured Muribaculaceae bacterium
AGAACTCTGCCAAAGCTGTTACTAAACCCAAGTCTAAATTTCAACAACGCTTAGAGGCTGCACAGAAGGCTCAACAGCAGGCAATGAAAGATCAGCAGAGAAGGAGGTAACTTCTTTTGATGGTGAGTGTTAAAGTTAATATATTAAAATTCAAGAGTGAGCTTCCGGCCACCACTAAATTAGTGGCTGTCTCTAAGTTTCAGCCTAATGAGGTGATAATGGAGGCATATTCTGCCGGGCATCGTCTCTTCGGAGAGAGTCGCCCCCAAGAGTTATTAGCAAAGGTTCCATCACTCCCTTCAGATATTGAGTGGCATTTTATTGGGACTCTCCAGAGCAATAAGTTAAAGATGGTCCTCCCTTATGCCACCCTTATCCACTCCGTGGATAGTGAAAGACTCCTCACTCAAATAGAAAATTACTCGCTTCGCAATAACCTTAAGGTGCAAGTACTCCTTCAAGTACATATTGCACAAGAGGAGACAAAACAGGGTTTTACCCCCGAATCTTTACTTGAATTGATTAATAAATTCAGGAGTGAACACCCCTCTTCTGTTACCATTCGAGGTCTTATGGGGATGGCTACATTTACTGACGATGAGTCTCTTATCCGCGAAGAGTTTTCACTTTTAACATCTCTATTTGAAAAGATACGCTTGATGAATATCCCATACTTGGACTCTTTTGACCAACTCTCCTTCGGTATGTCAGATGATTACCATATAGCTGTGGAGATGGGGAGCACATTAGTTCGTATAGGTACCTCTATCTTCGGCCACAGGAGTTAAATTTCTGTTTCAAAGACAAATGTTGCAGGACCTGTTAACCAAATATCGGAAAATCTATGATTCGCATGAGGGGTAAATTCAACCTGAAGCAGGTCACCAAGTGTCTGAATCGTATAGTTAGTTTGACCCCCTTTTAGAATAAATGCGGCTATCGATGAGGCAGTTACCCCTGTGCCACATGCAAAAGTCTCAGCTTCTACTCCTCTTTCAAAAGTACGCACATAGAGTTTGTCCCCTCTAAATTCCACGAAATTTACATTTACCCCATTTTCAAAGTCAGGGTAGTAGCGCCAAAATTTCCCCTCTGTAGCGACATCTATCTTATCAACACTCTCAACGAAAATGACTAAGTGGGCTGAACCTGTATCGAGAAAGTATGCATCTGGTAGAGAGTCCTCTTTTCTGCTGGGGATGAATTTTCTTACCTCTTCCACATCTTTCATCTTTAGTCTTACTATCGAACGGGATGGGGTATAGTCAATTAACTTGGCTGTATGGAAACCATCTATTGCCTCAAAGTCGAAATTTCTTATCCCCATTTTGGCCGCAAATGCTACCAGACAGCGACCTCCGTTTCCGCACATAGTCCCTTCAAATCCATCAGCATTAAAATATCTCATTTTAAAGTCATACTCTTTACTCCCCTCAAGAAGCATAAGACCATCAGAACCTATTCCAAATCTCCTGTCACACAGCAGTTTAATCTGTGATGAGCTAAGTTCTATACCTTCTTCTCTATTATCTAAAATAACGAAGTCGTTACCAGCCCCCTGATATTTATATGCTTTCATCTTTAAGTAGTTTTATCATCTCTTTAGCTACTCTGTTTGAGGCCCCTCCACCACCCAAAAGGGTACGTATTTCTGAATATGAGGCAATCATCTCTTTTCTGTAATCGGAGTCGTTAAGAATCCTCTCTACCTCCTCAAGAATGGTATCCGGATTACAGTCATTCTGAATTAACTCTTTAAAGGCAAGTCTGTCAATAATTAAATTCCCCAATGATATATACTTCACCTTAATGAGATTTTTAGCTATTTGATAAGAGATAGGATTCACACCATACCCTACCACCTGTGGGGTCCCAATAAGGGCCGCCTCCAAACTTGCAGTTCCTGAAGCAATAAGAGCTGCTGCTGAGCACTTTAGTAGAGGATGGGTCTCTCCGCGAATAATCTTGACATTGCACCCTGAAAGGTGTTTCTCATATAGCGAGTCATCTATTGAAGGGGCGGCTGCCACGAGATAATTGTATTTATCCCCTAGTTTTTCTATAACTTTTCGGTAACGGGGGAGTAGAAAATCTATCTCTCCTCTGCGGCTCCCGGGGAGAATAGCTATATTCTCCTTTTCATCGAGTGAGTGTCTCTTTTTAAAAGTCAGGGTACCCTGATTATCAAGTCCAAACTCAATAGAGTCTATGAGGGGATTTCCACAATATATCGGTTCAATATTCTTTTTTCGAAAGTAATCGATTTCGAAGGGGAAAATTATAAATAACTTATCGATATACTTTTGGAGGCTTTTAACTCTCCACTCTTTCCATGCCCAAACTTTGGGAGCGATATAATAATAGACCTTTATACCATGTTTTTTGGCAAACTTTGCCATCTTAAAATTAAAACCGGGATAGTCTATAAGAATAAGTACATCAGGGCGATGAGCTAAAAGATCTTTTTTACAGAAAGAGAGGTTCCCCAGAACCTTATCGAGTTTTTTTACAACTTCCACATACCCCATTATAGCAGTCTCCTTGTAGTGTCTTACAAGAGTTCCCCCCACAGATAACATCAAATCTCCTCCCCAGAAACGAAATTCAGAGTCAGGATCTTCATTTTTAAGCCCTTTCATAAGATTTGAGCCATGAAGGTCACCGGATGCTTCCCCTGCTATGATGTAGTATTTCATTTTTACAAATTCCAAGCTTTACCCAAACGGGCTATTTCACTATAAATCGTATTGTCTATATAATGTGGAACAACTGAAACATACCCCTGCTCAAGGAGTTTATGGTCACCAAAGGTCGGTTTACCACTCTCCTCCAAATCTTCAAAGGTCCCCTCCATCCAATGGTAGTGCCCTCCATTGCCGTCACTTACCAAAGTAAACTCTTTAATCCACCTCCCTGCACCTCTATGTGCCATACGGATCCCTTTTACCTCCTCGGTGGGAATAGCAGGGAAATTGACATTGAGGTAAACCATCTTTTCAGCAGGGTGTTCTAAGTATTTCTCAATAACCATTTTTCCGTATTTTACCGCAGGGGAGAAATCGGCATCAGGTTTATGTGAATCAAGTGAAAAACCTATTGATGGAATGCCGTATATGGTCCCTTCAATAGCAGCCCCAAGGGTTCCTGAGTAGTGTGAGGCGACTGAAGCGTTAGAACCGTGATTAATCCCTGAAACCAGCAGGTCAGGTCTTGTATCAGTATAGATTATATTCATTGCCATTTTTACACAGTCAGCCGGTGTACCATTCATGGCATAAATTCTTACTCCTTCCTCTTCTTTAATGGTTCTTAATGTTATTTTTTTTCCAAGGGATATTGCAGTGGACATGCCGGACATTGCATTTTCGGGGGCAATTACGGTGATATTCCCAAACTCTCTCATCATCTCTACCAATACGCCTATCCCTTTCGCATTTACGCCATCGTCATTGGTGATGAGAATCTCTCTTTTTTTCTTCATTATAATAATTTAATATTGCAAAGATAGCAGTTTTCAAACAAATTTCTTATTTTTGCACCGTTGTTTAATTTAATATTATAAATCAATGGGAAAAATAAAAGTAGGTATTAATGGTTTTGGACGCATTGGTCGTCTTGTTTTCCGTGCAGCTCAAAATAGAAATGATATTGAGGTAGTTGCTATCAATGACTTGATAGATGTTGACTATATGGCTTATATGCTAAAATACGATACTGTTCATGGTCGTTTTGATGGTACTGTTGAAGTTAAGGATGGTAAATTGGTAGTTAACGGACATGCTATCCGTGTAACCGCTGAAAAGAATCCCGCCGATTTGAAATGGAATGAAGCAGGTGCAGAATACATTGTGGAGTCAACAGGGTTGTTCCTAACTAAAGAAAAAGCTCAAGCTCATATTGACGCCGGTGCAAAACGCGTAATTATGTCAGCTCCATCTAAGGATGATACTCCTATGTTTGTGTATGGAGTTAATAATAAAAAGTATAAAGGTGAAACTATTGTTTCAAATGCCTCTTGTACTACTAACTGCTTAGCACCTATAGTAAAGGTTCTTAACGAGAACTTTGGTATAGTTGAAGGTCTTATGACCACAGTTCATGCTACTACTGCTACTCAGAAGACTGTCGATGGTCCTTCAGCAAAGGATTGGAGAGGTGGTCGTGCAGCAGCTGCTAACATTATTCCTTCTTCTACAGGGGCAGCAAAAGCTGTTGGAAAAGTTCTTCCTGAGATGAATGGAAAACTTACAGGGATGTCTTTTAGAGTTCCGACTGTAAACGTTTCAGTAGTTGACTTGACTTGCCGTCTTGACAAAGCTTGTACTTACGATGAGGTTTGTGCTGCTATGAAGAAGGCATCTGAAGGGGAATTAAAAGGAATCCTTGGTTATACCGAAGAAGAGGTGGTATCAAGCGACTTTATTACCGACCCTCGCACATCTATTTTCGATGCAAAGGCAGGTATTCAGCTAAATGGTAACTTCGTTAAAGTCGTTTCATGGTATGATAACGAGTGGGGATACTCTAATAAAGTTCTCGACATGTTAGCATATATGGCTACTGTTAAATAAGAAGAGATAAACTCTTCCTAAATAAAAATGTGGGCTACTTTTTTAGTAGCCCTCAATTTTTTTAATACCTTTGCTTATCATTT
>CAZXOP010000140.1:0-4524 GCA_964642235.1 uncultured Muribaculaceae bacterium
TATGTTCATATTGCTCATGACTGCCATATTAAAGAGAATGTAATCCTTACAAGTTATGTAGGGCTCGCAGGGGAGACAGAGGTGGATGAATATGCGATTATAGGTGGTGTTTCAGCGGCACATCAATTTACAAGAATAGGAGCTCATGCTATGGTCGGAGGGGGATCTATGATTTCCAAAGATGTACCCCCTTACTGTTTAGCAGGGAGACGTCCTTTAACTTATGCCGGTGTTAATATTGTAGGTCTTCGCAGAAGAGGTTTTTCTGTGGAGCAGATAGAGAGGATAAGAGAGATCTATCGTTTAGTTTACAATAGTGGTCTTAATAGGACAGATGCATGTATGGTGGTGGAGAGAGAGATTAGCGACTGCTATGAAAAGAGTGTTATTCTCGACTTTATCCGTGGGTCTAAAAGAGGTATCATTAGGTGCATAGGGGACAAAGTTTCACTTGATGAATAAGATAAGCACACTGGTTCTCAGCAGTGCCTATTTTCCTCCTATTAACTATTTTAAAGCTATGGCAAGCTCTGACACTATCTTGTTGGAGTCCCGCGAGTCGTTTATACGTCAGACATATAGAAATCGTTGTAAAATATTTGCAACAGATGGAATCCTTTCACTCTCTATTCCTGTCACTAAGGAGCTACCTAATACCCCCATTAAAGAGGTTAAAATAGATTACTCAAAGCCTTGGCTTCAGCAGCATAAGCGTGCAATAATCTCAGCATATCGCTCCTCCCCATTTTTTGAATATTACCAAGATGAACTCTTTGAAATTTTAGACTCCGGAGAGGCTTCTCTTTTTATAATGAACCTAAAGATTATTAATAAGCTTATTGAGTTATTGGGCATTAATAAATATATTCTACTTACCGAAGAATTTACTGCAAAATATAGCGAGGAGGTACTCGACTTACGTTCAATTATTCTGCCGAAGAGAGAGTCCCCCTTATTACCTGACTTTTTAAAAGAATCAAAGCCCTATTATCAAGTATTCTCAGATAAACAGGGCTTTAAATCAAATCTTTCTATAATAGACCTTCTGTTTAACGAAGGTCCTAATTCGATCTCCTATCTAGTTTAGAATGAGATTCCAAAAGAGAGGAGTACTTTCCAAGTGGAATATGAGTTATTCATAAGCGGAGCCACTATTCCTCCATAGTCGGAATAGAGAGGATATGTCTCACTTATTTTATTTAACTGTTGCTGGTACGCAAGGTCAATATAACATCCATTTTTATGTCTATATCCTAATCCGAGAGAGCCAAAATGTTTATCACCTTTAAAGTTTTTTTCAGGAGTTTCATAATAATTATAACCTGCTCTAAGTGAAATATTTGGTAGGATTTTTATCTCTCCTCCTGCCCTTAGATTATTTATAGATTTAAATACAGAGATTATATCCGTATTCTCATTTTCGAATGGTGTGCTTGCACCACTAGCATCTTTAAGTCTTATTTTAGAGTAGTCAGTATTTTCGTAATCGACACTTACTACTCCGATTTTTCCTATCACATAAGCTAATCCTATATTCCATCTAAAGGGAGAGGTAATTTTATAACTGAAATTTCCAAGAGGTGAGCGCATGTCATAACTCTTTTTTCCAACTCCATGGCGAGTGTCGATACTCTCTGTCCATTGATCTTCTAACATAAACCATGTGGGGGTTGAGATTGAAGCCCCTATTCTTAGTCCATCGAAAGGGGTAACTATCATTCCGGCTTTTAGATTAACTCCGTAACCGGAGGTAGTTTGATTATATTTATATGTTAAATTCTCAAATTTGGTCTGAAAATCAGCAGGATTTTTTGCTTGTTCAGTGAAAGACTCGTAATGGCTATAATAAAGAGACTGAACACCAAGGTTTACACCGAGGTAAACTATGTTTGAAATATTTATTCCGCTGTTAAATACTATCTCTTGATTAGAGCCGGCAGTCTCTCTGTAAAAGCTCTGCTTTAATGGTCCTCCAATATAAATCAAATTATTAGCTGCATCAATATTCTCAGTGGCCGCAACATATTGGTTTCCAGGGAGCGTGTCGAGGAGAATGGTATTCCATGCAAGAATCGATTTCCAAGGGGCTCTGGAGCTATAGAAAGGGTTATATCCCCCCTCTATTTTATCTAAGTCCTTCCCCCTAATTCCGTCTGTTTGAGAGGCGAGAGAGGCGAGCCAGCTTGACTGTGCATTTTCACCTGATGCAGAGGTACGCGAGCCATAATTGTTGACTTTATTAACAGCAACTCCGAAATTAACATTGAGAATGCCGCTTTTTCTTTTAGTTGGGAGATAGGTGACTATACCGACGTTTGAAAGGTTGAATTTAGTGCGAGACTCTTTTGATACATTTGAGAGGTAGTTGGTATTATCAAGGGAGGTGAACACAGAAGGAGTTATTACAAATTCCGAGTGTCTAAAAACAGCCGATGATGCCGGATTAATATTAAATGTACCGATATCCCCTCCAAGGGCAGTAAAAGCATTTCCCATTGCTACGCTTCGTGCTGTCCCTTCGTAAAACTGTTGTGAGTATCGTAGAGCGTCATATTTGCTTTGTCCATAAGACAAAGAGGGTACTAGCATAACTATTAATGCTATAAGTAAAACATTACGTTTCATGTTAATTATTAATTGGAAATGGAAAACAAACTACCTTCTACTACTAGTATTACCAGAAGAAGTGCCACCCGAATAACTTGAACCTGAAGAGGTAGATCCGGAGGTGCTTCTTGTATAAGAGGAGCTCGAAGAGTTCGATGAGCTTGAGGAGCTTGAGGAGCTCGAAGAACTTGAACGACTATAAGAAGAAGAACTGCCGGTTGCATAGTCCTCGTTGGTATTTCTCCTATTATATGAGTTTACCGCTGCGTTCCCGGTGGAGCGCCTGCTGCTACCACTATTGTAACTTGAAGAAGACCTATCAGTACTTACTGCTCTATCTACAGATGTGCTCTGGGTTGGAGGAGTAGATCTGCGATATGTTGTGGTCACGCCTGACTGGATGGTTCTATCATTCTGATTATTGAAAGAACTCTCTGTACCTGAGGAGGAGACTGTTCTTCTATCTGAAGTAGTTGCTTGAGAATTAGAAGTACCACTTGTTCTATCATAACCATTTCTATCAGTTATTCTGTCATAAGAACCTGAACTCTTCTCTCCACGAGTTTGTGTGTAACCGGGTACTCTGCGATAATTAGAGTTATCGTTGGAGGCTATATTATTCTCAGGATTTCTTAAAACCGGTGTCGATTCTCTTTTCCCATTGTAATTATTATCTATCGAGTTGGATGGATTATTATAGGATGGGGGATAGTAAGGGTTGTATGAGTAGTAAGGGGAATAAGGGTTATAGTAGGGATTAAAGTATGGATTGAAATAAGGGTGATAAAAACTTCCATAATACCAAGGGTCATACCACCCCATGCCAAACCCATAGCCATAACTATGTCCATAATTGTAACCATTATAATAGCCACAACACCAAGGGTCATACCATCCATAATATGATCCGTACCAAGGGTTGTAAAATCCAAAATAATGATGACGATGCCAAGAAGGATAATACCAAGGGTTATACCATGATGAGTAATAGGGAATATCCCAGTTAAATTGAAGGACAAAAGAATAGGAATCATCATTAAATCTCTTGAATCTATCCTCGTATGTCTCTTCGTCAATTACTACAAGATATGATTTGTCCGGTTCTAAATCTACTACAGCTACCCCTTTTTCGTTAAGATATACTGTGTCAACAATATTACTGGAGTAGCGAGATTGGTTCCGATCTTTGGTCTGTGCAGAGAGATCGGAGAGTTTTTTGTCTTCAGCAGTTTTAGCTAAGGTTAATGAATTATCAGGTCTGTAATAAATGCCATCCTGATAGCCTCCAGCGTAATAGCTGCTTGTTCCACAAGAGCTTAGGACGAGTACACTGCTAATGCAAAGTAAAAGAATTTTATTTTTCATGATTCACCTCCTGTGTTTTTATTAAATTTTGAGTACTTTTGCGTACTTTTATACAAATATATATAAAACTCAATTAGAAAACAACAAAATTTGTACCATATAAAAAAGAAGTTAGATGGCAAAAGAGGTAACAAACAGAGAAGAGAATTATTCCCAGTGGTATAACAATTTAGTTCTTAAAGCAGAACTTGCTGAAAACTCGGCTGTAAGAGGGTGTATGGTTATTAAACCTTACGGATATGCGATATGGGAGAAGATACAGGGGCAGCTTGATAAAATGTTTAAAGAGACGGGGCACCAAAATGCATATTTCCCCCTTTTTATTCCAAAATCCTTTCTTAGTAAGGAGGCGGAGCATGTTGAAGGGTTTGCTAAGGAGTGTGCAGTGGTAACTCATCATAGATTAATGAATGATCCTAATGGTTCCGGAGTGGTGGTGGATCCTGATGCTAAACTTGAGGAGGAGCTTATTATAAGACCTACTTCTGAAACTATTATTTGGAATAGTTATAGGGACTGGATTAAATCTTATCGTGACCTTCCGATTCTTAT
>CAZXOP010000141.1:0-4515 GCA_964642235.1 uncultured Muribaculaceae bacterium
AAATGGTCAAAAACGTGACGACATGTGCAAGCCAATCACTGCTACAGGTGTCTGTAGAGCTCTTTAGGTTGCATATGTAGTGGGGGTTGGGGAAAATGTTGAGTCAGGTTACATGGCATGTGCCTTGGAAGTGCTTATCGAGAGGGTGTCGTGTAACGTGACGCAGGGTTTTGAAGGAAATGATGGAAATGATGTGGCAGATTACAGAGAGGTGGCCTCAGAAGTGGCTGTAGAGTGTGCTGCGTGTAACGTGACGCAGGGTTTTCGAGAAAATGATGCAATCGATGGGTCAGTATACAGAGCATAGGCTTTGGAGAGGCTTGTGGAAGGGGTGATTTGAAAAGTGACGCAGGTAAATGAGCATAGCTCTTGGCGACAAAGGAAGAACAGAGGGAAATCTTTGCGGAGGTACTCCGCTATAGAAACATTAAACCCTCTAAAAGTCATCTAAACTTTTAGAAGGGTTTAATACCTTTAAGTAATTTGTATTCAAAAGGCTCGGATTGCGGAACGAGGTCCGCAATGACAGTCGCCGGTCTACAATGACAGTCGCCGGTCTGGGCGCAATGACGCGGTTATTCCTCTTTTTTAGCAGGAGCCTTTTTAGCAGGAGCTTTTTTGGCGGGTGCCTCCTTTGGAGCTTTCTCTTCGGATGCAGGGGTCGCCTTTTTAGCTACGGCTACCTTAGGTTTTGCGGGAGCTTTCTTTTCAGGGGCCTCCTTTGGCTCTGCTGCTTTTGCAGGAACTGCCTTAGGTTTTGCAGGGGCTGCTTTTGGCTCTGCTGAAACAGACTCTTTCTCTTTTACTATTTCGCTTAATTTGTCGAAGAGGGCATCAAGAGAAATGAGAAACTCTTTGGTGGTGGCAGCATAGTGTGCCTTTATACGACTTTTATCGGGGTTATTGATTTTATAAAAAGTCTCTTGTCTTAATTCGAGAGCCTCATTTATAACATTAGTAATTTTTTCTCTCTTCCCTTCCTCAGAAAAGTTTAGGCTGATAAGTGCATCGGATAGAAATTCATCAACTAAGAAATCCACATCCTTTTTAATAACTCTTAAATTCATATTTATTTGATTTTATAATTTTATAATTCCTGGTTTCTTAGTGAGTCCTAATCCCGGTTTATCTTCGAGAGTAATCATACCGTCAATAAGTTTCATCCCATCGAAGCAGTCATTTCCAAGAAGAACATTCCCGTCAAGGTCTGCCCATTCCATTTTAGGAGCGAGCTGGGCAGCAGCAGAAATAGCCACAGAGGTCTCTGTCATACACCCTATCATAATTCTCATATTTAGCGACTTTGCCAATGTAACCATTTCGCGAGCCTCATACATACCGGTACATTTCATAAGCTTTATGTTAATACCGTGAAAAGCCCCCTTAAGGTGAGCGACATCGGTAAGTCTTTGACAAGACTCGTCAGCCATAATAGGGAGTGGACTCCGCTCTGTAATCCATGCGTTATCATCTAAAAGGAGTTTAGACATAGGTTGTTCTACCATAGTGACCCCTTTTTCGGCAAGCCAATTAATCATATCGAGAGCCTGATGCTTCTCTTTCCACCCCTGATTAGCGTCCACGACCATTGGTGTATCTGTTTTGGCTCTGATAAGGTTAATCATTCTCTTATCCTCTTTCTCACTCATCCCTACTTTAACTTTAATCAATCGTGTCCATGATGCCTCTTCGATCTTGGTATTTACCATTTCATCACTAGCATCATAACCAATAGTGTAGCAGGTACAAGGGGCAGTTTTCGGGTTAAATCCCCACATTTTCCACCAAGGCTGACCTATTATATTCCCAACAAGGTCGTGGAGAGCAATGTCAACTGAGGCTTTAGCAGCAGTATTATTGGTAGTGAGTTTATCCACGCTCATCATAATATCCTCGATTTGGAAAGGATTATCGAATTTAGGGAGTACATCTCGAGCCACCTTAACAAGAAACTCATTTACCGAGGCTTGAGTCTCACCGAGATATGGGGGCATGGCTGCCTCTCCGTACCCTGTATATCCATTCCAAGAGAGTCTGGTAATTACTATCGGCGTGGTCTTTCTGGAAGAGCCTGAAATGGTAAATGTAAATTTCATCACCCCCTCGAAATTCTCCCAATCAAGCTGTAGTTTGCCGCTTCCGCTGATTTTTTTAGGATTATTTTTCTGGGCGAAAATATCTGAGGGTTTGAAAAATGCAACAGCAGCAGTCATCAGACCTGCAGTTTTAAAGAAACCTCTTCTATCTGTCTTATTCATAATGGTAGGTTATATTATTTTAGATTGAAATACCAAGGGTGTTTAGAGATGGAGATGATACCGGGGTCTTTATCTTCGTGCCCGAAAAATCTTTTAGCAGAGACAAGTCTTGAGGAACCATCATAATAATTGGCAGCTTCCGGTACGAGGCTGTTTATTCTTACTGAGGTGGCAGCGTGGATAAACTCCCCACCCCCTATATAAATCCCAACATGTGTAATCCTTGCAGGTTTATCCTCAGTAGCTTTTCTTCCGAAGAACAATAAATCTCCTCCGCGAAGGTTCGTCAGCACTCCGTTTGAACCCGAAGTGGAGATATCGACATACTCTCCGCACTTTGCCTGTTGTGAGGCATCTCTCCTTAGAATTACCCCATTAAGGAAGAAAGAGGTCTTAACAAAACCGCTACAGTCCAGTCCTTTAATCGAAGTTCCTGCCCACAAATAAGGAAAACCTAAAAAATGTTTGCTAGTGGAGAGTATGTTATCAGGTGTTAATTCACTATTCGCAATCCATGAGTTAAGTGGAGCTGCATCGGTTTTCGGTAGAAACCCTTTTTTACCATTAGGGAGTCTGACAATATAATATGAGGATGAAACCCCCTCTTTTACAACAATATCCCCCCAAACGCCATCGGAAATAACCTGTGCATCTTGTGAGGCTTTTTCGCGGAACAGAGTATAATATGTGGTAATAATAAGTCTTTCGGAATCTCTCCAGGCATTCATCTCCTTTTCACTCATAAGGGAGAGGCTCCCCGCTGTTACCCATGCAGTATATCCTTCAGGGGTAACTACTCTATACCAATAGCTCTCTTTTCCCAATACCTTCAAAGGGGTCCCCATTAATATTTGAGTAGCCATTTCAGAAGAGTAGTCTGCCTGGTAGCGAAGATTGGCCACAGAGAGTGCGCATACTGCAAATCTCTTTTCACCAAGAGCAGCGTCAGGAAGAAGGGTAATGCTGTCAAGAGGGGTTATACCTGACTCTTTAAGTTTAAGGAGCAGTGCATCTTTAGCAGCAGCTTCAGTAGTAGAGCCGTAGAGAACATAGTCATTCCCCACTTTTTTCATCTCGATTTCGTAGGTTTTGTCCCTTCTATCCGGGGCAAATTCTCCCTTAACATCTTTAGAGAGAGTCTCAAAAGTGGAAATCTTAGAGTCTTTTTGAGGAGTGTTGCCACAAGAAGTAATCGCCATTAAAGCGATGAGAGAGATAGAAATTAGTTTCTTCATAAATAGTGATTAATGTGTGTTGACAATTAAACTCGACAAAAGTACCAAAAAAATTCATAAAATCGTTACATTTGCAAACTAATTAATAAGGAATAACATGGTAATAGATTCGGTTAAAAGTTTTGAGAATTATGTAAAGCTGCACAAAGGCTTTGAGAAGGTGTATGAGTTTCTAAAATCCAATGATCTTCACACTCTTCCCGTGGGGAAGGTAGCTATTGAGCCAAATGATATTTGGTGTTCGATTTGGGAGGGAAAAGGGTTCGATTTAGAGCATCGTACTAAACTTGAAGTCCATGACTCATTCATCGACATTCATATTCTTCTTGATGGGGCAGAAACTATGGGGTTTAAGAATCGCGCTCTGTGTGATGCTACTCACACCAAGTATAATGAGGCAGATGATATCGCCTTTTTCGATGATGAGCCTGAGGTTTATGTCTCTAATGGTGTCGATAATTTTATTATCGTTTTCCCCACCGATGCACATGCTCCTTTAATCAGCGACGGGTACATTAAAAAAGCGATTTTCAAGGTAAGGTTCTAACACCTAAGTACCTTATGGTGGAAAAGAGATATAACTCCTCGGTCGGGTACTTCAAAAAGGAGTATGGTGAGAGGCTGCAAAAAATCGTCATAGATGCCGGTTTCACCTGTCCTAACAGGGATGGAACGCTCGGTCGCGGAGGGTGTACCTATTGTGACAATGCTGCTTTTCACCCTGGTTACAGCACAAAGGAGAAATCAATACATCTTCAAATCGAGGAGGGGATCGAATTTCATAGGAATCGCTACCGCAATGCTTCTCGTTTCCTTGCCTATTTTCAACCCTATTCCAATACTTATGCTCCGTTAGAACAATTAAAAACTCTCTACCAAGAGGCACTCGCTCACCCCTCCGTGGCAGGAGTGGTCATCGGCACACGTCCCGACTGTGTGGACGAGGGGAAACTCGATTACCTTGCGGAACTCTCAGAAAAACATATTGTCATAGTGGAATATGGGATAGAGTCGTGCTACGA
>CAZXOP010000142.1:0-2720 GCA_964642235.1 uncultured Muribaculaceae bacterium
CAACTGCTTACGAAAGTTATGCTATCGAAGCTTTTAAGGTAAACAGTATTGATTATCTGCTAAAACCTTTGAATGAAAGCGCATTCATAAAGTCTGTTGAAAGATGCATGAAAATGCGAAGTAATTTCGTAATCACAAAAGATTTAGTTAATAAAATCACAACATCTTCAAAAGTATTTAAACAGCGGTTTACAGTTAAGTTAGGTTCTCAAATATTTGTTATTAATATAACAGATATCGCTTATGTATACTCAGAAAATAAATCAACTTATTTTGTTACAAAGGATTCAAAAAAACTTCTGACTGATTTATCCCTGGATTCTATTGAGGAGCAGCTAAATCCAAATCTTTTTTTTAAACTCTCCAGATCTTGTATCGCAAGTATTAATTCTATCGAGCATATTACAAAACATTTTAATTCAAGGTTAAAGGTACACCTTAATCCACCTCATAAAGAGGACATTTTTGTCAGCAGGGCAAAAGTAACAGCATTTATGGATTGGCTTGAAGGTTCCATCGATAATTAATAATTCTATTCATTTACATATTATTGCTATTCGTCCTGTAAATTCAGCAGTTCGTCGGCAAAAAGGCTTTTATTATTATTGATTAATCTATTTTTATAGAAATAAGTAATAATATGAAGCAAAAAAGAATGTCCTTCTGGGATATCTGGAATATGACCTTCGGATTTCTTGGTATTCAGTTTGGATTTGCACTTCAGAACGCAAATGCAAGCAGAATATTACAAACTTTTGGTGCTGATGTTGAGCATTTATCCTGGTTTTGGATTGCAGCTCCGCTTACAGGAATGATTGTTCAGCCAATAATAGGCCACTACAGCGATAAAACCTGGACCAAACTGGGAAGAAGAAAACCATTCTTTCTATTTGGTGCAATTTTCGCTTCCCTGGCTCTGATCTTTATGCCAAATTCAGAAATGCTAGCCCACATTCTGCCGCCAATGATGGTGGGTGCAGGGATGCTAATGATTATGGATGCCTCAATTAATGTAGCAATGGAGCCATTCAGAGCTCTTGTTGCAGATCTTCTTCCTTCTGATCAGAGGACCTTAGGTTTTTCAATTCAAACATTTTTAATAGGAACAGGTGCTGTTATAGGATCTTGGTTACCATATATTCTTGCCGAGTGGTTTGGTGTAGAAAAATCGGCTTTGGAAGGAAGTGTCCCGGATAATGTGGTCCTCTCTTTTTACATAGGTGCTGCTGTGCTTATAACATCAATAGTATGGACTATTGTTAAAACTAAGGAGTACCCGCCGGAAGACGGGGCATTAAAAGAGGAAAAGATTAATAGAAATGGGTTAGTAGAGATTTTTAGTGATTTTATTGCAATGCCTAAGACCATGAAGCAGCTTGGTCTAGTTCAGTTCTTCTCTTGGTTTGCCCTGTTTTCTATGTGGGTTTTTTCAACACCTGCAGTTGCCGTTCATATTTATGGAGCAGATATAAATGATACATCTTCTCTTACTTATCAGAATGCAGCAAATTGGGTAGGGATTATATTTGGCGTTTACAACCTGGTTGCTGCTATTTATGCATTATTTCTACCTGCGATTGCAAAAAAAATTGGACGAAGGCTTACTCACTCACTCTCTCTGTTATTAGGGGGAGTAAGTCTCATATCATTCTATTTTATTAGTAACCCTACTATGTTAATTCTTCCGATGATAGGAATAGGAGTAGCATGGGGTAGTATTTTAGCTATGCCTTATGCAATTTTGGCCGGTTCGTTGCCTGCAAAAAAAATGGGCATATATATGGGAATATTCAACTTTTTTATAACACTGCCTCAAATATTTAATGGTATTGTCGGAGGTCCTATTGTAAAGAGACTTTACGATTCTCAGGCAATTTACGCTATAGTATTTGCAGGTGTTGCTCTTCTTATAGCATCAGTATCTGTTGTATTTGTTGATGATAAAGATGACTTAGTACAATTAAAAATATTTAAAAAATAATCAATTATTAATTTCTTAAACTAAAATTTATGAAGCGATTACTTTTGTTAATATCTATTCTGTTTATTATGACAGAGTCAGATGTTATCGCTCAGCAAAGATTCCTGGCATCAGGAACCGTTGTTGACTCTAAAAACGCTCCATTGATAGGTGTTGCTGTAATAGAAAAAGGGACACTTAACGGAACTGAAACTAATCTGGATGGTAAGTTTTCAATCAATGTGAGTTCACAAAATTCAATATTGGTATTTACCTATATGGGTTTTATAACAAGGGAAGTACAGGCTAATCAGACAACAATTATTCAGATGGAGGATGATACCAGATTCCTTTCTGAAATTGTAGTTATTGGCTACGGACAGGTCAGGAAAGAGGATGCTACAGGCTCAATAGTAGCTATTAAACCTGAAGTTCTTAACAGAGGTGCTGTAACAGCGCCACAGGAGTTACTAATAGGAAAGGTAGCCGGAGTTCAGATTACTCCCGGAGATGGTAGTCCCGGCTCAGGTGCACAAATCAGAATCAGGGGAGGTGCATCTCTCAGGGCGAGTAATGATCCTCTTATTGTAATTGATGGTGTACCAACTTCTAATGATGCATCACCTGGTATGAAAAATGGACTTGCCTCAATTAATCCTTCAGATATTGAGACATTTACTGTCTTAAAAGATGCATCAGCCACTGCAATATATGGTGCCAGAGCCTCTAATGGAGTTATTATTATAACTACAAAAAAAGG
>CAZXOP010000142.1:2820-4333 GCA_964642235.1 uncultured Muribaculaceae bacterium
AACTATAAAAATGATAAAACCATAGATTATAATATTTTTAATGGTTTCCGGAACTGGGGAACTGCTCAGTTACCGAACACTCTTAGCGGAACAAATCCACTCTCCCTGCTTTATGATAAATATGACTCAGGCAGATCAAACAGATTAATAGGTAACCTTGAACTTGATTACAAAATGCATTTTCTGCCGGATTTAAGAGCTCATATAAATCTTGGTTTTGATTATGGAGAGGGTAAAGGCACAAATGGTGTTAGACAAAACTCTTTTCAGGCCTGGAAAGATGCTGATTTTAAAGGAATCGGCAGAAAAACGGAGTGGAATAATAAGAGACAAAATTCAGTACTTGACTTCTATCTGAACTATACAAAAGAGATAGAATCCATAGACTCGAAAATTGATGTGATGGGAGGTTATTCCTGGCAACATTTCTATTCAAAAGATTATAATAAAGAGATATCAAACCACGATACCAATCCTGTTGTTAAAAAAGAAACAACTTATCCTACAGAGAGCTATTTAGTCTCATTTTACGGAAGACTTAACTATACTTTTAAGGATAGATATCTTCTTACATTAACTCTTAGAGATGATGCATCTTCCAGATTCTCTCCATCGACAAGATGGGGCCTCTTTCCATCAGCGGCATTTGCATGGCAAATCAATAAGGAGTCATTCCTGGCAGATTCTAAGACAATTAGTGATATGAAACTTAGATTAAGCTATGGTGTAACTGGTCAGCAGGATCTTGGACTTAATGACTACCCGTACATAGCTCTCTACAATCAATCAACTGTCTATTCTAATTATATGTTTGGAACAAACTTCTACTCTCTTCTTAAACCAACAGGTTATGATGAGAATATTAAATGGGAGGAGACTGCATCATATAATATCGGGCTCGACTTTGGTTTCCTAAAAAATAGAATAACTGCCTCTGTTGATGCTTATATGAAAAAAACAGATGATCTTTTAAATGAAATTGATGTAGCTGCCGGGACCAATTTTGCAAATAGAATAGTTACCAATGTTGGAAATCTCGAGAATAGAGGTGTTGAATTGAATATAAACGCAATACCTGTTGATAATCCAAACTTTGTATGGGAAATCGGATTAAATGGAACCTGGAATGAAACAAAGATCACGAAGTTAACTGCTAATAATAATCCTGACTATGTTGGTATACCTACCGGAGGAGTCTCTTCAGGTACAGGTGGTACAATTCAGATGCATAGTGTAGGAAGCGCTCCAAACACATTCTACACTTATAAACAAGTATATGATGTTAATGGTAACCCAATTCAGAATCTTGTAGTAGATCTGAATAAGGACGGACAAATAACAGAAGCAGACAGATACCTGACAAATTATAGTCCTGCACCAAAGTACTATTTTGGATTTAGCAATATGTTTACTATTCGTAATTTTGACCTGGGTTTCAATCTAAGAGCTAATGTTGGTAACTATATGTTTAACGATTTTGCTGCCGGAAACTCTACAACCTACAACTTCACAA
>CAZXOP010000143.1:0-2394 GCA_964642235.1 uncultured Muribaculaceae bacterium
AAAGCGGAAATAGTGTTGAAAGCGACTTGGTAATCCTTTCAATCGGAGTTCGCCCTGAAACCACTCTTGCAAAACTTGCAGAGTTGGAGATAGGGGAGGCAAGAGGTATTAAGGTCAATGAGTTCCTTCAGACCTCGGATGAAAACATATATGCTGTCGGAGATGCTATCGAATACCCTCACCCTATAACAGGAAAACCTTGGCTCAATTATCTTGCAGGTCCTGCTAACCGTCAGGGAAGAATAGCTGCTGACAATATGGTATTTGGAAATAAAATAAAATATGAAGGGGCAATAGGGACTGCTGTTGCTAAAGTTTTCGATATGACAGTCGCCTCAACAGGTCTTGCTGCTAAAAAATTAAAACAGGAGGGAATGGATTATATCTCCTCTACCGTTCATTTAGGCTCTCATGCAGGATACTATCCTAATGCTCTTCAAATGAGTCTTAAAATAACCTTTAGCCCTAAGGATGGAAAATTATATGGTGGGCAGGCTGTTGGGTTTGAAGGTGTTGATAAAAGAGTGGATCAGTTGGCACTGGTTATAAAAAATGGTGGAACCATATATGACCTTATTCATGTTGAACATGCATACGCTCCCCCCTTCTCCTCTGCAAAAGACCCTGTTGCTATTGCAGGATATGTGGCAGAAAACATACTAAACGGGAGGTGTAAACCACTTAACTGGCGAGATTATAGAGATATAGACCGTACTTGTGTAACTCTTCTAGATGTCCGCACTCGCGACGAAAACTCACTTGGCTCCATACACGGTTCCATTAATATCCCTGTGGATGAACTTAGAAACAGACTTAGTGAGGTCCCTAATGACAAACCTATTTATGTCTATTGTGCTGTTGGTCTTAGAGGTTATTTAGCCAACAGAATATTAACACAGAATGGATTTAAGAATGTTTATAATCTTTCCGGAGGGTATAAAACATATAGCAATGCTACAGCTAAAATTTCAAACCCTATAGATCCGCGTGAAGAGGCATCAGACACTCAAAGAACGGAAGAGCCACCTAAAACTGTAAATGTAAAAGCAACTACCATCCATGTGGATGCCTGCGGAATGCAGTGTCCGGGGCCTATTCTTAAAATGAAACAATCTATTGACTCTATCTCTGTTGGGGAGAGAGTAGAGATGGTGGCTACAGACGAAGGGTTTGCTCGTGACGCAGAGGCTTGGGCACGCTCAACAGGGAACAAGGTAATCTCCTCGACTTCAAAAGAGGGGAAATTTACCATAGTTATGGAGAAAGGGGAGCCAAAAGAGTTGACAGTTATGACCTCCAATGATGGTAAAAACAAAACTCTTATCCTCTTTTCCGATGATTTAGATAAGGCTCTTGCCACCTTTGTACTTGCAAACGGAGCTGCTGCCACAGGGAAAAAAGTGACAATATTCTTCACGTTCTGGGGACTCAATGCCATTAAAAAAGTGGAAAAACCGAGAGTTCAAAAGGATATTTTCGGTAAGATGTTTGGCATGATGCTCCCCTCTAATTCGTTGAAATTAAAACTCTCAAAAATGAATATGTTCGGCATCGGTAAAAAAATGATGCGACATATTATGAAAACAAAGGGGATAGAGTCTCTCGAATCGCTAAGACAACAGGCTTTGGATTCAGGAGTAGAGTTTATTGCATGTCAAATGTCAATGGACGTTATGGGAGTAAAGAGAGAAGAGTTATTAGATGAAGTTACCATTGGTGGAGTTGCAACCTACATGGAGAGAGCAGAAGAGGCTAATGTAAACCTATTTATCTAAATAATTACCAAGTAGCCACTATTTTTATTATTTAAATATATGAACTCCTTTATAAAGAAATTTGCAATATTATTGCTAATAGCTACGCTTGTTCCATTTAAAGCTATGGCTATAATACAGTCTGACTCGCTCAAGCTTGAAGTAGCTCATGCTGATTCACTTTACCATGCGGGAAACTATTCAGATGCCTGTAAAAAATATAAAAGTATTGTAAAGTTAAAGGACTCTATCTCTAAGATTACCTACGAAAAAGAGGTTAAGGCTATTAAAAACACATATCAAATAGACCAGCTTTATAAAGAGAATAAAATACAGGAGAGTAAAATTATGGCAAGATTTATTCTCTTTATCTCGATTCTTGTGGTATTGATTAGTGTTGTGTTTATATATTTAAAAAAGAAAAACAAAGAATTTAGAGAACAAAAAGCAATCTACGACCAAGAGAAGTTAAAATCTGAAGAATCGCTTAAAGTCAAGAATCACCAATTCTCCACAATGATTAAGGAAATCGACGATTTACTCTATTTGATTAATCGCTCAGAAGAGAAAAAAGAGGTGAGCGGATATATTAAATCTCTTAAAAAGTATCTACTGCTTTTTATCTTTATCTTTTTTAGTG
>CAZXOP010000143.1:2494-4267 GCA_964642235.1 uncultured Muribaculaceae bacterium
AAAGAGTCTGCCAAAATGAAACGGGAAGCCGATTCTCTTAATAATACCTCCGGAAAGGTAAGTGCTGACATATCGCTCGCATACGCATATTTTTTCGCTCGGGAGAACCAAAAGGTTATAGATATTCTTACTGAAACCATTAATATAGAGAACATAAATGATGAGGATAAAAGAAAGATTTACATGCGTCTCTCAAACTGTTTCTTTAATCTTAATAAAACTGAAGAGTCAATAATATACCTCCAAAAAGAGGAAGAAATTATCGAAGATATCATTAAAAAGACCCCTACTGAAAAATCTAAACATAAAGGAAATTTGCTCAGTCTATACCTACGTTACGCTGAGGCCTACACTACTCTTAATAATCCTACTCTCTCCCATCACTATCTTTTAAAAGCAAAACAATACTATACTGATAATTGCTTTATTTCCAATTTTATAATGTATCACAGCTTTTGGGGACATTATTATGCAAAAAACAAAGACTGGGAGAACGCACTTATAGAGATGGAAATTGCTCTGAATCGTATAGGAAATATTATGCCCGTCCAAAAAACTTACTTATTAAATAGAAAAAATCTATATCTGTCAAATGCCGGAAGAAATAAAGAGGCTGCAGAAGGATACCGCTATCTTATTCATTATTCTGACTCTTTAAGTGCTGATTTTATCAGTAAACAAGAAAAAGTAATTCAAGAGAATTATAGATGGGAAGAGGGGGTATTAACCAAAATAAAAAACACCCATCGCAATAACATTATTACTGTAATCTTTGTCTCTTTACTACTTTTAACCATCCTCTTCTTCGCTATAAGGATATATCTTATTTTTATCAGACTTCGAGATGCAAAGGATAAAGCTCTTGCAGCAGCCAATCTTGCAGAAGAGTCGGATAAATTAAAAGGGGTGTTCCAAGAGAATATTACAATAGAAATCTCTGCTCCATTAGCTCAGATGAGCTCACTGCTCGAAAATGACTCTTTAGATAAAGTTAAAGAGACCTCATCAAATCTCCTTGACATAGTCGATAAAACCCTTGATTTATCATATCTCGAGCTTGGAAAAATGGAGTTTAATACCCATGAACATAATATTGTTTCTCTCTGTTTTGATGTTATAAAATTGGCAAAGGAGCAGAATGATAATAGACTTGAGATTAAGTTCACTTCAAATGTGGATTATCAAATGGTAAAAATAGATAGGGATAAATTTATAGAATTTATGCTCCCTATATTCACCCTCCCTAAAGGTTATGCACTGAGTGAAACGATTGAAGCAGACCTCTCTTACGCTGAATCCGGGGAGAAAGTTATACTCTCTATTTTAGGCTCCCCCATCTCCAATCCACAGTTTGAAAGCCCAAAACAATCGCTCTTTAATCATATAAACGAACTCTTTTTTGCTTCATTCGGAGGAAAATATGAGGTGAAAATGAGCAAACTTCATCCTATATTGATTATTACTATATAAACTTTACCAAACAGCTTCTCTGAATCTTTTGGAATCAAAGAGTCCTAAATCGAGTTCTTTTGGGAATGAGATATTAAAGTATTTTTCAACCATGGCTATTTCTCCATTTACTTTAAAAGTCATTTCTGTGGCAACAGGGTACTCTTCAATGGTTATGTAATTCCCAAAAATGACATCAGATATAGAGTAGTCTCTATTTGAAATAACTCTTGTCAAATAGAGGTTCTCTTTATCTATCCAGAACTGAAAAGAGGTGTAATCCCCTTCTTCTTCCGTACCGACTACCAATATCTCACGTCCCTC
>CAZXOP010000144.1:0-4173 GCA_964642235.1 uncultured Muribaculaceae bacterium
CTTTTTTAGGTAAGTGAGCCATTCTTTTAGGAATATCAATATAAACATTGTCCCATTCACCTCCTTGAGCTTTATGACATGTTAGTGCGTATCCATAAACTGCCCTCAAAGCATTAATATATGGGTCAGATTGCATTGATTGTCTAAAAATGGGATCTTTTTGTTTATATCCTTCTTTTTTCATTCTTTTAAAAAAGTCTATATACAGTTCTTTTTGTTGGGGTTGTGATAAATTAACTTGGTCCGAATATAATATCTCGGCAATTAATAATAAAGTGTAAGTTTTTTGTGAAAACAACTCTTTAACATTTACATTAATAAAAGTGAGCTGTGCCCTCATCTCTTTAAAGCCAACTTCTTGGACAAGTACCATATCCCCATTCATAAGTCCTGTTGGATAATTATTTTGAGTAATTAAGAGCAGATCCCCAACTTGAATAGAGGGGGATGAGAAGCCTAAAAGGCTCCGGATTAAAGAGTTGAAAGTATTACAAGACTTATTAGAGTTACATATAAAAGTAGAACTTTCATATTTACGCCCTTTTATTTTAGAAATGTAATCACTTATTAATGTTACCTGATCCGGGAAAAGTTTAATGTTCTTATAGTTCTTAAGGGGGAATTTACCCCATTTTACAATAGGGGGAGATTTATATAACTCTCTAACTCTCTTAGAGGCTATAATTATATCATTATCAGGGCTTTGTCGCGCTATATCTGTCAAGTCAACCTCCATTGCTTTACAGTTGTAATTTCGAGTTAAATAATCAACTGATAGAGAGGGTGAAAAAGATTGTTTTATAGGTGGCAACTGGCATAAATCTCCAACAAAAATAAATTTTCCGTTTTTATCATAATCGAATAGGTCTTTTAATAGTCTTCCACTACCAAATAGAGCCTGAGAAACACTTGTGTCCACTTCATCGGAAATCATGGAGGCTTCATCAACTATATAACAAATAGTTCTGTCACAATTATAGATTGGATTTAGAGTAAATTGAAGTAATAACTGACCTGTATCATCTATCCCACTTCTCTCTCTTTTCTCAACAATGCTTGCAATATCCTGATTAAAATCATCACAAGTATATATTTTACTATGCACTGTTTTAGCCTCAGTCCCAACTATATTGCTAAGGATTTTTGCTGCCCTCCCTGTAGAGGCAAGTAAGGAGTATTGAGTATTGGTTTTATTTAATTCATCTATTAAAAGTCTCATCAATGTAGTTTTCCCAGTCCCTGCATACCCATTTAAAATAAAAACTGAATACTCCGAAGAGTTTATAAAGCTTATTAGTTGGATGAAAGCTCTCTCCTGGCTCTTTGTAAGTATAAGTTTTTTGGACATGATAAATTTAATATTGCCTACAATTTTTCAAATACTGAATTTAGAATCCTTTCTAATTGGATAACTATCCTTTTCGATCCTGCAGGATTATTTCTCATACCAGCATGATTAAAGTCATTCCTAATATCAGACAAGTTCCTAAAAAGTTCTTTTAGGGAAACAAAGTATTTGTTATTTATAATATTATTTATTAATAATTCTTCTTCGGAGTTATTACAAGACACATTCTCCGCTTCTTCTCCATTCATATATTTTGAATTGAAGGCATCATTAATATACCTTCTTTGATTAATATCGTATAAGTTTTCTATCCCCACTTCCTTACATACTAAAGTAACGATGGACTCTTGAAGAATAGTAGCAGATTGCTGGTAAAGAGAGTTTTGAAAGCACCATTTTGCAGCATGGAAACCATTTATTATATTTTCTTTATCCTTAAAAATCTCCAATGAACTATTGATTTTATCAAAGATTGGAGCAAATGGCTTTATGACAGAGCTTTCTACGTTGATTAATAGTTTTTTTAGAGTTGCAACTTCTTCAGAATCAATAATTTTCCTACCTCTACACATTTGACGATCTTCAATTATTTCCTGAAGAGTATTGACGTATTTATTTAGACTTTTAGCATTTACATCACCACCTTGTGTCGCCCTAAGAATAGGTTTTAGTTCATCAGCACATAGTTGAACTAATTTGTTTACATTCCCAAATTCAAGGTAGTTCGCTGCTGCATTATTCCATTCTTGCAAAATATAAAGTGGCATTAAATCAACAATTGGTGCTTCGTTGGTCTCTCTATTTCGAGCCTCAAAGTTACCATAAGATAGATGTCTAACAGTGGCATTTTGTAATAATTTAGCATATCTGCTAAATACTAAAACCAACATAGGTAAATATCTAAAGCCATGAGTTAAGTCAAAATATAATTCATCATTTTCCTCAATGATATTATATAAACTATCAAATATCTCCCACATTTCTTCTTCATTTTTTCCATCTGGAATATCCACAGTTTTTATTTGAGTGTCAAATATTTCCATTTCTTTTTCCAAACCAAAGTACTCCTCCTCATTGTTGGAAAAATTAGTTCTTATTGTTATACTTTTTGCCCAATTATCTCTTCTTGCCTTCTCTGTAAGCAAAAAACAACAACAATCCGTACTAGTGAAAGTGGATGTTTTATTAATATAGTCTATAGTAGCTTTTTGGATAAACCTAACCTCCTCTGATACAAAATCATCGGTTATATATTTGCATTTGCCATAAAAACCCGTACCTAAAACGGATATAAATACTTTACGTGCCATAATTATCTCGGATTAATCTTATCTAATGCGGTATTCAACAGTAAGTTTAACATTTCCGATGGCTCATGTCCCATCATGGTATTCTTTATAGAAAATGAAAGTATTCCATTGTCTTTGCATTTTTCAAGTGCCTGAACTGTCATCAGAGTATCTGTTACAAATAATGCTTTACTACCCATTCCGCCATAGTTTTTCACGACACTTCTGAATTTGTCGATATCGGTAATTTCGTGAATTTGTGTTTTACATTCCACGAATAACAATTTACTACCCGTATCCACAATAATATCCGCTTCGTTTTTTGGTGCATTATTTTTTGCAGGAAACATACAATTTAATCTTATTTCTTTTGCTTTTTCCCATTTCGAAAGCATTAAAGCCACTTCGTATTCAAACCACCCTGTATTTAATAATAGGTTGCGAATATTAGGAGATCGAAGAATCTCCGTATATTTACTCCCGTTATTGCATAATGTAATTTTAAAAAATCTCTCCTCTTTATTCCATAATAACTCCGATCCATTGGGAAGTTTATGCTCTGTTAAATGATTTTTTTTGGACAATTTAGTTGTTAGCTCATTGAAATCTTTAGGATTACTATTACGTAAACGTTTTATTACCTGCAAAGCCTCTTTATCCTCATCCCTATAATCTTCCAATTTCTTATATGAATTAAGTGCATTACCATACAAACGAAATTGAGCATCCATATCAAACTGAACGATATTTTGCTCTCCAGTTGTAATATTCCAAGCTACTGCATTTTGATCTATGTAATAAACATCCGTATCCTCTCTATGCTGAAAAACTGAGAAAAACGCAAGTGACCACGGTTTTGTCCCTCCTGAGATATTGACAGTTACCTTATTACCTTCCAATTCTTTTGCCAATTCATTAGTTTTAATCAAGATCTTGCTAAAATCTACTGGCTCAAATATTTTTATCCGACAAGACACTGATATCTCGGACTTTATCCTTTCTGATACCTCGAATGTTTCCTTTGAACATATCAATAACACCTGATCTGGCTCTGTAAATATGATGCCTTGATAAACAGGAGTAGGTTGTCCACCGACTAATGTTATGTGTATATGACCCATAAAGTATTTTGATTTAATTTATTATTTGTTTAAAAATTCTTGAGGTATCCTCTTCGTTTAACCATTTTTTGACATCTTTCCATATACCTTTTTCAAGATCTTGCCACTCTTTCTTTTCCCTCTCATTTTTAATTTCAGGGTACACACGTAGTAAAAAACTTACTAATATTTCATGGTCGGCTGGTGATAAAGTACAAGTAGCTGTTTTTTTCATCCATCCATCTATAATCGGAAAAACCAAATGTACATTTTTGCAAAACGAAATGTACATTTTTTTGCATAATTATTTTTTTGAAAATTTTAGAAGAGGCACGCTTGCTGAGCGACTTTGTCTGAGTAGTTAAGTGTGAGTACTTCGGTCTTTTTGCCTCCGCCGGCTGAGCGTGTCATGTCTATGTTTATCATCTTCCATTTA
>CAZXOP010000145.1:0-4129 GCA_964642235.1 uncultured Muribaculaceae bacterium
CACTAAACACCAAAGGACTGCATTTGCAGTCCTTTGGTGTTTAGTGCTGGCGCAACTGTTTTCTACCCCCCTACTTTAGTTTACACACTTCGTGTGAAGGAGGCACGCTGCTACTGTCTTTCCCCCTGCTTCGCAGGTACGAGCCGCAGCGGTCTGCTGATGCTGACACCAAACTTTAGTTTACACACTTCGTGTGGAGGATGCACGCTGCTACTCTCTTCCGCTTACTTTATGTCACTTTTAGTGGTTCTTGGGGAATTTCATCAAGTTTTAACGCTCCGAACTTTTGGGTACATTCACTCCGTAAGCACGAGCCGCAGCGGTCTGCTGATGCTGACACCAAACTTCGTTTGGTTAAAAGGGGGGGACACACATAAATATCATCATCCCACCCAAGAATAAATATTTTCAGCAGATTAAGTTGCGGGGAGTGGATTCGAACCACTGATCTCCAGATTATGAGCCTGGAATGTTAACCACTACACCACCCCGCGTAACTTTTTTATATAGTTTTTAACCCTTAATCACAGCAATGGGGAATAGGGTTTTCTTAATTTTGACAAGGTCGGCTTGTTTGGACATCACCTCATCAATATCTTTATATGCACTGGCAGCTTCGTCAAGGTCTTTTCGTTGGCGTATGGCATGAATAATACCTTGTGATTCAAGTCTTTTTACCTCCTTCTCGAAATCGAGACTCCTAACTGCTTCGTTCCTGCTCATCTTTCTTCCGGCACCATGAGATGATGACATAAATGACAATGGATTGCCAAGTCCTTCGACAATATACGATTTGGTCCCTTGAGAGCCGGGTATAATTCCAATCTCCCCTTTCATTGCCCTTACTGCCCCTTTACGATGAACTATAACGTCTTTTCCAAAATGATGCTCCCAGGCTGCATAATTGTGAGCAATGTTTATCATAGGTTCAAAATCAATGTCGGGTACTACATCTGCGAATATCTCTTTTACCCTATTCATCATAAGGGAACGATTGCAAAAGGCAAACTCCACACAGTAACTCATCTCTTCCCAATATTCATTGAACTCCTTTGTTCTTAGTGGCAAGAAGTGCATTTGAATTGCCGGATCTACCTTAGAGTACCAAAGTGAATTTAGAGTCATTGCTATTTTATTGTAATAGTCCCCGACCTGCTTCCCAACATTACGCGAACCTGAGTGAATCATAATCCAGACAATATCATCTTCATCCTTTTGAATCTCAATGAAATGGTTACCACCCCCTAATGTCCCGACTTGACGCCTTGCCGACACATATTGCCTTTTAACCACCAATAATTTGTCAATGTCAAATCCTTGTGGCATCCATTTTTCATCTTGTGGTGCCTTATGATGATTCATTCCAAGAGGAATCCTCTCGCGAATAGCGGGTAAAATAGAGTTTCGGAGGATGTACTCGGACAATTCTTCAATTTTGATATTTGTGCGGACTGCACACATTCCACACCCAATATCAACCCCAACTGCATTAGGGATAACTACATCTTTCGTGGCAAGTACACCACCAATAGGCATCCCCTTCCCTCCGTGCACATCGGGCATAAATGCGAGGTGGTGATATATAAAAGGGAGGGTGCTTAGATTCTCAATCTCTTTTAATGCGTGATCGTCAACATTATCTGTCCAAATTTTGACAGGGGTATTATTCAATATATATTCTCTCATTGTTCTGAAATATTATAATCTGAGTACAAAGTTAAACTACATGTGCGCAGTCTTTTTGCGCAGTTAATTTTATTATTATATTTGTTCTATAAATTCAATAAGTTATGCCTGTAAATAGAAACGCTCTAATTAGATACAAGACTATCGATAACTGTTTACGTAATCGTTTCCGTAAATGGACTCTTAATGACCTTATAGATGCTTGTTCGGAGGCATTATATGAGTATGAAGGGATTAACAAGGGGATTAGTCGTCGCACCATTCAGATGGATATACAGATAATGCGAAGTGAAAAACTTGGCTATAATGCTCCTATAATCGTAAAAGATCGTAAATACTATGAGTATGAAGATCCGGAATATAGTATTACCAATACTCCCCTTTCTCCTCAAGATATGGAGACGATTAGCGATTCAGTAGCAATACTTAAAGAATTAAGTGGTTTTTCACTTTTTTCGGGCATGGAGGATATTGTCGGTAAATTAGAGGATCATATTAGTGCAGTCAAACACAAAAAAGAGCCAATTATTTATTATGAGAAAAACGAGTCATTGAAGGGACTTCACTTTATTACTCCTCTTTACGATACCATAGTGGCAAAAAGACCTATTATAATAAGATACCAATCCTTTAAAGCTCAAAGCCCCAATGATTTTGTTTTCTCACCCTATGTACTAAAAGAGTTCAGAAACAGATGGTTTGTATTTGGACAGAGAAAGGGTATGAATATGGTATTTAATCTCGCATTAGACCGCATTATCTCATTAACTCCGGCTCCGTCTGATGAAATATATATTGACCCTCAGGAGTTTGACCCAAAAACATACTTTGATGATATTGTGGGTGTGACGAAAGGGAAATCAGACAAAAGTACTAAAGTTAGCTTTTGGGCATCTAAAGAACAAGTCCCTTATATTGAAACCAAACCATTGCATAATAGTCAAAAAATTATAGAAATAAATGGAGACGGCTCTGCGGTTTTTCAAATCAAAGTAATCCTAAATTTTGAAATAGAACGCGATTTACTCTCTTATGGTGAAGGAATAAAGGTTATTACACCAAGAATACTCGTAAGACATATCGAAAGAAGACTGAGAGCCGCCGCAGCAATGTATGATTAATCCCTTTCTATAGTATTCTTTTTTGGTAAATTAAAATAGAATTCTTACTTTTGTGCAAAATAGAAATAAGATTTATGATATGCACGATTTGATCAATAGACATATAAAAGCATTTGTACTTGAGAATGTTAGCATATTCCCTGCGGTGGTCATTTTAGGGCCAAGGCAATGCGGAAAGTCAACTTTAGTGAAAATGCTCTATAAAAATTCGGATACATATCTATATTTAGACCTTCAGAATTTGGATGATCTAAATAAGCTTAGGGAACCTACGTTATTTTTCCAAGCTAATCAGGATATGACTATTTGCCTAGACGAGATTCAGTTGTTACCGGAACTTTTTTCTGTGTTAAGAAGTGAAATAGATCGTTATCGCCGTCCAGGACGATTTATATTATTAGGGTCTGCATCACAAGATCTAATACAAAAAACATCTGAATCATTAGCCGGAAGGGTCGGGCTTATCGAATTGACTCCGTTTACTATTGAAGAGGTAGAAAATATTAAAAATTTTGAGTTGAATAAATTCTGGTTTCGTGGAGGATATCCTGATAGTTACCTCGCATCGACAGACCAAGGAAGCATACTATGGAGAGAGAATTTCCTTAGAACTTATGTCGAGAGGGACATTCCACAGCTTGGATTTCAAATTCCAGCACTACAACTTCGTCGCTTATTGACTATGTGTGCACACAACCAAGGGCAACTTTTTAATTCGTCCAAATTGGGAGAATCGTTAGGTGTAACCTATCAAACTATTCGCAGATACATAGATCTTATGGAGCAAACCTTTATTATCCGTTCGCTACCTCCATTTGAAAAAAATATAAAGAAACGTTTAGTTAAATCCCCAAAGATTTATGTAAGAGACAATGGGTTATTACATCAATTGCTACAAGTGAATGATTTTAATTCTCTATTGGGGAACCCTGTTTTCGGGGCATCATGGGAAGGCTTTGTAATTGAAAACATCATATCTTCATTTAGAGAGTGTAAATTCTCTTTTTATCGTAGTGCTAAAGGCGATGAATTAGATTTATTCATTGAGAAAGGGACTCGTTTGATTGCCGTAGAATGCAAAGCTTCGACGGCGCCACAAGTAACTAAAGGTTTTTGGAATGCTATAGAGACTATAAAGCCTGATAGAACATATATTATTTCTCCAGTATCTGCATCTTATCCATTTAAAGATGATGTAGAAGTTTGTGGATTGAGCGAGTTTTTGAAAAAAGTAGAACTATAGAGACTACTGTTTCAGTACTTATTTTATATTAGGATTTACTTTATGCCACTCAGATACGGGAGGGAGGATTCCAAACCCT
>CAZXOP010000146.1:0-4087 GCA_964642235.1 uncultured Muribaculaceae bacterium
GACGACAATATGCCACACGAGGAATATGCAGAGTGGCAATATAACTGTTTAAAAGAAATGTACCGCCTACTAACAGATGACGGAGCAATCTTCTATAATCACAAATGGCGGGTTCAAAATGAACTGATGCAAGACCGAAGCGATATAATTCGCGACTTGCCTGTTCGTCAGATAATTATATGGAGAAGAAAGGGCGGTATTAATTTTAATCCTGGCTACTTTCTACCTACTTACGAGGTAATTTATCTCATAGCTAAACCAAATTTCAAGCTAGCTCCAAAAGCAAATGCTCATGGTGACGTGTGGGATTTTACACAAGAGATGAAAAACAATCACCCGGCACCATTCCCCATTGCACTTATTGATAGGATAATTTCCTCTACAACAGCAAAAACCATTCTTGACCCCTTTATGGGTAGTGGGACGACTGCAGTTGTTGCTATGGGTCTAAAACGCAATTATATAGGCATTGAACTCTCGCCTGATTATTGTGAAATGGCAGAAAAAAGAATAGAAAGGAATAAAAAACAAAGCGAACTAATCGGACTTCGTCCATTATTGCTTTTTAAAGAACACGATAATGAAAATTTACACTAAAGAACTATTAATAAATGAATTGCGTTCAATAACTAACAAAGGCTGGATTCCAAATGCACGATATGGCAACGATGGTGGTATAGGTAATACACTCGAAGACCTATTAGGCATTGAAGAAAACAACTTGCCAATTCCAAACGCTGCTGAATGGGAGTTAAAAACACAACGATTAGACACCTCCTCTCTTACCACTTTATTTCATATTGAACCTTCACCAAGAGCTATTAAATTTGTTCCTCAAGTACTTTTAATTCATTACGGATGGTCACACCAAGAGGCAGGAAAAAAATACCCTGAAACAGAAATGAGTTTTCGACAAACCATTCATGGAAACTCACCAAGTGATCGTGGCTTTATGGTGAAAATTGATCGTAATGAGCGAAAAGTACTTATATCATTCGATAAACAAAGCGTATCTCCACGACATAAAGATTGGCTAGACACAGTAGCACAACGTATTGGACTGGACCAACTAAATCCGCAACCTTATTGGGGTTTTGACGACTTAGAACATAAAGCAGGTACAAAATTATTGAATTGTTTTTATGTTCAGGCCGAAGTCAGACGAGAAGATGGTCATGAATTTTATCATTATCGTAAAGTAATGATGCTACAAAAGTTCAATTTTGACGGTTTCTTAAATCAGTTAGAACAAGGAAATATTTTAGTGGACTTTGATGCACGTACAGGACACAACCACGGTACAAAATTCCGTATGCGACAAAACTGCCTACCTGAACTTTATGAAAAAGCAACAATAATTGTATAAATCAAGTTTATTATGGGAATCAGGCAACGAAGATTCATGAGCTAGTTACTCTCCATTCATGGAGACCAAGAACTCTTCGTTTGATTCTGTCTTTTCGAGACGGGATTTCATAAATTCCATAGCCTCTACACAATTCATGTCGGCTAGGTAATTTCTTAAAATCCAGAGACGATTAAGTTTCTCTTTCTCAAACAATAGATCATCCCTTCTGGTGCTACTGAGAGTAACATCCACTGCAGGGAATATACGCTTATTGGAGAGTTTCCTATCGAGCTGGAGTTCCATGTTACCAGTCCCCTTAAACTCTTCAAATATAACCTCATCCATCTTAGAACCTGTCTCTGTAAGTGCTGTCGCAAGAATGGTAAGCGAACCTCCGTTCTCAATTTTACGGGCTGCCCCGAAAAATCTTTTTGGTTTATGGAGAGCATTGGCATCAACACCACCTGAAAGGACTTTTCCTGATGCAGGCTGAACAGTGTTAAATGCACGTGCAAGACGGGTAATAGAGTCGAGTAGGATCACCACATCGTGCCCACACTCTACAAGCCTTTTAGCTTTCTCAAGGACAATAGATGCCACCTTTACATGTCTTTCTGCAGGTTCGTCAAAGGTAGAGGCCACTACTTCTGCTTTTACACTGCGTGCCATATCGGTAACCTCCTCCGGGCGTTCATCGATTAGAAGAACTATCATATAGACCTCAGGGTGGTTATCGGCAATAGCATTGGCGATAGCCTTAAGTAGCATTGTTTTACCTGTCTTTGGCTGTGCTACGATAAGTCCTCTCTGCCCTTTTCCTATCGGGGTAAAGAGATCTACTATCCTCGTTGAGAGGTTATTGTGTCCTTTAGAGGTAATACTAAATTTCTCCTCCGGGAAAAGAGGGGTAAGAAAATCAAAAGGAACACGGTCTCTTATAAACTCAGGGGTACGCCCATTTATATAGTTTACTTTCACAAGCGGGAAGTATTTATCTCCCTCCTTAGGGGGACGAATTTCACCAAGAATAGTATCTCCGGTTTTAAGACCGAACAACTTTATCTGAGACTGTGATACGTAAATATCATCCGGAGAGTTTAAGTAGTTATAGTCAGAGGAGCGGAGAAAACCATATCCGTCAGGCATGATTTCTAATACCCCTGTAGCCTCAACAATCCCTTCGAATTCCACTTTTGGCTGAGGGGGCTGCTGCACTTTTTTAGGTGGTTCCTCTATTTTAACCTCCTTACTAGGGGTGTTATTTAGATTCTCTTCCACCTTATTCTGAGGTAATGCATGGTGCTCTTCTCTGTTAGCATTATGATGCTTTTGCTGATTCTTCTTCTTAAAATTATTCTCTTTGTTCTCCTGAGGGAATAGTTCATGAGGAGTAGCTTCGCTTGTCGTCTCTTTTTTCTCCCCCGCTTTACCCTCTTGTGGTCTCTTATTATCTTGTGTTGGCTTCTTCTCTTGAGCAGCTTTCTTTGCCTGCGCTGCTTTTTTATCCTGTGCAGCTCTCTTTTCTTGCTCAATTTTCTTATCCTGAGAAGCCTTAGCGTCTTGTGAAGCATTGTCTACCTGAGATGCCTTAGCATCTTGTGCAGGGGTTTCAGGCTTGACGATTTTAACCTCCGGAGCTTTCTGTACCTGTTCAGGTTTTTTAACCTCAACAGCTTTTTTAGGCTGTGTAGGTCTCTTCTCTTCAGATGAGGCAACAGGAGTGTTCTCCTTAACTATACGGGTTCTTACCCTTTTAGGTTTAGGATTCTCCTTGCTCTGAATAGCCTGTTCGTCTATAATTTGATAAATAAGGTCTTCTTTTGAGAAAGATTCTGCCTTTTTAATTTGGAGTTCTTTCGCAATTGCTATTAAGTCATCCTGACTCTTAGCATTTAATTGGATAATGTCGTACATTAAAAAATAAAAGTTGGTATATATTGAGAAGAATGAAAACGACAGGATGCCGTTTCATATTGCAAAGATAATAATATTTTCTGTTTTACAAATTATTTTACTGCAATTACGTCAATTTCAGCTAGTGCCCCCTTCGGAAGTGCAACTACGGCGTATGCAACACGGGCAGGATAAGGCTCTTTGAAATATTGTGCATAGATTTCATTTAACAATGCAAAATCCTTCATATCGGTTAGATAGACAGTAGTTTTGACAACATTGCTAAAATCATAACCGGCTTCATTAAGAATGTATCCGACATTTTTGAAAATTTGGATAAACTGCTCTCTGATTCCCCCGGGGGCAAATTCACCGGTGTTAACATCGACAGGTAGTTGTCCTGAAACATAAAGTGTTCCATTTGATTCAATAGCTTGACTGTAAGGACCCACAGCCTTGGGTGCAAGAGGTGTTGCAATAACTTTTTTACTCATAATTTTTAATATTTTTGATATCTGTTGTCCATATAAGAGGAACTCTTCTTGTATTGTAAAAGGTCTGCAAGAGCAGCAGCCTTGGCATTAATTCTGAAGCTCCAACTCTCCCATTGTCCTAGAGGGATCCACGAAACTGAAATTTGGAAGCAGTGAAGGTCATAAGTGGCACTAAGCTGAGTAGTGGTAATTTTCATCTTCGTAAGGTCAACCCCTGACTGAAGAGAGAAGTTCAAATCTCTCGTAAGCTTAATTTGACCTGATATACCGAGGGTATTGGTAAAATTATGCTTAACATTAAGCCTCTCATTAGCATATTGATAAGAGAGAGAATAGGAGAAAGAATAAGATA
>CAZXOP010000147.1:0-4067 GCA_964642235.1 uncultured Muribaculaceae bacterium
GCTTGATACTCTGCCATACCGAGTTTATCAAACAGGTCGGCGGTGTTATGATTGCGTTCTTCGGCACGCTGCCAAAACTCACGAACATCAGAGCCTGGGAAGAGGGGTTTATCTTTCTGAGACTGGTGACGGAAGATAGCTTCACGCTTGATATTTACCTCTTCGGGAGAGAGGGGAACAGCCATATTTGATTCGGCTACATCCCACTCCTGCCAAGCACCTCTATAAAGCCAAACTCGACACTCATTGAGCCACTCCTCATTTTTGGCTTTTAACTCATCTATTGTCTTATAAATAGCTTGCAGACAGACTTTATGGGTACCGTGAGGGTCGCTAAGATCACCTGCAGCATATATCTGGTGGGGCTTGATAGATTGGAGCAGATCTTTTACCAACTGAATATCCTTTTTGCCAAGTGGTTTTTTCTTAATTCCTCCGGTTTCATAGAAGGGGAGGTTAAGGAAGTGAACTCTCTCTTCCGGGATACCGAGGTAACGACAAGCCGATTTTGCTTCACCACGTCTGATGGCAGCTTTAATCTCACGTACATCTTGTGGATCGGGTTCTCCGGGGTGTTTTTGTTGGAGCTCTTTAACAACTTTATGGTAGGTGGCATCTGCCTCCTCTATGTCGCGTTTATAAATACGGGCATTTTCTCTTTGGAAATCGAGGTATCTGATAACGTCATGGTCGAAGACTGCTATATTACCCGAAGTTTGGTAAGCGATATGAACCTCGTGTCCCTGTGTGGAGAGACGGGCAAGGGTTCCTCCCATCGAGATAACATCATCGTCAGGGTGAGGTGAAAATATTACCACCCTCTTTGGATAAGGTTTAGCCCTCTCCGGACGAGTAGTGTCATCTGCATTTGGTTTTCCTCCCGGCCACCCTGAAATGGTGTGCTGCAGGTCATTAAATATCTTAATGTTCAAGTCACTTGCACGCCCTTTACGGGTTATAAGGTCTGACATCCCATTGTCATTGTAATCACGATCTGTAAGTTTTAAGATTGGTTTTTGGAGTTTACCACAAAGCCAGAAAACTGCTTTTCTAATCATAAAATCATCCCATTCGCAGTCTCCGGAGAGCCAGGGGGTCTTTACACGAGTAAGCTCTGCAGAAGCAGCATCATCGATATAAAGTTCAATATTGGTGTGTCTCTGTAGGAAAGAGGCGGGTACCTGCTCCGTAATTTCCCCTTCCACCATCTTCTTAGTGGCCTTAGCAGCACCTTCACCCCAAGCAAGGAAATAGATCTTCTTTGCCTTCATTATGGTGTCAACCCCCATTGTCAATGCATGGAATGGGACATATTCTACTCCGAAGAAGTCACTTGCATGCGCTACTCGTGAGGTGTAGTTAAGGGTAATGGGACGTGTATGGGAATTATAATGTGAACCTGGTTCGTTAAATCCCATATCAGAGAGAAGGAGTATATCTATCCCGCCTGCCCTCTGAATTTCGCGCTCATAATCTTCACAATATGATATTATATCATCCCTTTTAGTACTATCGAGACAACGTATATTTTCGGCAGGTATATTGACCATGTCGAAAAGATACTCCTTTAAGAATCGGTAGTGAGACTGTAACTCATTTTTATCGAGTGGATAAAATTCATCAACAGAGAAGATGATTACATCACTAAAGTCAACATTTCCATCTTTGTAGGCTTTAACTAGTTCTTCGTAAACCTGAATACAGGCAGAAGAAGCTGAAAGACCAAGTACACATTTTTTGCCTGTATGCATGCGGTCCCTAACAGTGAGCAAAATTTTGTCCGCTATTAGTTTCGAAGCTTTCATAGCATCGTTTAAAATACTCACAGGTATCTTTTCATAACGCCTTGAGAAATCGGATGTTAAATTCATATTGTATAATTATTATTAGTTAAACATTGAAATGGCCTCTTTAATCGGGATAAGTCTCTTCAAAAGGTCGTCCATAAAGGACAATTTTAGCATATTGGCACCATCGGAGAGGGCAATGGAGGGGTCTGGATGAGTTTCAATAAAGAGTCCGTCTGCTCCTGCTGCAATCCCCGCACGTGCCATCGTGGAGATAAGTTCCGGTTTTCCACCGGTTACCCCCGAAGATTGATTTGGTTCCTGAAGGCTGTGGGTCACATCGAGTACCACAGGGTAACCAAAACTCTGCATTTGTGGAATCCCACGAAAATCAATTACCAAGTCGGTATATCCAAACTGGGTGCCACGCTCTGTTAAAAGGATATTATTGTTTCCATTGGCAGAGACCTTTTCCGCAGCAAATTTCATTGAAGCAGGGGAGAGGAACTGCCCTTTTTTAATATTGACATGTTTTCCGGTCTGAGCCGCAGCCTCCAATAAATCGGTCTGACGACAGAGAAAGGCGGGTATCTGAAGGATATCGATACCATAAGAGGCGGCCATAACAGCCTCGGAAGGGGAGTGGATATCTGTCAAAACGGGAATGTGGTACTTCTCACGTATGTTTTGTAAAATAGCCAACGCTTTTTCATCTCCTATCCCTGTGAAAGAGTCGAGGCGTGAGCGGTTGGCTTTTCTGTACGAAGCCTTGAAAACGAATGGAATAGAGTGTTTTTCAGTAATTTCGGCAAGTTTTGCGGCAACACTCTCAGTAAGACCCTCGCTTTCAACTACGCAAGGTCCTGCTATTAGAAAGAATAGGCTACGTCTATTTTCACGCAGATATTCAAGGTTTGTCAGGTTCATAGCACTATATTAATTGACAAAATTAATAAAAATTATTAATAACCATACTTTTTCCAAAGCATTCTCAGTTTTTGTCTCACTTCGTTCTCCTTCGGATTATCCTGCGGGGTATAAATTGTCTTTCCTGTAACCCCTTCGGGGAGAAATTCCTGGTCTGCAAAGTTCCCCTCGAAGGAGTGGGCATATTTGTACTCCTTGGCATATCCAAGTTCCTTCATGAGGGTAGTGGGAGCATTCCTCAGGTGCAATGGAACAGGGGAGGAGTCCCCTTTGACGAGTTCCGCAGCAACTTCGATTGCCTCGTAGGCAGAGTTGCTTTTGGGTGAAGTGGCGAGATATATTGCACATTGTGACAATAAGATACGAGCCTCCGGCATCCCTATTTTGTGCACCCCTTCGAAACAGGCATTTGCAAGGAGGAGGGCATTGGGATTTGCAAGTCCAATATCTTCGGAGGCAAGAATAATGAGTCTGCGGGCAATGAAAAGGGGATCCTCACCCCCGGCAAGCATCCTCGCAAGCCAATAAACGGCGGCATTGGGGTCGGAACCGCGGATGCTTTTAATGAATGCGGAGATTATATCATAGTGCTGCTCTCCGCTTTTATCGTAAATGGCAATATTCTCTTGTAACTTCTCGGTAATCAAGGCGTTGGTTATGACAATAGGTTCTTCTGCAGGGTAGCATGAAACCACTATTTCAATGATATTGAGGAGTTTCCTCGCATCTCCACCTGAGAATCTATAAAGGGCGTCCCTCTCCTTAATATCTATCTTCCTCTCTTTCAGAACTTTATCTGTAGTTAATGCACGATCGATAAGGGCATCTAAATGCTTTATTTCCAATGATTTGAGCACATATACTTGACACCTTGAGAGTAGCGGCGTAATAACTTCAAAAGAGGGATTTTCTGTGGTAGCTCCGATTAGGGTGACAAGTCCGGTTTCAACAGCACCGAGAAGTGCATCTTGCTGCGATTTGGAGAATCTGTGAATTTCATCTATGAAAAGAATAGGGGAACTCTTCGACGAAAAAAGTGTATTGTTCTTTGTCTTTTCAAAAATTTCTCGAAGGTCCTTAACACCTGAACTAATTGCGGAGAGGGTATAAAATTCCCGACCAAGTTGGGTAGCTATAATCTGTGCAAGAGTGGTTTTACCAACACCCGGAGGTCCCCATAGGATAAAAGAGGTGAGATTTCCTGTATCAATCATTCTTCGAAGAACGGCCCCTTCACCGACAAGGTGTTCCTGTCCTATATATTCAGTCAATCTTTTAGGACGCATTCGTTCGGCAAGTGGGATAGTGGTATGAAATGTCATTTAATTCTATTTAACATAATATAAATTGTGT
>CAZXOP010000148.1:0-3999 GCA_964642235.1 uncultured Muribaculaceae bacterium
ATGAAGACTGTATCGTGGTGCATTTAACACTTGTGCCATACCTATCTGCTGCAAAAGAGTTGAAAACAAAGCCTACTCAGCACTCTGTTAGGATGTTACAGCAGAATGGAGTTCAGCCCGATATTATCGTTTGCAGGGCAGAAAGACATATTAATCAGGAGATAAGAAGAAAAATTGCATTGTTCTGCAATGTTAAACCAAATGAGGTTTTCGAATCAATAGATGCCAAGACCATTTATGAAGTCCCTATCCTTATGGAGAAGGAGGGTCTTGATGATGTGGTAATTAAGAAGTTTGGTTTTAAAAATCTCCCGGAGACAAATCTTGAAAGGTGGAAAGGGTTCTTAGATAAATTGTTCCACCCTAAATATGAGATAAAAATTGCACTTGTGGGGAAATATGTGGAACTTCAAGATGCTTATAAATCAATATTGGAGTCTTTTATTCACGCGGGTGCTGCCAATGAGTGCAAGGTGAAGGTGGTTACTCTACAGAGTGAGTACCTGACACCTGAGAATATCAATGAAAAACTCACCGGCATGGATGGAATCTTGGTTGCTCCGGGGTTCGGAGAGCGCGGAATCAATGGGAAAATACTCTCTGCAAAATATGCAAGAGAGAACAATATCCCTTTCTTCGGGATCTGTCTCGGTATGCAAATGGCGGTGGTTGAGTTTGCACGTGATGTAATGGGGATGAAGGATGCCGCCTCTACAGAGGTGAGTGCCAATACTAAGGAGCCTATTATTGACCTAATGGCATATCAGAAGACCACGATTAAGAAAGGGGGGACAATGCGCCTTGGGGCATATACTTGCGTAATAGAGAAAGGGACACTTGCTTATAGCATTTATGGTAGGGAGACCATTCAGGAGAGACATAGACATCGTTATGAAATTAACGAGGATTATGTGGCAAAATTAAATAAGGCAGGGATGAAGAGTAGCGGTATTAACCCAGACACAGGGCTTGTCGAGATAGTTGAACTCCTAAGTCATCCTTTCTTTATCGGAGTACAATTCCATCCCGAACTAAAGAGCACCCCGGAAAATCCACACCCTATTTTTGTTGCTTTCGTTAAAGCTGCATTGAAATTCAGAGGGTTGATTAAATAATCCCTTTTGGAACGATTATTGTTTATTTATCGGGTATGACTATACTTAGAATCATAATTCTTTCGGTTTTATTAACTATCAACCTTAGCGCATCTGCTCAGAATCAAAAGGGGATGAAGGAGTATAGTTTTAAAGTCGAGGAGACATTTCCCCATGATATTTCTGCATATACCCAAGGTCTCTTTTTTCATAAGGGGGTTCTTTATGAGAGTTGTGGACAATACCGTGAGTCATCTTTTAGGAAAGTCGATTATAAGAGTGGAAAGGTATTACAATCAACATCATTTAATAAAAAGTATTTCCTTGAAGGGGCTTGTGTCCTTAACGATATTCTCTATATTTTGACTTGGAAAGAGGGGACTTGCTTTGTTTATGATATCTCCACGATGAAAAAACTCTCCGAATTTAGATATAAAGGGGAGGGATGGGGTCTTACATCTGATGGAAAGTATCTGATAATGAGTGATGGAACATCGACTCTTCGCTTTTTAGACCCCCAAACCTTTTGGGAGGTAAAAAGAATTACTGTAAAACTAAAAGGGAGGGAGATTTTTAACTTAAACGAGCTTGAATATATAAACGGGGAGATCTGGGCAAATCTTTATGGCGAGGATTTTGTAGTAATGATTAACCCTGAAACAGGCGAGCTGACCGGAAGGCTTGATTGTCGTAATCTTTTTCCGGAGAGTCAAAGGGGGAGAGGGGTGGATGTGTTGAATGGAATCGCCTATAACAGTTTGACAGATGAAATTTTTCTAACAGGAAAATATTGGCCAAAACTCTATAGAATCTCCCTTCAGGAGAAAAAAACAGAGCAGAGGCCGGCTAAGTAAACATATTATTAACTTGTGGGGGTGCTCTTTTAGGGCTGAGAAAATACCCATATAACCTGATGCAGGTAATGCTGCCGAAGTGGAATGAACAAGAATCTTGCTATTTGCGGGTTGCTATTTCTCCCGTTTCTTGCTTTTGGACAAAGCGTTGAAACAAAAAAAGATCCAATTGTCTTAGACAGTATCATCGTTTCCGGTAATAGAGCCGGAAAGAAAACTCCGATTCCTAACTCGACTCTTTCGATTACAGAGATTCGGAAAGCCTCTTCTATTAACTCTCTCCCTCTTTTGCTTAATTTTCAACCCTCCGTGGTCTCGACTACAGAAGGGGCAGGGGGGTTAGGGAACTCTTCAATCTCCGTCAGAGGGAGTGATGCGAGTCGCATCAATGTTACCCTCAATGGGGTAGCTATCAATGACTCTGAGTCCCAACAGGTGTTTTGGGTGAACCTCCCTGCACTCTCTTCCATAGTGCAATCTGTTCAGTTACAGAGGGGAGTTGGAACCTCCACAAATGGCCCAGGAGCCTTTGGGGCAAGTATTAACCTCCAGACCCTTTATACCTCTCCGGAACCTAATTTCCGCACAGAGGCTTCAGTAGGTTCATACAATACTTTTCTTAACACCTTTTCTGCCTCTTCGGGTCTCCTCCCCTCCGGACTCTCTTTGAATCTCAATTATTCCCACAGTTCCACAGATGGGTATGTGAGGAATGGAAAGGGGGAGTACAATTCACTCTTTGCATCGCTTGGGTACCTTAAAGGGAACAATTCCCTTAAAATCAATTATATATTCGGAGATCAAAAGACCGGAATAACTTGGGAGGGGGTCTCCAAGGAGGAGATGGAGAAAGACCGCCGTGCTAACCCTGCCGGGCGTTATTATGACGCTGCGGGAAATGTTCGTTATTACGATAATGAGACTGATAACTACACTCAACATCACTCTCAACTCTTCTATTCTTACTCTTTCTCTCCAAATCTTCACCTTGTAAACACTATTAACTATACTCGAGGTGACGGATATTATGAGAATTATAAATACAATAGGAAGTACTCTTCTTATGGTCTCTCCCCTCAGACTGTTAAGGGGACACTCTATAAAAAGAGTGATGTTATCGTCCGCCAATCAATGGCAAACAACTATTTCGTCGCCTCTTCTATTCTGAAATATAAAAACAATACCCTTAGGACATCGGGAGGAGTTCATTATTCGTTATATCACGGAAGGCATTTTGGTCGTATGATTTGGTCTATTTATAATCAGAATATCCCCTCCGACTATAAGTGGTATGAGAATTATGGAAATAAATGGGAGGTAAACGGATTTGGGCTTGCCGAGGTTGATTTTACCAAATGGCTTACTGCATATGTTGATTTGCAATACAGACATATCTCCCTGAATATGGGTGGGGTAGATAAGGACTTCGCCAATTTGGATTATACAACCGACTACAATTTCTTTAATCCCAAGGTGGGAGCTACTTTTACCCTCGATAAATATAACTCCCTATATGCTTCACTCTCTGTGGGGCATAAGGAGCCTTCCCGAAACGATATTAAGGAGGCAATTAAGTCCAATAGGGGAGATGAGATCCTTCCGGAGAGGATGCTTGATTATGAAATCGGGTATCAGTTGGCCACAGAAAGAGTTGCAGTAGGGGTTAATCTCTACTTAATGGAGTACAAAAATCAGCTTGTGGCTACAGGGAAATTAAATGAGGTGGGTTATGTAGTGAAGGAGAATGTTCCTAAGAGTTATAGGCGTGGTGTGGAACTTACAGCAGGGTGGAAGGCTTTGAGATGGTTGAGGTTTGATGGAAACTTGACATTAAGTACCAATAAAATACTTGACTATACTCTCTGGGTGGATACATTTGACTCTCCCAATACTTGGGGAGGGCTTCCTCAAACTTCGGTTAATTTTGGAAAGACAGATATTGCTTTCTCCCCTAATATTGTCGGGATGGGGGTAATCACCATAGAGCCATTCCCGAGGACAACTCTCTCCCTAAATGGAAAGTATGTCGGGAAACAATATTATGACAACAC
>CAZXOP010000149.1:0-3946 GCA_964642235.1 uncultured Muribaculaceae bacterium
TCCAGAATCGATTTGGCTACCTCCTCCCCAGAAAAATTGTTTTCTGAAAATAATAAAAGGGGAACTGTAACTATTTCAAGGTCAAAGTCAGGGAAGGAAAATATGGTCAAAAAACCACTCTTCCTTTCACTAAAAACGAGGTTTTTAGAAAAAAGAAATCCCCTGAAACTCTGCTCAAAATCATTCATAATACAAAGATATGACTAAAAAACTGAATGAGGAAAACCGATTTTTTTGCATATTAATTTCTTTTTATCTACTTTTGCAGCCCCTTTCAAAAGAAATGGAAAGATTCGTTAGCTCAGTCGGTAGAGCACAACACTTTTAATGTTGGGGTCCTGGGTTCGAGTCCCAGACGGATCACATAAAAAGGACTGCAATTGGAATTTGCAGTCCTTTTTTATGTGTAAACTTTGGTTTACCCCCTTCGGGTAGCTTAAAATTGATGGTTATTGTGCTTGCAAATTAAAAATACTATATTTGTAATCGATAAAAAAGAGAGCATGAGCAGAAAGTTTTCCACTGAACAGATAACGAGAATAGTAGCACTGATAATATTAATATTAACTGCGATTTTTACCTTTATAATCCACGAATATATAATATTAATAACAGTCATATTATGCATAATGGGCCTTGTGATTTCACCAAAATTAAGCGATAAGGCTTACAAAAAAACAATCCCCATACAGATAATCATTAGTGTCGCCCTCCTAGTTATTGTAATATTATTTTCAGCAGGTCTCTCAAGATTAGGGGTTACAGTTTGCATTATCTCAAGCTCTGTCCTAATTATGCAAATGAATAGAAAAATATAAAAACAGCATCTAAATGGATTACAATAAAATCTTAAAAGAGATTTATGAGGAGATCGCCCCCTTTGCAAAAGAGGGAGAACAAGCCTCATATATTCCCGAGTTGAAAAAAGTCAACCCGGATCAATATGGAATCTCCCTTAGAACAGTATCGGGAAAAGAGTATAAATTAGGAGATAGTGAGGTAAAGTTCTCCATCCAAAGTATCTCCAAAGTCTTCTCCTTAGCAATGGGGATAAGTCTATGCGGAGAAGATCTGTGGAACAGAGTCGGAGTGGAGCCCTCAGGGATGCCCTTTAACTCCCTTATCCAGCTTGAAATGGAGAAGGGTAAACCGAGGAATCCATTAATTAATTCAGGGGCATTAGTCATAACGGATATAATCTTGTCTAATCTAAAAGATGCCGAAACCAAATATATCAAGTTTATACGTGAACTTTGCGGGAACGACACTATCGACTATAATATGGATGTGGCTAACTCCGAATATGAAACAGGATACCTAAATATCGCCATCGCAAATATCTTAAAGCACTACAAGAACATAGATAGTGATGTGGACTCACTACTCCGTTTCTATTTCAAACAATGCTCAGTAGAGATGAGTTGCACCGATTTATCTCGTGCTTTTGTACATTTTGCGGATAGAAAAAACTCTCAATTTATAGATAAAATTCACCTCACCTATTCCAAAATCAAACGCATGAATGCAATAATGCAGACCTGCGGGCTTTATGATGAGTCAGGCGAATTTTCCTATTTAGTAGGACTCCCTGCTAAAAGTGGTGTAGGTGGAGGAATTGCAGCCCTCTGCCCACAGGTCTATGCAGTAACCGTCTGGAGCCCAAGGCTAAACCCGAAAGGAAACTCGGTAATGGGGGTAAAAACCCTCGAACTTTTGACCACTAAAACAGCCGTCAGCGTATTTTAATCATATTAATAAACCAATTTTTTATGGATGTAAATGTACAATTAGAATGGAAAGGAAACATGGCTTTTGAAGCCCTCGTAAATGGACATAAATTAATGATTGATGTCTCTAAAGAGGCCGGAGGAGACGATATGGGTCCAAGACCAAAACCGTTTTTACTGGTAGCCCTCGGAGGGTGTATGAGTATGGATGTCGTCTCAATTCTTAAAAAGATGCGTGTAGAGGTAGAGAAAATGTCGATAAATGTCGAGTCGTCACAGACCGAAGATGAACATCCTCACGTGTATGAGTACTTTAAAGTTATCTTTAACTTCGAGGGGGCAGGACTTGAAGCTAATGTCGAAAAGATAAAGAAAGCTGTCTCTTTTTCTTATGACAGATATTGCGGAGTAAAAGCAATGTTATCAAAATCAGCTCCAATAAGTTACGAGATACGAATAAACTCAACCCCTCTATAAAATCCCCCTCCACAACCAAACTCGTTTGGTTAAAAAAGGGTTTACTCGTTTAATGAATCAACAAATTCTCCAAAACGCAAAATCTTCTCGCTATTCGCTTTATTGAAAAGCAAGTGTTCAAAATCCTTCTGCTTCTTATTCAAATCGACTGTTTTTAACAATTTGGCTGTTGCTTGTTTGAACTCTTTTAGATTACAAACTCCACATCGTTTTGATAGAAAATCGTAATCGGGTTTGGATTGCCCCAATAAAAACATAAGGTCATAAAAATCACGTCCTTTGGCACGTGATAACATAGCGGTGATTTTCATGCTACATAGTACACCATCGGAAGGGACAGGAAAAGGGAAAAAGAATCCGCAACCCCTGATATTTGTGATAACTTGAGGATAAACGACTCCTTGATCTTGGCTTTCAATCTTTATCAAGAAGCGTTCTTCCTTGTGTCCACTCAATCCCAAATCGAATAGAAGTTCAGGAAAATGGATATTCCTCCGGAATGCCGATAGTCTTGGATTTTCTTTATCCTTCTCTTCCACCCTCAATCCATAACGTTCCAGAAACCGGATTACTCCGTTTGTCATCTCAATAAACTCCTCTTTTGAGAGGTCTTTACAGTCGAAGTCCAAATCTTCAGAGAAGCGGTCTATCCCTTTTACCAAACGTAAGTTTGTTCCACCTATAAAAGTCATCTTTTGGGTATATATGGTAGAAGAAAGGTAGTCCAAAATCATTAGCTGCAAATACTCTTTTAGTAGTTGCTTATCAAAACCCGAATTTTCACGAATCTGAGCCGGAAAATAATTTCTTATCTGTTGAATCTGTATCATAAATCATAACTCTTAAAAAGTAATTTTAGCCTATGTTCAAGTGCCTTGCTCTGAAACTTAAGACAATAGTCCATCAGTAATTCTTTATTTAAATCATAGTGCATGAAATATTCATCCAAACGCAACTCCTCCAATTCCTGCTCGCTGTCGTAGAAGGGATAAAGGTAGATCAAATCGAGTAATGCCTTTTCCGGTGTGGCAAATTGTATGGTGCGGTTGTCAGCCATTGGCTTTAAATCGTAACCGAACATTAGGTTTTCCTTGAAACTCTTATAGGAGTATTCGCCAAAATCATTTGTGAATGATGCTGTTTTTAGGGGTGTTACATTTGTAATCTGTACGACTGCTTCCGGTATCATTCCATAGAATGACAATGCTGTGTGAAGACTAATATAAGAGGGACGGTAAATCCGATTTGCAAAATAAAGAGAATAGTCCGGTTTATTCTTATATTCGGAGAAAGCAAAATATCCCTGTCTTAATCGGATAAGGTACCCTTTTTTAACCCAACGGGTAAGGTTATTCCTATCAAAATCTGGTTGCCACGCATACACCTGATAGATATTAAAGCAGGCAAAATCAAACATTTTATTCCTAAATTCGAGAAAGGACATGCTTATTTTATTTCTATTATGCTGCAAATATAGTGCATTTTAGAAATAAAACAAACAATAGAAGTAAGTATTCCCGAAGAACTCTCTAAAGTCGTTCTCTTCAGGGGGTGGATCCATCCCCCCTTAACCAAACAAAGTTTGGTGTTGCTTCAGCAACCGCTGCGGCTCGGGCTTACGGAACGAATGTCCCTAAATGTACAAAACTTCAGCACTTGACGAAAGTACCCAAGAACCACTAAGCCAAACATAAAGTAAGCGGAAGAGAGTAGCAGCGTGCAGCCTCCTCCCCGCTGGGGAG
>CAZXOP010000150.1:0-3918 GCA_964642235.1 uncultured Muribaculaceae bacterium
ATTGCCTTTCTTATCAACTCCCCGAAGCCAAAAGAGGAGGTGCGAAGCGGATTCCTCTCGTTTAAGCAGAGGAGCCCAAGTCCGGAGGCAGACGCCATCTCAATAAATGCTGTGCGACTCTGCTGAATAAAGAGAAAATAAGTTTTTATTGCTCTTCCCAAGGGATCTACTGTTTCTACCTCTATCCGCTTTACCCCACTCCCTTGAAGCCCCTTCTCCATCACCAAAAGACTCCCCTCCCCACCATCAGCCATAGGGAGAAGAGTTAAATTATATTTGTCGTCTGAAAAGAGGGGAGCTTGTGAAATCGCTTTAGCTACTTCACTTGCTGAAAGGCTCCCTTTAAACTTATCGACAGCCACTACAATTTCTTCTTTAACTTTTTGGGAATTGAGTATCATTTTTACTACTTTTGTCTGCTTAAAGCAACAAATTTACATATTAAATAATTATATTTATGAGAAAATCGTGTTTATTGGTTCTACTCCTTTTCACTCTCTCCTTAACACCCGTTAAAGGGGATGAAGGGATGTGGCTACTCCCACTTATTGAAAAACTCAATAACAAAAAATTGTCGGAACTTGGTTTCACTCTGACAGCAAAAGATATTTATAATATTAACCACTCCGGACTGAAAGATGCTATTGTCCATTTTGGTGGGGGGTGTACTGCGGAGATCGTCTCTAACAGCGGACTTCTCTTTACTAACCACCACTGCGGTTATGGTGCTATTCAAAGACTTAGCTCTGTGGAAAACAATTACCTTAAAGATGGTTTTTGGGCAATGAATCTTTCTGAAGAGCTCCCTGCTCAAGGTCTTACCGTTACTTTTCTTGAGAGTTTTACAGATGTTACCAAGGATGTTGAAAAAGCGTTGAGTAAATATAATACTCAAGAGGCAAAAGACTCTGTTCTAAAGGTTTTAAGCGAAGAGATGACTAAGAAGGTGGTGGAAGGGAACAAATACCTCTCTGCTAATCTTCAATCCTTTTATGGTGGAAATAGTTATTATCTCATTGTTTCTAAAGTGTTTAGAGATGTTCGTTTCGTAGGGGCTCCCCCCTCCTCCATAGGGAAATTCGGAGCAGATACAGACAACTGGATGTGGCCTCGTCATACCGGGGACTTCTCTGTTTTCAGAGTATATGCAGATAAAGATAATAACCCTGCCCCCTATTCGGCAGATAATGTTCCTTATACCCCCAAGCAGTTCTTAAAGGTTTCTCTAAAAGGGGTAAAACCTAATGACCCTGCTATGATTATCGGGTATCCCGGTAGAACAAACCGCTTTATGACTCGTAGTGAATTGGTGGAGACTCGCGATGTGATAAATGCCATCAGTATCTATGTTCGCGGTGTTCGTCAGGGGATCTTAATGGAGGATATGCAGGCTGATCCTAAGATTATGATTCAGTATGCAAGTAAATATTCCGGCTCTTCAAATGGTTGGAAAAAATGGATAGGGATGAATGAGACCTTTGCTAAGCTCGATGTAGAGAAGAGAAGAGCTGACGAAGAGGTTAAGTTTATGAATTGGGTAAATAAAAACAAAAAGAGAACGGAACTTTACGGAGATGCTCTAAATAAAGTTAACACCGCTATCGAAAGCCGTCGTGATGCCTTAAAAATCTATCAATATACCTCTGAATCTATCGGAAGAATAGAGATTTCGAGTGCTGCCCTTACAATGGCCCCTCTAATCAATGAGTATGCATCTCTGCCTGAGGCGCAGAAAGAGGGAAAACTTGCAATAATCAATGCTTACATTGAGAGATTTTATAAAGATTACTCCCCATCTACCGACAGGAAAGTGGCGAAAGCTATGTTGAAAATCTATAAAGAGAATGTCCCTGCTTCTAACCTTCACCCTGTATTCTTTACTATCGAAGAGAATTTTGGTGGAGATATAAATATGTTTGTCGATTTTCTTTTTGACAACTCTCTATTCGCTTCACGCGAGAAACTTGAGGGGTATGTTGCTTCATTAAAAGCAGCGGGAGAGGACTCCTCTAAGGGGAGGTCTATTATGGAAGACCCTGCTGTTATGATGGATCCTAATAAAGCGATAAGCAAGGAGATTTCTCAAACCGTTCAGAATAGTCAGAAACAACTAAGTCTCGGAAAGAAAGAATATATCGCCGGAACTCTCGAAATGCGTAAGGGAGAGGCTATTTATCCCGATGCAAACAGCACTATGAGAATGACTTATGGTTCTGTTCTTCCTTATTCTCCTCGTGATGGGGTTTTATATGATTACTATACGACTTTAGATGGAGTTATGGAGAAAGAAGACCCTAACAACTGGGAATTTGTGGTGCCTGAGCGTCTTAAAGAGCTTTGGAAAAATAAGGATTTCGGTGAATACGGACTTCCTAATGGTAAAATGCCTGTCTGCTTCCTTTCAAACAATGATATTACCGGTGGTAACTCCGGCTCCCCTGTTCTCAATGGTGCAGGTGAATTAATAGGTCTTGCTTTTGACGGAAACTGGGAATCTATGAGTGGGGATATTATCTTCGAGCCTCAACTCCAGAGGTGTATTAATGTCGATATCCGTTATGTCCTCTTTATTATCGACAAATATGGTGGAGCAGGTTATTTACTAAAAGAGATGGATATTGTAAGATAATAACAATATGGAAAAAAAATATGCCCCTGAAAACTTTCGACTTGCTCCAAAAGTCGTTAAGGAAGAGAAAAAAGAGAAGCAGCCCCTTCCCGATTTAGGGAAGGAGCAGCTTAAAGATATTGGAGCCATTATTGCAATAGCCTCCGGCAAAGGGGGAGTGGGGAAATCCACAGTTGCTGTAAATCTTGCTGTGGCATTGGCTCGTGAAGGGTATCGGGTGGGACTTGCAGATGCTGATGTCTATGGTCCCTCTGTCCCCAAGATGACCGGAACCGAGGAGTTCTCCCCCGAAGTAGAGGAGAATGGTGGCGGTTATGAGGAGAATGGATTTGACTTGATCGTCCCTATTGAAAGATTTGGTGTAAAGTGGATGTCAATCGGGTTTTTTGCTGCTCCTGAACAAGCTCTAATCTGGAGAGGACCGATGGCTTGCAATGCCTTAAAACAGATGTTGTTCCAAGTTAAGTGGGGAAAACTCGACTTCCTCCTTATTGACCTCCCTCCGGGAACAGGAGATATTCATATCTCAATGGTTCACGATACCCCTCTGACAGGGGCAATTATTGTAACCACCCCACAAGCAGTGGCTCTTGCCGATGTAGAGAAAGGGGTAAATATGTTCAGAAATAAAAATGTTAATGTCCCTATTTTAGGTTTGGTGGAGAATATGTCTTGGTTTACCCCGGCAGAACTCCCTGAAAACAAATATTATATTTTTGGAAAGGATGGCGGTTCTCGTATGGCAGCTAAATATGGGCTTGAGCTTTTGGCTCAGATTCCTATCTATATGTCCATCCGAGAAAACGGCGATAACGGCACACCCACAGCTCTCCCCGAATGGGACGCCCTTGCAGCAAAGGTCGCGGACAAAATAGAGAGGTAGAGGTTCTAAAAAATGTCATTGCGGACCCTGTTCCGTAATCTCTCCCTTTTGGATACAAATTACTTAAAGATATTAAACCCTTCTAAAAGTTTTGATGACTTTTAGAAGGGTTTAATGTTTCTATAGCGGAGTACCTCCGCAGAAATTCCCTCTGTTTTACTTCACTCGCCAGGTGCTATGCTTATTTCCCTGCGTCACGTTACAAACTACCCCCTCCACAAACCTCTCTAGAGCCTATGCTCTGTATCCTGACTCATCATTTCCGCCATTTTCCCAAAAACCCTGAGTCACGTTACACGCTACCCTCTCTACAGCCCCTTCTGAGGCCACCTCCCTGAAATCTGCCACATCATTTTCCCCACTTCCTACCACATCTGCAACCGAAAATGCCCTACAGACACCTGTA
>CAZXOP010000151.1:0-3843 GCA_964642235.1 uncultured Muribaculaceae bacterium
TAATCTTCTTTGAAAAAGGGGTCTCTCCCTTATTTAATACCACCAACTCGTAATCTCCCATATAAATCCTTATATATGCGATTACATCATCCTCTTTTATTAACTCGTGATAATCTCCATAGAGTAATGGCATCGATTTCTTCCTCAAATGGGAGAGCTTACAGAGGTTTTCGAAGACCTCCTTCTCTCTGCTGTTGTTGGGCTCAAACTGTGCCCACCTTCTATTATCAGGATCGTTTGCTCCGGGTTGCCCATATTCATCCCCATAATAGACACAGGGGATACCGGGAAGGGTGAAAATCAATGTGTGAAGCAAGGAGAGTTTATTATAGGCAGTCGAATCTGTTATCCCTATATTTCGTAACCACCCTGCATCTTTATAGTCCTCCCCGAGGATTAAATCTCCTCCTACCAAGGAGACATATCGGGGTCTGTCGTGATTTCCTGTAATATATCCCATTAAATTATGATATCCATAAGTATTTAAACTCTCCTCTATGGTCTCTGAAAGGGCCTTAAAAGAGCCATTCTTTTCAGAGGTTGCGTAAATATAGCTATCATAAAGGTTAAAATCAAATTGTCCGTCTAACATTCCGCTCCTAACATAAGAACCTATTAGAGAGGGGGAACCATAAGTCTCCCCTATCTGGTATAGGTCTCTATCAGGGAGGGAGTCGAGTAGCTTACGAGTAAGCTTCCTCCAGAAATTCTCCGGAATATGTTTAGTGGCATCATGCCTGAATCCGTCAAATTCGTAGTTTTTCATCCAGTAGAGCGCGGAGTCTGTCAGTGGCTCATTGATATACTCCTTTTCTAAATCAAATGAGGGGATATGTTTATCAAACCAAGTGGTAAGCCTAAACTCATCCCATAACTCGAAATTAGGTCTCCCATCGGGAGTAACAGAGGGGGTTATCCAGTCCGGATGCTCTTTAAGAGTGGGGCTGTTAATATGTGCGTGGTGAGCCACATAATCCAATATTACATTCTTCTCCCCATTATGAGCCACATCTAATAGCTCTCTTAACTCGTCGGGAGTGCCAAACCTGTCATCTAACTTAGTAATATAAATAGGCCAATAGCCGTGATAACCACTAAATTTGGTTTTAGGGTTAGGGTATTCTCCCCAGGCATCATAAGGGTTTTGAGTAATAGGGGAAATCCATAGGGTATTAACACCCAATTCGTCGAAATACCCCTCCTCTATCTTTTGGGTAATACCTGCCAAATCACCACCCCAATAATCGACCTTTGGATTTACTAGTTGAGGGTTATCAATCTTCCAATCATTTGCCTTGTTTCCATTATAAAACCTATCTATCAATAGAGAATAGATAATTTGGCTCTGCTTATCGCCCCTCTTTAACGATTTAGAGTCTATGATAACCTTACCATAATTCAATGGAACTAAAACATCGTTCCCAATACCGTTTTTATTTGAGACAAATATCCTTATAAAAGAGCGTTCCATCTTATTGGCATTCTCCGGTATAAAGACTCTGAATGCCCCCTCCTTATCATATTTAATAAACTTTGGAGGAAGGAGATTATTTTGCCATAAAACAAAATAATTAGCAGGTGCATTCACGCTCCTTACAGAAAAACTTTTACTCCAACGATGTGAAGACATGGTGGCAACAAAAGGGACCCCATTTTTCACTTTCTCCCCCTCAATCCTCTTTTCCACGATAATAGATGCTGTCTCTCCCTCGCTCTCCACCCCTAATACAGAGAGGAAAGGGGTGTTTTCATTCACTATCATCATAATAGTGTCCATTTGACCATTTTCGGAGAGGAGTTTGATTTCAATATCATTGGAATAGACTTTATCTATCTTTTTTAATTTTGGAAAAAAGTCCCTTAAAATCACGATAGAGGTATCGGATTTTAAGACACATGTGGAGGCAATGGTCGAATTATCGAAGAGAGGATTCTCTTTTACCGATTTAGAACAATTCGTAAAGAGTACTGCTGCGCAGACTCCAATAAATAATCCTTTGAGTCTCATAATTACAATTCAAAAACTACTGATGAGTATGGGGAAAGTTTTATCTGATATTTCCCATCTTCTTTTTTAATATAGACCTTTCCTTGAGCGACAATGGCATCTTTTAGAACATCATTTATGGGGAGTGTAACAGAGTTTACCCCAAGGTTATGTAAAACCAAAACCTTTTCGTTGCCTGCTGTCCTATACCAAGCCGCAACCATAGGAAAAGTAGTGGAATTATCCTCATTATAGAGAGGATGTTTAGTCATACTTCCTGAAGCAAGAGCCGTAGAGGCATTTCTTGCTCTTGTGAAATCTCTATAGACCTTATGGATAGAGAGAGGATCTGCTTTTTGGGATACCACTGTCCCAACTGTCTTGGATAAATCTGAATCAATTTTGTTGGTATAGCTGGTCGTATATTTATCCCCCCAAAGCATCGGGGACCTAACATACTCATCTCCACCCGTTTTTTTACCTATATACCCTAACTCTTCCCCATAATAGATATATGGAGAACCACCCGAAGTAAGCAATATCGCCCCTGCGAGCTTTGCCTTATCTATGGAACCTCCCAAATCTGAAAGGGTGCGGTTCTCATCATGATTAGAGAGCTTTGTCGCTTCGATATAGTCACTTCGGTAGTTTGAGTAAAGGGTCTGATACCCTAAAATATCCTTAGCAAAATAGCACCCCTTATTATTATCTAAAGCCCATTTAAGTCGAGACCAAAACGAAAACTCAAATAGAGCAGGGAGTCCCACATAGTATGGAGCTACTTCATTGTATTCTGAATAGACTTCCCCTACCATATAGATATCTGATGAGTGTGATTTACGGTAATATACATTTAATTCATCATAAAATTTCTTGAGAAAACGGGGGTTTTCATTAGAATTGGCATTATGATAAATATGTTTGACTGCATCAAGCCTAAATCCATCTACACCTTCATCTATCCATTTTTTTGCATCTTTGACTATTGCTTTAAAAGCAGGTGAGTTCTCGGCACTCTCCAAAGCCCCATAGTTCAGGTCAGCAAACCAGCTTGTCCAAAAATGGGAGTGATACATGCTGGCTCCCGGCATAAGAAGGTCGTGAACAGATGAGGGAGAGGTACTATTAGTGAAGAGGGTAAAAGGGGCTCCGAGGGTTATTGTATTATTAGTGGAAGAGGAGGCACCATATTTAGTTCCCCCTTCCCAGGAGGTGCTGCTGGTGCGAATAAGGAATCCCCAGGAAGAGGAAAAGTCCACTTTCAGGGTATAAACTCCTCCCCCTTTGTTGTAAAACTTTTTACAGATATTGTTTCCGAAATAGAGGTATTTAGCCCCTTCTGCGGAGGTATCCGTATTATCGGGGTCAACAGAGTCTGTCTGGGTAACAATAATTGTAGGGGAAGAGGGGTTAGACCAATTTAATGTAAAAAGGTATTTTGTGGAGGCGGTAGTGGAGATGGCAAACCATTGACCCGCATCGTAACCATTTGCCCCTTCGGTAGCTATCATAGGAATCTTCCCTGAAATTATATCCTCTCTCGGTTTTGAGGAGAAGATATAATAGTCCCTATATGGGTTATCTAATGAGGCAGAGGCTGTGGTAAACCAAGGGTGATCTTTACCTGTATGGTTAATTACATAATCGAGATAGATTTTAATCCCCTTCTCTTTTGCCCGAGTTACAAGAGTTCTGAAATCAGACATTGTCCCAAATGTGGAATTTATAGCTGAAAAATCTGTAACATCATATCCGTGATAAGACATAGAGGGGTGAATCGGGGAGAGCCATATAGCAGATGCCCCCATCTCATCTATATAATCAAGTTTATCGATTAACCCTTTTATATCCCCTGT
>CAZXOP010000152.1:0-3842 GCA_964642235.1 uncultured Muribaculaceae bacterium
CAAAGTTAAAACTTTTTTTTTACCTTTGAAGTATGGAATCCAGAATAACATTTCTCGGCACCGGCACCTCTCAAGGAGTCCCTATGATAGGGTGTAAATGTCATGTCTGCACTTCTGACGATCCTAAAGATAAAAGGCTTAGGTCATCTGTTTATATAGAACACATGGGGGTTAAACTCCTGATAGATGCAGGGCCGGATTTTCGCCAACAGATGCTAAGAGCTGATATCTCCTACTTAGATGCCATACTGCTAACACATGAGCATAAAGACCATACTGCAGGACTTGACGATGTCAGGGCTTTCAATTACCTGTACGATAAGGCGATACCCATATATGCAGAAGAGAGGGTTCAAAACTCCCTAAAACTTGAGTATGCTTATGCATTTAATAAAATTAAATACCCCGGGGTACCTGAGTTTTTACTTAAAGGGATGAACTCCGACCCATTCTATATTGACAATGCCCTAATAATTCCAATCAGGGTACATCATTATAAGCTCCCTGTATTAGGGTTCCGTATAGGAAATTTAGGGTATGTTACCGATGCTAATTATATCTCAGATGAAGAGATAGAAAAATTAAAGGGTGTTAAAGTTTTTGTGGTCAACACAGTTAAGAGAGGAAGGCATATTTCTCACTTTAGTCTCGAAGAGGCAATAAAAATCTGCGAACGTGTCGGAGCTGAAAAATCCTATCTTACACATCTTTCACACCAACTGGAGAGACATTTAGAGTTAGAAAAGGAACTTCCTGAAAAAATAAAGCCTGCTTTTGATGGATTATCTGTAAAATTTTAATTAACTTTGAAAAAATAACATTTACTAATTTAACACTTATTTCTATGATCAGGGTACATGACACTTACCAATACGACACTCTCTTCACTCAGAATGATGTAGAGTTATTCTCAGACCTTACCGGAGATAAAAACCCTATTCACCTTAACAAAAGCTTTGCCGCCCAGAGTGAGTATGGAAGGCAAATCGTCCAAGGGATGTTAATTGCATCTGTATTCTCTAAAGTCTTTGGAACGATGTGGCCTGGAGAAGATTCCATTTACATCTCCCAGGAGACTATCTTTGTAAAACCTGTATTTGTCGAAGAGCCTTACACGGTAAAATTTGAATGTATTGCCGTTGATGGAGAGAGAGCAATAGGAACTCTCCAAGGCTACTTGAAAGACAAGGAGGGTGATGTGCTTGTTAAAGTTACTGCGAGAATCAAAAGTAAATCTCAATTCTCTTTACAAACAAATTCCTTATAGTATATACCATCCTATATGCTACTAAAAAAACACCTAACTGAGAAGTTAGGTGTTTTTATTTACCAAGGTTCTACATCTATTTTTTGATTTTACTCTTCCCAATAGGAATACTCAATCCAGCCTGTAGTGTGATAAAGAGAGGATCGATAGGGATGAATTGTTTAGAGAAGAGAAGAGGAATATAGTCAGAACCTATAAAGAAGTTAACTCCTGATTTTGGGGTAAAGTTAAGTAACCATCCGAAAGAACTATAAGTATTAAGCATCGAATAGGAGACAGTTGCACTAAACCACCTTGCAGGGAGATAAGAATAAGAGAAGGTTAATTCATTTAATGTCTTAAATGGCAGGAATTTTCCGGTATAAAGGAGACCTACATTCATTTTATCATTAAGGAATGGGTAAGAGAGACCGGCATAAAGGGTGGCATTAAGTTTAGTGGTTTCACTTTGAGAGATTCCGGTTACTTCCTTAAAATCGGCAATAGCAAAGAGGCTCTCCTTTAACTTATTAATTTCCTGATCTATGGTAAGATTACTTATATCAACATTTTGAAAACCTGTATATGTGGTATTTGAAGCAGCCTTTGCTCTTCGTATTGCAGTAGCAGGGTAAGAGATAAGCCCCAGGTCTGAAACTGAAATAGAAGCCGTAAGTCCATCCACGGGAGTTCCAAGAGAGAGTCTATAACTTGCACCTAAATCAACACCGAAACCAAAACCTCCAATACCGAGTTTAGAGGGTTCCATTGTAATACTTTTAATGCTACCATTATCATCTTTAACAAATTCCAATCCTTTTCCCATAATGGTAGCGGTGGCTGAAGAGGCAATCAGCCATGCATCCTCTCCAAGATTAAGGTCAAGTTGATCTAAATTTATAAGGGCATGATCTACAGCAACTAAAAATTTAACTCTTCCCCCCACTCTTAGTCCTTCAAGAAAAGGGAGTGCTTGAGAATAGCCAAGAGAGAGTTGCATATATGCATCTTGTGCCACTGAGAGGTCTTTAATCAGGTAATTAGTTTGATTAGATGTCATCCCCTGTTTTAAAAATTTGAAAAAAGCATCAGGGATATTTGAATTAACATCCACTCTTAGTCCTAAATCCACAGTCCAAAAAGAGGATTTTCCGGTTGCAAAGCCGAGATTAACGATATCATAGCTTATCTTTCCGGAGAGGTAAGATTGGGGATTCAGAGTTGATAAGAATTTATCCGCACTGACCTCAGGATGAAGAAATGTTCCCATTTTACCGTTGTTTAACGGATAGAAGAAATTTTTGATGGCCATATTACTCTGAAAATCAAGTCCTATGGAACTTATTAAAGGAATCCCTATATAACCTTGTTGAGAGGCAAAAGAGGGGTTTAAGGTGTGTCTGAGTGTAGAGTTTTCAAGAAAATAACTCGTTCTCAATGTTTGTGCTCCAAGTGATAAAGAGGATATCAACAGAAGAGCTATTACCATATATCGTGATACTTGTTTCATAATATTATCTTTCATTAGTTAGAGTTATTAATTATTCATAGGGTTTATTGTAAGTCCGCCTTTTACTTTTGCTTTGAGCACCGCCCGTATATAGGATTGTTCATTTATCTGTCTGCCGGATGTATTAGGTGCAGTAACTCTAAATCTAAGCTCCAATGCCCCAATCTTTTTAACTGATTTTGCAGTATCGGAAAGTTTTAGATTCAACTGAGAAACTTTAGGAACCTCAGTCCCATCACAAGCAGAAATTCTCTGAGTCGTTGATTGAATAGTTGGGATAGGTTTCATATTTTCATCAAGTGCTGCAATAGTTAATTCAAACTGAAGAGGGAAAGAGTTTTCTATGGCTCCAACTAAACCTAACTCGGATTCTCTAATAATATCAGCAAGTGCATCCGGAAGCCCCTTAATGGTGTCTTTGAAAGAGATGTTGAAATCTTTACCAAAACTGAAAGGAATAGTAAATTTAGCTCTCGCTTTTAAGTCATACTTAGCGTCAAAGTCAAAAACATGCTGCTGAGTAATATCAGTACTAACATTAAATGCAAGTTTAAGAGAATCAGGAAGTTTCTTTATAAGATTTCCTATAGGAGACTGGATAAAATTATAACCTGTAGTCATACCTACATCATCTTTAGCTATCCAGTATTTTATAGAATCCATTTTAGCAATAGAGTTAAACTTAGGGATGGAGAATGCTATATTTTGGACACCTTCACTGTTTATCACACCTCCAACATAAGGCTTAACAGAGAGATCTGCCTTAATAGGAATTCCAACATTAGTCTGGAAAACCATTTCCAAACGGGGATTATCGAAATCAAGAACGAAGTCTTTTGATTTCATGAAATTAGGGATTTGGTTAAGTGAGAAGGTGAAAGACTCTGGCTTATCCATAGCATATTTTACCCTACAATAAACTTTCGAAATTAACAACTCGTTAACTCCTCCATTTATTTTAACAGAGATATTACCTCCTTCCAAATCTGTTAGTGTAATACTTGGTTTATTCACGGTAATATTCGCGTGAACCTTAATAAAGTCAGTAGCATCAAGGACTCCGTTTATAGGTTTTCCATCAAATTT
>CAZXOP010000153.1:0-3759 GCA_964642235.1 uncultured Muribaculaceae bacterium
TTAAACACACTTACTCTTATCTAAGAGGGGGTTGTCGGTTATTTGAATCATTTGGGGCATTTGGTGTTTCTTGAATGAGGAGGAGGCTTGGAGCTGGATAATCCTATCGAGGAGTTCCGGTGCCACTCCTGATGCCAATATCTCCTCACGGCTCTTTTTCTCCTCTATAAGTGAGTAGAGAATAGGGTCGAGAATAGGGTATTCAGGGAGGGAGTCACTATCTTTCTGACCTATATATAATTCGGCGGAGGGTTCTTTAAGGATTATGGCGGGAGGAATAACCTCTTCATCGCAGTTCAGGTAATTTGCAAGCTCATAAACCTGCATTTTATAAACATCAGCCAAGACCATTAATGCACCTGCAAGGTCTCCATAAAGGGTTCCGTACCCGACAGCTATTTCACTCTTATTGGAGGTATTTAACAGGAGTGCCCCTGTTCTATTGGAGTATGCCATTAGAATAGTCCCTCTTATTCTTGCCTGTAAGTTCTCTTGTGTGTTATCCCATTTTAGCGGTTCTGAACCCATAAATGGGAAAGTGTCTTTTATAAATCTATAGTAGAGCTTCTCTATGGGGACTATGTGATATTTGATTTTGAGATTATTTGCTAAATCGACAGAGTCGCTAATGGAGTGTAGGGTGGAGTATTGGGATGGCATAAGAATTCCGTGAACATTCTCTTTACCAAGCGCCTTTACAGCCAATGCAGCTACCACTGCGGAGTCTATCCCTCCGGAGAGTCCTAGCACAGCCCCCTTTCGTCCCGCCTTTTCAAAGAATGAGGCAAGAGAACCAACTAAAGTGTTGTAAATAGATTCTATGTTAGTCGAGGGGAATGCCATAATTAAAATACAAAACTTGTGCTTATAGACTGGAAGTTATAAACTTTATTGAGGACATCAGCAAAGAGTTCCGCAACGGAGAGAACTTTAATTTTGCTTATATCTGTATCAGGGGCATATCTTAGTGGAATGGTATCTGTAACCACCACCTCTGATAATGCAGATTTATTAATCTTTTCGTAAGCGTTTCCTGATAGAACAGCGTGAGTAGCTAAAGCCCTAACGCTTGAAGCCCCCTTCTCCATAAGCATATCTGCAGCTTTGGCTATGGTTCCTGCTGTATCTATCATATCATCTACTATTATTATATTTTTCCCTTCTACCTCTCCAATAGCAGTCATTGAGCCAACTACATTAGCCTTTTCTCTCGACTTATGACAAATTATAAGGGGGCATTCAAGTATCCTTGAGTAGGCGTTTGCTCTTTTGGCTCCTCCCATATCGGGGGCAGCAATCGAGAGGTTCTTTAAGTTCAATCCTCTAAGGTAGGGGAGGAAGATAGAACTTGCATAGATATGGTCAACAGGGAAGTCGAAAAATCCCTGAATCTGGTCAGCATGAAGATCTGCTGTCATAACTCTGTCACACCCTGCTGCATTTAGCAGATTGGCTACCAATTTAGCCCCTATCGAAACTCTCGGACGATCCTTCCTATCTTGCCTTGCCCAACCGAAGTAGGGGATAACAGCGATTACTTTATATGCAGAAGCACGTCTGGCAGCATCTATCATAAGAAGTAGCTCAAAAAGATTATCTACAGGGGGGAAGGTAGATTGAACAATAAAAACTGTTGAGCCTCGTACTGATTCATCGAAAGCAGGTTGGAACTCTCCGTCACTAAAAACAGTAACGATAGACTTCCCTAAGTCCATATTAAGAGCTTTGGTAATCTTTTCTGCAAGGTAGCGTGAGCCTCTGCAGGAAAAAATTTTAATAGTGTGTGTTTGATCCATATCGTTATTTTATTTCTTTTAATATATTCCCTATGTAATCAAGTATCTCATCTCGCCCTGCAGAATCCTTAGCAGAACTTGTAAATATCGGTGGAAGTTCTTCCCAATATTCGAGAATGGAGTTTTTTATCTTATCAGTTTGAGTTTTCAGTGCCTCCTTCCCGAGTTTATCACATTTTGTAAAGATAATGGAAAAAGGGATACCCCCCTCTCCAAGCTCTATCATAAAGTCTAAATCTATCTGTTGTAGGTCGTGCCTGGCATCTATTAAGAGGAAGAGCACCACCATATCAGAAGACCTGGTGATATAATCTTTAATTATCTTCCTGAGCTTTTCGGCTGCGGTTTTAGAGAGTTTTGCATATCCGTAACCCGGTAAATCGACTAGGTACCACTCATTATTTATTAAGAAATGGTTTATAAGCTGTGTCTTACCCGGAGTCGAAGAGATATGAGCAAGTTTTTTTTGTCCGCACAACATATTAATGAGTGAGGACTTCCCGACATTTGAGCGTCCGATAAAAGCAAACTCAGGTGCCCTGAACTTAGGAATATCGCTGATTCTCTGACTACTGCCGGAAAAAGTTGCTTGGGTTATTTTCATTACGGATAAAATTGTCCGCAAATCTACAAAAAAATGTTATATTTGTGGGTATGTCAGAAATTAAAGGTATAACTTTATTTGAACTTCAAGAGAGAATTAAAAACTCCCTTACCGTTTCATTTAATCATCAGATTTGGATAAGGGGGGAGATCTCCTCCATTAAAGCCAATGTCTCCGGGCATTGTTATATCGACCTGATAGATAAAGATGAGGATGCCGCGAATGTTACTGCTTCGGCACGTGCTGTGGTTTGGAGTTCATATTGGAAGATTCTCAGACCTTATTTTGAATCCACTACCGGTTCCCCGCTCTCTGCAGGGATGAATATTTTAGTGAAGGTTCAAGTTCAATACTCGGAGTTATATGGATTGACACTCGTTATTTCTGATATTGACCCAAGTTATACTGTGGGGGAACTCGAACTAAAAAGGATAAAGGTAATTCAGAGGTTGAAAAGTGAAGGGATGTTCGATATGAACAGCTCCCTCGAATTTCCTGCGCTCCCTAAAAGATTTGCGGTTATCTCTTCGGAGCAGGCAGCAGGTTATAGGGATTTTATTGAGCATCTGCACAAGAATGATTATGGGTTTAAGTTTTATACGGAGCTTTTTTCCGCACCAATGCAGGGTGCCACTGCACCCCAAGGGATAATCGCTGCAATGGATCAAGTCTCTGAGGGTGAATTTGATGCGGTGCTCATTCTTAGAGGAGGGGGCTCCGCAATGGATCTCTCTTTCTTCGATGATTATGACCTTGCTGTAAATATTGCTCAGTTCCCAATACCGGTTCTGACCGCAGTGGGGCATGACCAGGATTACCACATTTGCGATATGGTGGCATTTCATAACCTGAAAACCCCTACCGCACTTGCAGATTTTATCATTGACATTTACCTTGGTGAGGATGCAAGGATCCTCTCCCTCGCTTCGAGGCTTTCGCTTGCCCTTGTGGGGAAATACAAGAGTGCAAACTCTGACCTCGATGCATTGTTGCAGAGAATCAAGCACTCCATCCTCCTTAGGTATTCAATGGAGAGGGGGAAGGTCGATCTTTTGGAACAGAGGGTGGCGAAAGGGAACCCTTTTGCACTTCTGAAATCAGGGTATGCTATCGCAATGAAGGGGGGGGAAAGGGTTGACTCCGTTGCAATGGTCGCGGAGGGTGAAAGAGTGTCGGTAGTGCTCAATGATGGGATAATTGAGTGTTTAGTGGAAACAATAAAAAATAAATAATATGGCAAAAAAGGAGAAATCGTATCAGGAGGCACTCTCGGAGCTTGAAAAATTAGTTGCGGATATTGAGAATCCGCAAAGGTCGCTGACTGAAATTTCGGAGGATGTAAAAAAGGCGGTTGAACTT
>CAZXOP010000154.1:0-3740 GCA_964642235.1 uncultured Muribaculaceae bacterium
TACTCCAGGTCCACATAAGTTTACCGGTTTTGGTCTCAAAAGAGTAGAGATGGTTCCCCCAGTCCCCTATAACCACCTGATAATCATCTACGTATGGCTTAGCCTCCACAAACCCTTTAACATCGGGATAGTTCCAAATCATTTTCCCTGTCCTTAAACTCAATGCCCTAAATCTTCCATCTGAGGCTCCAATATAGACCACCCCTTTATAAATAGTTGGGGAAGAGAGGACAGACTTGTCGCAGAGGTGCTTCCAAAGGATTTTCCCTGTTTTTAGCTCAAAACAATAGACATTGTTATCACTGGAACCTACCACCACACGATTTTTTGAGATTTCAGGGGTAGAGAATATCTTCCCCCCTGTTGAAACTCTCCAAAGTTCCTTCCCATCTTGTTTATTTAGGCAGATCACCTCCCCTTTAGTATTGGTATAGACAACAAACTTCTTACTTACTGCACCTCCAGCACCTATATCGCTCTTCTCTTGAATAGACCAGATCTCTTTTACATTTGGGTAGGAAGAGTTTGAAGTATAGTCCGGGAATTTAGTTTCAGTTTTAATCCTCGTTTTAAAAGGAGCCGCATCACTCATTTGCATAGAAAACCAAGAGTTCTTAGTCTCTTTCCCTGCTATTCTCTCCTCTATAATTACCTGAGAGCCGAGTATAGAGACTATATTATATCCTGCTCCATCTCTCCCTCTTGCTTGAGAAGAACGACCTAAAACCCCCGGAATTCCGTCATAGCTCAGAGAGACATCACGATGCCAATGTCCTCCCATAACAAGCTGAATATTACTCTCTTTAAGTATATTAAGTACTTGAAAATAGTTCAAAACGGAGGTATCCATAGGGAAATGATTCACAAATATTATAGGTTTGGTAGAATCCGTATTTCTTACTAAGGAGTCAAGCCAAACTATCGACTCACGGGGAACAAGTGCAGGTGCCATCCTCATATTGGGACCACTGCTACACCCCACAAACTTTATCCCTTTTGCTTCAAAATCAAAATGCTCATATCCAAAAACTTTAGAGAAAGTATTACATCCACTTTCTGACCATTTCGAATCATGATTCCCTGCCACCACATAGTAAGGTTTATTAAGTTTATCAAGAATAGACTTAGCTAATTTTAGCTCCCTATCTGAGCCAAATTCAGTAATATCTCCGGCAACTATAACAAAGTGTAAATTGGGATTACTATTTATATCTTTAATACAGAGCTGCAGATCTTCTACGCTTTGTGCCCCTTCTGTTATATGGGTATCAGCAAGATAAGCGAAAGAGAATGGAGTAGGCTGTGAATGAATAGCCACCTCTTCCTTCTGTCCATAAACAGATGAGAGGGGGATAATAGAGATAATTAAAAGCAATAAGATTCGTTTCATTTTATTATTTTTCTTGTTTTTCCAATTTTGATGTTTCTGTATAAACTGTAGCTCCAAGAGCTTCTATATAAAGATAGGAGTACTTTTCATTAATTCTAACCACTTTTCCGGAAAACTTTTCAAGTGGTGTTCCGATTGCTCTTACAATATCCCCCTCCTCTATAACTTGGGTTTTATTTGCCAGTGCAAGGAACTCATGGATAGCCTCTATCTCTGAGTCTCTAATAATAGCAGGCCTACCAACATAATAAACCACCCTTACAATCCCGGGGATTGCACAAATTCCTGAAAGTTTATGTTCGAGGCATCTAATGAAGACATAAGAACTAAAGAGAGGGAGTTCCACCTCTTTTATTCTATCCGACCATTTTCTTTTCGATTTATATAGTGGTAAAAAGACCTCAAATCCCTCCCCTTTAAGCCTCTTCTCCACCTTTTTTTCTGCTCTTGGAGCAGTGTAAAGTACATACCAATTCATTTTATATCTTATCTTTCATCCAACGATGATCATTAATTCCTGTCTCTATTCCCAAAAGATCAATTATTCTTAACGCGAAATTTTTTGCCATCTCCTCAATAGAGGTGGGCCTATTATAAAAACTCGGAGAAGCGGGGGCAATAATAGCTCCTGCCTCACTTAAAGAGGTCATATTTCTTAAATGCACCAAGTTAAGTGGTGACTCCCTTGGGACTATTATCAGAGGCTTCCTCTCTTTAAGCTGTACATCAGCTATTCTGGTTATCATGTCATCTGACACTCCCGATGCGATTCTACCGAGGCACCCCATACTACAAGGGATTATAACCATAGCATCTGCCGGATTAGAGCCGGAGGCAAAAGGGGTAAAGAAATTGTAATTATCAATGAATGAGACACCCTTCTGACTAAAATACTCTAAAGGGCACCCCCCTATCTCTTGCTTCCATATATCATCAGAATTTCTTGAATATAGCGCGTGCAGGGAGAATCTCTCCTCTTTTAATAATATTTCTATAAGCTGCTTGGCATAAATGGAGCCACTTGCTCCTGTTATTGCTATTAATATATTTTTCATCACTTTAGATTCATTACCATCTCTTTAAATTTTTCCATTCCTGATGTAGCCACATCCTGAATCTGGGAATATTGTGAATAATTTATCTTTATCGGTTGCGGATCCACTAAGTAAATCGGCACACCTGAACGAATGTAGTTTACAAGTCCGGCAGCGGGATAGACATTTAGCGAAGTCCCAATTACCAAAAGAATATCACATTCCCCTACGATTTTAGCTCCCTCTTCGAGCATCGGGACTGCCTCACCAAACCATACAATGTGAGGTCTGAGCTGTGCCCCCTTATCACTCTTATCACCCAAATGAATCTCTTTATACCCTATATCGAAAGAGTTATCATACTCATCCTCACCCCTTACCTTTGTCAGCTCTCCATGAAGATGAATAACCTTCGAAGAGCCGGCCCTTTCATGAAGATTATCTACATTTTGGGTAACAACAGTTACATCGAAAAACTCTTCGAGTTCTGCTATGATTTTATGGGCTTTATTGGGCTCCACATCCGCAAGCTGCATTCTTCTGGCATTATAAAAATCGAGAACAAGCTTAGGATTACGGTACCATCCATCAATAGAGGCAACATCATTTATATCATGTTTCTCCCATAGACCACCGCTATCGCGAAAAGTGTCTATGCCACTCTCTTTACTTACACCTGCACCGGATAGTATCGTCAACCGTTTCATACAAAGAAATATTTTTTAAGCCAGAGTTTAAAGAGAGGATCAATAATATATGGCTCATCTTTTTCATTAAATGTAATAATCTCCTTCTTTTTCAACGCCTCCTTCAAACGATGTACATTTGCTGAAGAGTTAAGAGAATATTTTTCAAGAATTTCAGCAGAACTAAATTTAGTGATTCCATCAAAAACAGCTTTAAGGAAGTTAACCTGGAAATTACTAAGTCCGGAGACCATCTCCTTAAATCGAGGCTCGTGAATCGTAAGGACCGAATATGTGGCCTCCTGAATTATTTTATCATTAAGGTACCCTTTTGTAAGGCTAAAACAGATAGAAGAGATTTGCCAAATATACCAAGGATGCCCCTCTACTGACTGGTATATGGAGAGAGCAAGGTCTTGATCGACCACCCTCCCTACTTTGAGAAAAGTTCTGATAATATGATCAGCAACCCCTTTCTCTTCCAGTGGAGAGAGTGGAATATACTCAGCAAAATTATAGAAGTATTTCTCCTCCTCGAAAATCCACTTCATGGCATTAAGCTCTGATCCAGTGATTAGATAGGTGGCATTCTTGTGTTTAGTCCACTCCTTTTCTAAAAGTTTGAGCACG
>CAZXOP010000155.1:0-2391 GCA_964642235.1 uncultured Muribaculaceae bacterium
TCCTCTTTCCTTTCCCAGTGGAAATTAATCCCAATGGTAACATCCTTGAGTACAAACGTACTCTCAGTATAGTCGGATGGTTCAAAAAAGAGCTCATCATACATCTTTCCATCCCACTCCACCATTCCATCCTTATACTTAAAAGTTTCTCCTCCTAAGACCATTTCATGTTCAAAGGAGTATTTAGAGAGGAAATCTACTCTGATTTCGGGCTCAAACATGATCCCGACACTTACTTTAGGTTGATATGTTTTATCCATTTTGTTTATTTAGAGATATTCTCGCTTTTAGTTCCCATGTGCGAATCCTATCTTTATAAGTATTATTCGCATTCACCTTTTCGATGTCAAGGGAAGCATCGGAATTATCATCCCATCTCCTACAGTTATAAACCACCTCATAAATTCTACCGATTTGGTACTCTCTAGAGACCCTTAGCCCTACAGCATAATCTTCACCATATTTAGTAGTTGGGAAGTTAATGGTTCTGAGCATCGGAACATAGAAACCGCGTGGAGCTCCAAGCCCATTAATACGGAGTGCATTATTTCTCCCATTATCAGGAGTCCACTCTCTATGGTCAATAATTCCGGGAGGAATCATCTCCATCTTAAAGTTTGTCATCATATATGTTCCAACCACCATGGCACAATCCTGCTCATAGAAGGCATCTACAAATTTCTGTACTGTGTTTTCATCAGAATAGACATCATCAGAGTCGAGCTGAATGGCAAATTTTCCACATTTGGGGTGATGAAGGGCCACATTCCAATTACCCCCTATCGCATGGTAAGATTTATCCTGAGCCACATAGATAAGCTTAGGGTCATGGAGATGTTTTTTAATTACATCTACTGTTCCATCATCTGAATTATCATCCACTACTATAACATTATACTTAAAATTAGTCTTTTGGGAGAGGGCTGAAGTAAGTGCATCATCTATGGTGCGAATCCTATTTTTACAAGGAATAATTACTGAAGCCTCATATTCAAAAGAGTCATCATTAAACTCTATATGTTTAAAATTAGGTTCAAGATGTCCACCGATGGCTTTAAGATGCTCGGTACAAGCCTGCTCCATCTCTATCTGAACTGCCCTGTTCTTAGGGTCCACATAATCAAATAATTTCTCACCGGATTTACGGGTATCAGTCTCCACCTCATAATAGAGATACTCATTAATTCTCTCCAAATCCCCTTTCTGTGAAACTTTCAAGCGCAAATCATATAGAGCTGCAAATTTATAATCAATGTTCATTCTCGAGGCAGCCTCTTTAAGAGCAGAACTTCTGTACATAAGGACAGAACCAAAGTCGAAATCATCTCTTAATGCACCTAACTGATAATCGATTACCGGTGCAAATGAACGGACTCCGCCCACTTCACTAAAGTGGTCAGCATAAACCATAGCTGCACCTGTATCATCAGCTATATTAATCATCCTTTCAAGGGCGAACAGCCCGAAACTAAGAGTAGTGAACTTAGTATAAATAATAGAATATCTCGTCTCCGCTTTACTTGCTATTTTCTTAATCGTATCGGTAGTTTTCAACGACTTAACATCTATAACATCACATCCGAGATTTTTATCAGGCTCTGCAGCCCCCTCAACCTTTAGCAGATAGACTCTGTTTACACTTTCATTCTCTTTTAGATTTTTTACTGTTTCCCTGATCTGATCATTATTTTCAAAGGGAATAAAGAAATTAATAATTTTACTCATATCTCTGTTTTTAGTTTGAAAACGCTAAGATATAATTATTTTTATGATTTTGCCTATATTTGCATTACTAAAAAAAAAGAAAATGACACTATTAATCATCTTTTGGATAGTTTTTTATCTATTAATGCCTACCCTTGTAATCTACCTAAGTGAAAAAATACCTTTTTTAGGTAAAATTGGTAGTATTTTAACCCTTTATTTTATAGGGATAATTATTGGGAATCTCTTCATTTTCCCATTTCCTGAAATGGCATCCCGACTCTCCGGTATTCAAAATGCATTAACCTCCATAACTATTCCATTGGCAATGCCTTTGATATTATTTTCTTGTAACTTCAAAAGGCTCCCTGTCCGCTCTGCCACCCTCTCCCTTATTTTTGGAATTATAGCAGTCACATTGGCTATTTGTGTGGGGTATTATATCTTTAGAGAACCAAGCGGATATCCTGAATTTAATAAAATAGCGGGGATGCTTGTAGGGGTCTATACAGGTGGAACTCCAAACCTTGCCGCGCTGAAAATGATGTTAAATGTAGATGAGACGACATATCTCTTATTAAACTCCTTCGATATGCTTGTAAGTTTCATCTACCTGACTTTCCTTATGGCAATAGGGATAAAGCTCTTTAGATGGATACTCCCTTATAAAGCAAAAGAGACTGTTAT
>CAZXOP010000155.1:2491-3738 GCA_964642235.1 uncultured Muribaculaceae bacterium
CAACTTTACCATAAGATTTTCACAAAACAACATTTTCTTCCCACTCTCGCCATCTTCGGGGCATCAGCATTAATTGCAGTAATTAGCATTGGGGTCTCATTTCTCATCACCGGAGGTATTTCAATGTTAGTATTGATCCTAACCCTTACCACGCTTGCCATCGCAGCCTCCTTTATCCCAAAGGTTCGCAAAGCAGAGAAGAGTTATGATGCTGGGATGTATCTTGTATTGATATTCTCCTTGGTTATCGCCTCTATGGTAAATATAGCCGATATTAACTTTAAGGAGGGAATTTGGTTTCTGCTCTATATAACTTTTGCTATCTTTGGCTCACTCACCATACAGTTATTACTTGCTAGGATTTTCAAAATAGATGCAGACACGACTGTCATAACGTCAGTAGCTATGATAAACTCACCTCTCTTCGTACCGCTGATAGCTGACTCCATGAAGAATAAGCAGGTGATTATCACAGGGATAACTATCGGGGTAATAGGGTATGCAGTCGGAAATTACCTTGGGGCAATACTTGCTTCGGTACTATAATTGCAGTGGTGACCATTGAATCAAATTAGAAAGCAATGGTTTTTAAAGTCAATAAGAAAAAAGTAAAAGAGGGGGGAATAGTGGAAGTCAAATGGAACTGTCCAAATGCCTCTTCTGCCACGATTAGCATTAACAACGGTTTTAAGACCTCAAGCCTCGAAGTGAGTGCCAAAGGGAGCAAAAAGTTTAAGCTTAATCGCTCAAATGGTGAGACAGTTATCTCCCTTGAGAGCACCATTAATGGAGTTACAAGCAGGGAGTCACGTAATGTGGTAGTGGTGCCAAATAAGAAGTACGACTCCTATAAAAAAATCTCCCCATTCGGGGAGAAATTTAAAAAGTGGTGGTCAAACATTAAGTACTCATGGAGAGTATTACCGCCGGAGAAAAAACAGGCCAATATTATTATTCTTATGATTTTCGTAATCCTTATTATCTCCTCTTTCTATTCACCTGCACTTATCTTCGGACTTGGAGCTATCTCTCTCTATCTCCTTTGGACTCTGATGAAAAAAAGATAGAGAGAATATAGTTAATAATATACGATTACGCGACTCTCTGTTTTAGCCTCTGACCACGTATCTCCATTTTTAGTACGCACCTTACGGCTAGTCCAGTTATCATTTTTATCATAAACATAGTCCGAATACTCCTCTATATACCCTTGTGAGGAGCTCTCTGTTAATACATCAAACTTATCA
>CAZXOP010000156.1:0-3719 GCA_964642235.1 uncultured Muribaculaceae bacterium
AGGCTTCGAGGTTTAGTTTATACCCCTGAATTTTAGATGGGATAAGACGAATATTACAGTCAACAGTATCCTGTGAGACCTGATCCATCTGCAAGTTCACACTGCTATACATTCTTAGATTAGAGAACCTTCTATATGTATTATTTACAACACTTTCATTATATAAATCCCCCTTTTTAAGCCTATTCATAGCAGCCAGCACAGAGGGTCTGATACCGAGTTTTTTGTCGTAAAGAACCAATAAATCCCCATATTTCAGAGTATCGAGAATGGGGGGTACCTTCCTGGCAAGTGCTGCCCTATAACGTACAACATCATAAACAGGATAGACAGAGATATCTCCGATATAAAATTGACGATGTTCTCTTCCATCTTTCTCCTGCTCATTACGAGTGTAATTTTCTATCCTTACCTCAAGGAGTGTCGAATCTTTAACCTTTATTGTGTCAGCTTGAAAGAAAAAATAGTTCTTTGAAAAGCCGTAGTATCCATCATTTCTAAAGTGTGCCGCTGCCCTTTCCGACTCCTTATCTAGTGCCTCTTCAGAGAGAGGGGCTCCCCTTTTAATAAGGGAATTAAGTGTGTCGGCAAAGTATTTTTCTCTAAGTAATGAATCGGCAATAATATATTTTATCTCCTTTATCGGGTACTGCTTACCCAACATAACCTCATAAAAAACCTTGGCTTGCTTCTTCTCCGCTGAAATACTATCGACTATCGAAGAGTTATAGTAACCAAGAAAATCGAGGTGGGTAATCATATTGGACTTACTCGACTCGACAAGCTCTGCATCAAAGACCACCGGTGGCTGCCCTATCTTCCTTAAAAAGCGGTTCCATCCATTATCTTTCTCACTACTCCAGTTATAGACATAAAGAAGTGGGTTCCAACCCTTTGGTTTCTGACGGACATAAGAGGCAATATCTGAAACCTTATAATCGGGGTATTTAAGTTGGTTCTTGATAATGACTTCACTGGTCTTAAGTCGGTATGACCCATCAGGTATCACTCTTGTCGTACTACAAGAGCTAATTATCCAAACCCCGAGGGCACATATAACTATATTAAGGATTAACCTCCGTCTTTCAGACATTCAAATTCTATTTTGATACAAAAATAACCTTTTTTAAACGCCCTACAAATAATACATCCTCTTTTTAACATGCTATTATTGCATCTATTTAAAAAACTTAGATATATTTGCATTGTAAATCAATCCGACTCGTTTACATTTAGTTTTTATTAACCAAGTAACTCACTTACATATTTGAAATGAAGAACAAATACATTGATTTGATTGAACAGTCTTTTGAATGGCCACAAGATGAATTCCGTGTTGAAGATGACTCTCTGCTCTTTCACGATATCCCGGTTATGGATATTATTGAGCAATATGGGACGCCACTTAAGGTAACTTACCTCCCTAAAATCTCCTCTCAGATTCAAAGGGCTAAAAGGATGTTTAATGTCGCCATGGCTAAGGTTGATTATAAAGGTGATTACCATTATTGTTACTGCACCAAGAGTTCCCATTTCTCTTTTGTCCTCTCGGAAGCCCTTAAAAACGACATTCATATCGAGACCTCTTCTGCATTCGATTTTAATCTAATCGAATCACTTTATGACGAAGGGGTGATAAACAAGGACTTATATATTATATGTAATGGGTACAAACGTGATACATATATTGAAAACATAGCTAATTTCGTCAATAGTGGGTGGCATAATACTATCCCTGTTCTGGATAATATGGCTGAGCTTGAGGAACTTGACAAAGCCGTTACAGAGCCGATTCGTATTGGAATCCGCATTGCTGCCGAGGAGGAACCCAAGTTCGAATTTTACACCTCCCGACTCGGTATCCGCTACCTCGATATCATCCCCTTCTACCGTGAAAAAATAAGCCAGAATGATAAATTCTCCCTTAAAATGCTCCACTTCTTTATAAATACGGGGATTAGGGACAATGCCTATTATTGGAATGAACTCTCCAAGTGCGTGGCAGTTTACTGCGATTTGAAAGCTATCTGCCCCGAATTAGACTCCCTAAACATAGGGGGAGGCTTCCCAATAAAGAACTCGCTTGCAGCAGATTATGAATATGAATATATTGCGGAGGAGGTAATTGCGCAGATTAAGAGTATTTGTGACCAGAGGGGTGTTCCTGAGCCAAACATTTTCACAGAGTTTGGGAGTTTCACCGTTGGTGAGAGCGGAGCGACCATCTTTAAAGTATTGGACGTTAAACAACAAAACGACCGCGAGCGTTGGTATATGGTTGACAGCTCATTCATGACCACTCTTCCCGACACTTGGGGGATAAAACAGAGATTTATCTTATTGCCCATAAATAAATGGAACTGTGAGTATCAGAGAGTTTTCCTCGGAGGTTTAACTTGCGACAGCCAAGATTATTACAATGCGGAGGCTCACGCCAATGCGATTTTCCTTCCCACGATTAAGGAGAAGAACGAGGATCCTCTTTACATCGGTTTTTTCCACACCGGAGCCTACCAAGAGTCGATTGCAGGGTATGGTGGAATCCAGCATTGTCTCCAACCTGCACCCAAACATATCATCATTGACCTCGACGAAAATGGGGAATATACCACAAAGCTCTTCAGTAAAGAACAGACCTATAAGTCAATGCTTAAAATCCTTGGGTACTAAATGAGTCTCTCCAAATCAGATATAAAATTTATCCGCTCTTTGGGACAGAAAAAAGTTCGGGACGAACTCGGACTCTTCGTTGTTGAAGGGGAAAAGATGGTTTCGGAAGGGCTCAATTCGGGCTTGGAATTAGTTTACCACCTTGATATCTCTGACATTGGTGAAGAGACAATGTCCCGCATCACACTCCTCTCCTCCCCCTCCCCTGCCCTCGCAGTCCTTAAAAAACCCTCCCCGGAGAGAATAAATCTCCCATACCAAGGACTTTCAATAGCACTTGACGGCATACATGACCCGGGTAACATGGGGACCATTCTTCGTATTGCAGATTGGTTCGGTATCGAAAAGATCTTCGCATCCAAAGACTCCGTAGAGCAATACAATCCCAAAACCATTCAGGCCTCAATGGGGGCAATCTTCCGAAAGCAAGTCATCTACATTGATTTAGCCACAGTCATCTCAGCTTACTCGGATTCAGGAATAAAGGTTTACGGCACCTTCCTCGATGGAAATAATCTCTACAAGGAGAACCTAACAAAAGAGAACGCCCTAATAGTATTCGGCAGCGAGAACAATGGCATCTCCCCCACCATCGCCTCACAAATCCACCACCGCCTCTTCATCCCCCCCTATCCCCCCACCCCCCTCACCAGCGAATCCCTCAATGTCGCCGTCGCCACCGCCCTCCCCTGCGCGGCGGTTAGAAGATAGGCGTCCTTGCGGACCTCGTTCCGCAATCTCATCACAACAAAAAACCCCGCACCATTAAATGATACGAGGTTCTCTAATTTCCAAAGGTCTTCCCTACTATTCCACCACTCCGGCGTGATGATAACCATTGATTTTATTCCAGCCACCCCTTGTAAAGTCAGGCATTTTAACAGGAATACTTCCATTATCAACAGAAATCTCAGTAAGCTCGACAAGAGAGCACCACTCAGCCCCATCATACACATTCATATCAAGAGGGAGCCCATTGCGAAGACAATAAATCAGACGATAGTCCATGATAAAGTCCATTCCGCCATGTCCACCCACCTTACGAGCCA
>CAZXOP010000157.1:0-3704 GCA_964642235.1 uncultured Muribaculaceae bacterium
AGTTAAAGGGTTTGAGGTTTTTCTCTCAGACCTTAGCACTATTGAGGATAAGGCAAAAGAGACTCTGATTCAATATGGAATCCCTTTTGAAGAGGGGGGGCATTCGAAGGATAAAATTCTTCTCGCAGATGAGGTTGTAAAAAGCCCCGGCATTCCCGACACAGCACCCCTGATACAGGCTTTGATAGAGCATAATATACCGGTTATCTCGGAGATAGAGTTTGCAGGGAGATACGACTCTGCAAAGAAGATCTGTATTACCGGAAGTAATGGGAAAACCACCACTACCTCCATAATATATCATTTACTTAAAAATGCAGGTCTTAATGTAGGACTTGGAGGGAATATCGGAGATAGTTATGCCTTTCAGGTAGCCACGAAGCATTATGATATTATGGTGTTAGAGTTAAGCAGTTTCCAACTCGATGGAATGTACGATTTCAAAGCTGACATCGCCATTCTGCTTAATATTACCCCCGACCATTTAGATAGATATGACCACAATATGCAGAATTATATAAAAGCAAAGTTCCGTATTACTCGCAATATGTCGGAAAAAGACTGCTTTATCTTCTGCGATGATGACCAGATAACAGTAGCTAATCTTGATGAAATAGTAGGACGTGCTAAAATGCTCCCCTTCTCACAGACCCATTCAGTAGAACAGGGGGGATATTTAGAAGATGATTCAATGATAATTAAATATGGAGATGAGAGCTACTCTATGTATATAAAAGAACTCTCCCTACAGGGGAAACATAACATTTACAACACTATGGCAGCAGCGATTACAGGTAAGATAATGAACATAAGAAATGAAGTTATAAGGGAGGCATTAATGTCTTTCAAAGGAGTAGAGCATAGGCTTGAAAAAGTTTTAAGCATAAAGGGGGTTCTCTATATAAATGACTCTAAGGCAACAAATGTCAATTCAGCATGGTATGCACTTGAAAGCATGGAGAGACCTGTCGTTTGGATAGCCGGAGGAACCGATAAAGGAAATGATTATGAACCTCTTTACGAACTTGTAAAAGAGAAGGTAAAAGCCCTTATCTGTCTTGGAAAAGACAATAAAAAATTACACGAAGCTTTTGGCGACAAAGTAGATACTATAGTAGATGTTACTTCTGCTAAAGATGCAGTAAACAAGGCTTATGAACTTGCTACCCATGGAGATGTGGTACTACTCTCCCCTTGTTGCGCATCATTTGATTTATTTAAGAATTATGAAGATAGAGGGCGTCAGTTTAAAGACGCTGTAAAAGATTTATAGTAATGGGAAAAACAACGACAATAAAAGAGAAGAGAGCGAGAAGACCTCTGATTAAGAAGCTTCACGGAGATAAGGTTATTTGGATAGTGGTATTGCTGCTAGCCCTTATATCTGTTATTACCGTCTATTCTTCATCTAGTTCTGAAGCATTTAGAGATGGAAAACCTATATTCCACTATCTATTTGAACAGCTTGGTTTCGTTATAGCCGGATTAGTTGCCCTCTTTCTCTGTTATAAAATCCCTCTTGGCTGGTACAGAAAAATCTCCATATTAGGACTTATTCTCTCTGTCGTTTTAATCCTTCTTATCTACACTCCGTTAGGGGTTAGTATAAATGGCGCTGAGAGGTGGATACGGATATTCGGTATCACATTTCAACCCTCCGAGTTTGCCAAAATTGCTATTATTTTATATCTCGCCAGAATCCTCGAAACATCGAATTTCGATAAATTCTCAGACTACCTAAAGAAGATTCTACTACCTGTCGGCGTTGTCTGCATCCTATCACTCTTAGGGAGCGTTTCGGTCTTTCTTATTATGGCTACGATAATCTTTGTGATTTTATTGGCTGCCGGTATTAAACAGTCCCACCTTTGGAAGACAGCTCTTATTGGGACCGCCATATTAGGGGTCGTATTTGCCATATTTTTATTTACCGGAGAGTTTAAGAGAATCGGGACATTCACAAGCAGAGTGGAGAGATTTTTCAAAGATGACACAGAGGGGATGAGCGAGAAAGAGATAGCTGCAATGGAGGAGAAAAAATTTCAAGAGCAGCAGGCTGTTGAAGCCCTCCAACTCGGGAAAGTCTTTGGACTTGGTCCCGGCAACGGAATTAAACGAGATATACTCCCCCACTCAAAATCAGACTTTATCTATGCAGTAATTATCGAGGAGATGGGGCTTGTAGGGGGTATTTTCGTACTTCTACTCTATCTCTGGTTTTTCAACAGGTGCATCTTCATAGCGCGAAGATGCACGAAAGTTTACTCCACAGTAGTCGTCCTTGGGCTTGGGCTGCTGATAACACTCCAAGCACTCCTCCATATTTTGGTAAATGTCGGAATCCTTCCCGTTACAGGTCAGACCCTTCCGTTGGTAAGCTCCGGAGGAACCTCCTTTATAATAATGTGCTGCGCCTTCGGGATTGTCCTCTCTGTCAATAGGACAATAGAGGTGGCTGCAGATATGACTGCTCTTGGAACTCCCCCTGCACCCGCAGTGGTAAAAACATCTAATACCTAAAACAATGAGAAACAAGAGAATAATAATAAGCGGCGGTGGTACAGGGGGACATATCTTCCCTGCACTCTCGATTGCAAACTCCATAAAGACAATAGAGCCTCAGGCAGAGATCCTCTTCGTGGGGGCAATCGGGAAAATGGAGATGGAGCGTGTTCCGGACGCAGGGTACCCCATAAAAGGACTCCCTGTGGCAGGGCTTCAGAGGAGACTCACCCTTTCAAATCTCGCCCTCCCCTTCAAAGTCCTTAAAAGCATAAGAAAGGCAGGGGCAATTATTAAAGAGTTCCAACCTGATGTCGTTGTGGGGGTTGGAGGGTACGCCTCCGCACCTACTTTATGGAGTGCTGCAAATAAAAAAATACCGACTCTTATCCAAGAGCAGAACTCTTATGCAGGGCTTACCAATAAGATTTTAGGAAAAAAAGCTGCCAAAATATGTGTAGCTTATAGTGGAATGGAGAAATTCTTTCCAAAAGAGAAAATTGTCTTTACCGGAAATCCGATAAGAAAAGAGATAAAGCCCTACACAGCAGAGGAGAAAAGGGAGGGTTATAACTTCTTCGGACTTGAAGAGGGGAAAAAGTGTCTGCTAATTCTCGGAGGGAGCTTAGGGTGTGGAACTCTAAACAGAGTTATGAAAAAATGGGTAACAGAGAGTGAGGCGACTGCTGATTATCAGGTTATATGGCAAAGCGGGAAGTTCTATAAAAGCGACATAGAGAGTTTCATGAGCGATATGGGGGAGAGGAAAAAGGTTAAAAACTTCGAGTTTATTAAGCGGATGGATTATGCATTTGCTGCAGCAGATGTAATAGTCTCCCGCGCAGGGGCAGGTACCATTTCAGAGTTATGTGCCTCAGCGAAAGCAACTATCTTTGTCCCCTCCCCAAATGTTGCCGAAGACCACCAAACCCATAATGCTATGGCATTGGTAAACGAAAATGCAGGGATGATCGTGAAAGACATCGAGGCTCAGGAGAGATTAATAGGGGTTTGGGAGGAGTTACTAAAAGATGAGAAAAAGATAAAAGAACTTGAGAAAAATATACTCTCTCTTGCTAAACCGAACGCAGGTGAGGAGATAGCAAGAGAGGTTTTAAAACTTGCAAATAAATGAAACATGTCTATTTCATAGGGATTGGCGGAATCGGAATGAGTGCCATAGCGCGGTATTATCACCATGC
>CAZXOP010000158.1:0-3685 GCA_964642235.1 uncultured Muribaculaceae bacterium
GTTCCCCTTTTATTATTTTCAGAAAACAATTTTTATGGGGAGGAGGTAGCCAAATCGATTCTGGAAGAAAAGAGTAATTCAAACAATAAAGTTCTAAAAACCATTTTTTTATTTGAGGATAGGTGGCATTTTGCAAGGGAGGAGGTAGGCAAAAGGGTCCTTGCACACCTTGGTCTGCATAAGACCCTCTTTGCAAGGAATTGCACAGTCAACTCTATCTCCGCGGAGGTAGCTGCAGATTTCCTCTCCAGGAACCACTCTTATGGGAGTGCTGCCTCGAAGTACCGTTACGGGTTATTGGATCTCAATAGGGAACTTATTGCGGTAGCAACTTTTTCTGCTCCTCGGAAGATGAATAGGGAGGGGCTTCTTTTGGACTCCTACGAGTGGGTAAGATACGCCTCCCCTCCCGACACAAGGGTGGTGGGGGGTATGGGAAAACTTTTGAACTATTTTATAGAAGAGGTGACTCCCCAAGAGATAATGTCCTACTCCGATTTAGAGTGGTCAGAAGGGGATGTTTACCTTAAACTTGGTTTTAGCAGAGCTGAATATAAACCTCCTATCTCCTTTATGGTAAATAAATTAACGATGGAGAGGATTTCAGAACAGAAGATTTCCAGAGATAGAAAATATCGTACACTCTCTAAATACAATGAGGAGTTTATCCGAATCTTTAACCTCGGAAGCATAAAATACCTTTTAAAAATAGTTTAATCCCGTTTTAATTGGGAAAAGCCTTAACTATTTAGTTTTGGGTTGGATGATTACAAGACCATCTTTCCCCTCATTCAAGTCGATATTGATATTGGGATTTTTCGATGCAGCTCCCGATATAATAGCTTCAGCAATAATATCTTCTATATACCTTTGGATAGCACGTTTAAGAGGACGGGCTCCATAACGCGGGTCATAACCCATCTCAGCAACGAATTTCTTGGCTTTAGGGGTGATAGTCACTTTGTACCCCGACTCTCTAACTCTTTCATAAAGTCCTTTTAACTCTATATCGATAATCTTTCCAATATCCCCTTTGGTCAGAGTGTTAAATAATATCTGCTCATCGATTCTGTTGAGAAACTCCGGATTAAAGGTCTTATTTATAGCCTTGTCCATTATAACTCTGTTCTGACCTGCATAGTCTTTTTTAGTCGAAGTGTTATAACCAATCCCCTCCCCAAAATCTTTTAACTCCCTACTCCCTATGTTAGAAGTCATTATCAAAACAGTGTTCTTAAAATCTATATGCCTTCCATTACTGTCGGTAAGCCTCCCTTCATCAAGAACTTGCAGTAGCAGATTAAAAATATCGGGGTGTGCCTTCTCTATCTCATCTAATAATATCACTGAATATGGTTTTCTACGTACCCTCTCGCTGAGCTGTCCCCCCTCTTCATACCCTACATACCCCGGAGGCGCACCTATTAGTCTGCTTACTGCAAACTTCTCCATATACTCACTCATATCTATCCTGATAAGACTATCCTTAGTATCGAAAAGGTACTCTGCAAGCACTTTTGCAAGTTGTGTTTTACCTACTCCTGTTGGTCCTAAGAAGATAAAAGTGCCAATCGGCTTATTCGGATCTTTCAGACCGGCTCTATTCCTTTGAATAGCTTTGACTACCTTTTCCACAGCTTCATCTTGCCCCACCACTCTCTCTTTAAGGCTTTTCCCCATGGTTATGAGTTTATTCCCTTCAGATATTGCGATTCTATTTAAAGGTATCCCTGTCATCATCGACATTACTTCAGAAATGCGCTCAGGAGTTATCTTTACAGGCTTTTTACCCATTTTATTATTCCACTCCTCCATCGCCAGATCCAATGCCTCGGTATGACTCTTCTCATAAGAGCGTAACAGACTTGCAAATGCGAAATTATTCTCGCTGATAGCCTTTAATTTATCTCGTTTAATGCTACTTATTTTCTCCTCTATCTCCTGGATCTTTGCAGGGACTATGTTCTTTTTAATATGGGCACGTGACCCCGCCTCATCCATTACATCAATCGCTTTATCGGGGAGACATCTGTCAGAGATATATCTGGTGGAGAGTGTGATACAAGACTTTAATGCCTCTTCGGTGTAGATGACATTATGATGTTTTTGGTACCTCTCTTTTATGTTGTCAAGGATAAAAAAGGTCTCCTCAAAAGAGGTCGGCTCGACCATAACTTTTTGGAATCGTCTCTCCAATGCCCCATCTTTTTCGATAAATTTCCTATATTCGTCCAGAGTGGTGGCTCCAACACATTGGATTTCACCCCTGGAGAGTGCCGGTTTAAGGAGATTTGCTGCATCTAAAGAACCTGCTGCTCCCCCTGCACCCACGAGTGTGTGCAGTTCATCTATAAACAATATAATCTCTTTGTTCTCTTTCAATTCTTTTATAATCGTCTTCATCCTCTCCTCAAACTGCCCTCTGAACTTGGTCCCTGCAACGATAGACCCAATATCGAGTGAGATAATTCTCTTCCCGAGAAGGTTCCTCGAGACGGAGTTTTGAGAAATTTTTATTGCAAGTCCCTCTGCGATAGCAGATTTTCCGACCCCCGGTTCTCCGATGAGGATTGGATTGTTTTTCTTCCTCCTTCCAAGAATCTGTGCAACCCTCTCTATCTCCTTCTCCCTCCCCACAACGGGATCAAGGCGTCCATCCCGTGCTGCAGCAGTCATATCAAAACCGAAGTCATCAAGCATTGATGTAGATTTTTTATTGCTTGCAACTCTTTTCTTTATAGGTCTGTTTATCTCCAGAGGGTGCTCCTCTTCATCTTCTTTTTCCTCCTCATTGTTATTGTTCTCTGAGGATTGAGGTTCAATACAACTCTTAACCATATCATAATTGACACCCATGTCCAAAAGGAGTTTAGTGGTGTGGTTTTCGGGGTTTTGGAGGAGAGCGAGGAGTAGAAAAATGGCATCAGGATCTTTTACACCCACTTCGCTTGCCTCAAAAAACATTTGTTTTAATGTCTCTTGTACCTCTTTTGAATATGAAACTTGGTCCTCTTGATCATAAGGAATAGGTCCACCTTTGGAGACATAATCCATAATTTTCAATCTTAAGTAAATAATAGAGACGCGCAAATCAGATAGGGCACGGTGCCCTGAATTCTCTTTATGACGCAATATCCCCAAAGTTAAATGGTCAGGAACAGTTATTAAACACCCTGTGCGCATTGTCTCCTCTTTGGCATAAATAACTATTTCCTGAATCTGATTTGATAGTTTAAATGACATAATACCTTTTAATATGACCGCTAAATTAAGGTTTTATTTTTATTTGCCCATTATTTTTTTTCTTACTAATTTAGCGGTTCGTTTAAAACAATATAAAGATAATAAAAGTAATGGAATTAGAGGAAGTTAGTGGCAGGATTGTCCAAGTGGACATCGAACAGGAGATGAAGAGTGCATATATTGACTATTCAATGTCAGTTATTGTCTCACGCGCTCTTCCTGATGTAAGGGACGGACTAAAACCTGTGCACAGAAGGGTTTTGTACGGAATGTATGATTTAGGTCTCACCTCGGGACAGGCTTATAAAAAGTCTGCCCGTATCGTAGGGGAGGTCCTTGGTAAATATCACCCTCACGGTGACTCATCTATTTATGAGGCAATGGTGAGGATGGCTCAGGAATGGAATATGAGGTATATGCTGGTAGAGGGGCAAGGGAACTT
>CAZXOP010000159.1:0-3645 GCA_964642235.1 uncultured Muribaculaceae bacterium
CGCCGTTGGCTTTTGCCCGGTGAAGACCCTGAAAAGACATTTTCACCCATTACTATGTTAGATAAAGCTGATTATCCCGACGGCTTTCCAAGGTCTCTTCCAAAGGGTTATTCTAATGTAAATAGTCGTCCTGAAGGGTTTGGACTTGGGTTCCATATTAGTGGTTATTTCGATAAGGTTCTGGATATAGATTACTGTTATCTCCAAAGAGATCCTTCAAATGAGATAAGGAAATGGATAAAGAGTTATGCTATTGAGAATAATCTGAGTTTCTTTAACTTACGTGAGCAGGTAGGGTTATTAAGGAATATCGTTGTCAGAAGTAACTCTAAGGGGGATTTTATGGTTATCCTCTCTGCCACAAGCCTTGGTGGAAACCCCTCCCCTATTATTAAGCTACTTACGGAATTAAGTGAGAATTTCCCTCAAATCAAGTCGTTACATTATGTTATAAATAGTAAAAAGAATGATACTATTTCAGACTTGGATGTCATTCATTTTAAGGGAGATGATGCTATTTATGAGGAGATGGAAGGGAATAAATTCAGAATCGGACCTAAATCGTTCTATCAGACCAATTCAGAGCAGGCTTACAGGCTCTATTCTATAGTTCGTGAGTTTGCTGCTCTTACCGGAAATGAACTTGTTTATGACCTCTATACGGGAACCGGAACCATTGCAATGTTCCTTGCAAACAATGCCAAACAGGTAATCGGAATTGAATATGTCCCCGAGGCTGTGGAAGATGCTAATATTAATGCGAAAAACAATAATATTTCTAACTGCTCCTTCTTTGCGGGAGATATGAAAGAGATCCTTACTCCTTCATTTATAGCAGATCATGGTGGCTCACCTGATGTGATTATTTTAGACCCGCCACGTGCAGGAATACATCCTGATGTGGCTAAAGTTATTCTTGAAGCAAATCCATCTAAGATAGTATATGTCAGTTGTAATCCTGCCACACAGGCAAGAGATTTAGCTATTTTGGCAGAGGGTTATGAGATTACTGCTGTGAGACCTATCGACATGTTTCCCCATACCGATCATATAGAAAATGTGGTCGCTCTTGTGAGAAAAGTTCAATAATTTTTATTACCTTTGGAATTATGAATAAATATTCCAAAACCAACACGATTTGTGCATTGTCCACCCCTCAAGGTAGTGGTGCGATTGCAGTTATTAGGGTGTCCGGGGAGGGTTCTATCACCGCACTTGAGGCTCTTTTCAGACCTCACGGAGCTCTCTCTTTGAGGGATACCGGAAGTCAGGTAATTCGTTTTGGCACCATTGAAAACTCCAAGGGGAAAGTTATCGACGAAGTGCTTGTCTCTATTTTTAGGGCTCCTCACTCTTATACGGGTGAAGACTCGGTGGAGATCTCATGTCATGGTTCGGATTTTATTGTGCAAGAGGTACTTAAACTACTATTGGCAAATGGGTGCCGATTGGCGGAGCCCGGAGAGTTTACACGCCGAGCGTTCCTCAATGGGAAAATGGACCTTGCACAAGCAGAGGGTGTTGCGGATCTTATTGCCTCAGAGACTGCAGCTGCCCACGAAGTGGCCATGAAACAGATGAAGGGGGGATTTTCTGCGGAACTTCTTGGAATGAGAAAGGAACTCCTCGAGATTGTCTCCTTAATGGAATTGGAATTGGATTTTAGCGAAGAAGATGTGGAGTTTGCAGATAGGAAAAAGCTAAATAATTTAGTGGAAAAAATCTCTCTGCATATTGAAAAATTGATTGAATCATTTGCTTTAGGTAATGTTATTAAAAATGGTGTACCTGTGGCGATTATAGGAGCTACTAATGTTGGAAAAAGTACATTATTGAATCTCCTTTTAGGGGAAGAGAGGGCTATTGTTTCAGATATCCACGGAACCACAAGGGACTCTATTGAGGATACAGTTAAAATCGGAGAGACGGTATTTAGATTCATTGATACTGCAGGTCTTCGCAAGACCGAGGAGAAAGTTGAACTGATGGGGATTGAGAGAACTCTTGCCAAGATGCAAAAAGCTTCGATTATTATTGGGGTGTTTGATGCCGAGAGGACGGATACATTTGGTTATACACTTGAGACTATAAAAGGGATTGAGACCTCAGATAAAGAGGCTCCGAAATATATTCTTCTTCTTAATAAAGCCGACCGTCTGACCGATGATAAGGTAAGTGCAAGGAACCCCTATATCAGTACGATGCTGACCTCCATCTCCGATAAGGCTGAAAGAATGGGGCTCTCCCCTATTGCAGTTTTGCCTATTTGCGCTAAGACAGGTGAGGGATATGACGAATTAAAGGAAGTTATCGCCGGGGCACATAAAGCACTTAAAGTCTCTAAAAATGCCACCCTTGTAACCAATTTAAGGCATTATGAGGCCCTCTGCGAAGCATTGGAATCACTAAAAAGAGTCTCAGCCTCCATGCAGGAAGAACTCCCCACCGACCTCGTAGCCCAAGATATCCGCGAAACCCTCTACCACATCGGCACCATCACCGGCGAAATCTCCTCAGATGAAATCTTAGGGAACATCTTTAAGAATTTTTGTATAGGGAAATAACTCCATTATTTTAAGGAAGATACTACTATATTGTTTTAAGTAGGAATGTACTGCACCTTCTATGGTGCAATTTGCATTATATTTTTAATAATATATCATTAAATAAATAAAAAATACTATATTTGCATATTATATCATATATTACAGTGATGGCAAAAAACACAATGGGTACTAAACTACCTCGAAAATTAGAGCAAAAGATGAAGATCGTAGGTGAGCAAATAAAACTGGCTCGTCTTCGTCGTAATCTAAGTGTGGCGCAAGTGGCAGAACGAGCTACCTGCTCTCCTCTTACTATTTCCCGCATCGAAAAAGGTATGCCTACCGTTTCCATAGGAATATACCTTCGTGTTCTTTATGCCTTGCAATTGGATGATGATATTCTGTTGATTGCCAAGGAGGACAAATTAGGTAAAGCACTGCAAGATTTGACCCTGAAGAGTCGTGAGCGTGCATCTAAAAAGGAGTAAATGATGGAAAAGTTATTGGTATATGCTGATTTTGATTGGCTAAAAGAGATAGAACTTGTCGGAGAGTTAAGTTACGAATCACTTCGTGGCTCTGACAGTTACGGATTTAAGTACGATGATAATTGGCTAAGAAAATATGGGAATCTGTTTTTGAGTGATGATTTGAATAATTACCCCGGGCAACAATACACCCAACCAGGTAAAGATATTTTCGGATGCTTCTCAGATGCTTTACCAGATAGATGGGGAAGAACTCTGCTCAATCGTAGAGAACAGGTTTTGGCAAATGAGGAAAAACGTCCAATCCGTCGTTTGACCTCATTTGATTATCTAAAAGGAATTGACGATTCTTCACGTATGGGTGGATTTCGTTTTAAGATGAAACCAGAGGGTGATTTTATTAATTATAGTGACACATTACGTATTCCACCACTTACCAATATTCGTGAATTGATTACTGCCTGTAGCGAAATTGAAAAAAGCGAAGAGGAGAATCAACTTCCAGATAAAAAATGGCTCATGCAGTTAGTGCAACCCGGCTCTTCGTTGGGTGGCGCTAGACCTAAAGCAAGCATAGTGGATAATGACAAAGTATTATTTATAGCAAAATT
>CAZXOP010000160.1:0-3562 GCA_964642235.1 uncultured Muribaculaceae bacterium
TCCTTTCCAACTGCTCCGTCACTCCACTCTGTAAACTCTCTCATCCTCTCCACGAATTTTCTACTTACAGCCACCTCCTTAGGTGCTGTAGGGTGTTTCCCCTCCAATATCTTTACTTTGAGCAGGTCAAAATACCCATCTGTGGATTCGTATTGGTCAGAGATGTTAAAGAGTTCGCGGTCATCTCCAGGAAGTGAGATATTATTGCCGGAGGCCCAATCTATCGGTAAAGAATAACACCCCTCCACCATTGAGATAAAGGGGAGTGATTTTATCTGATCTATGGCTTTGGTGACCTCTCCTCTAGGAATACCCTTATTACGCCATATTAAGAGATTATCATACTCATACCCCGGTCTGTCGTTTGCCATTAATGAGTATTGTTTTCCTATAATTATCAGCAGGGTGCAGAGAAACGCAGTAAGGGTAAATTGGAAGAACAATAGTGCAAGTTTCCACCTCCTTTTGGACTCCTTGTAGTTACGAAATACGGTAGCAACAGGGATCTTTTGAAATACATAAGAGGGGATAAGTCCGGAGACGACGAACACCACCAAGCAGAGGAGAATTATTGTTATAAGGGATTCCTGAATAAAGAGCCCTTTTAATGTGGAGTTTAGAAGCTCCTCTATCGTACCCCTGAATGCGAAAATAAGGGCTGCAGAAAGCAATAGGGATAGAATTAGGTGTAAAGCAGTCTCTGTGAGCATTATAGCGCGAATATTTCCCCCTTTTGCCCCATAACATTTTCTTACTCCGACCTCTTTAGTCCTACGGACAAGTGAGGAGATAACTATAAGTATGTAATTCATCACGGCAGCTAAAATAAGGGCTAATGCCACGACAGATAAGATAATTATGGTGTTTTTAACTCCACTGCTCTCGGTATGACTACTATTAAAAGGGACTAAGAAATACCAAAGGGAGGTACCGGATTTTTCAAGCTCTTCTAAAGGCTGATTTGCCTCCTGCATCTTATGTATAGCCTCTTTTAGGGAAGAGGGGTCTATGTTTTCCGCAAGTTTTACATACGCTCTATATCTGTCATTCCCTAACCAATTCTCATAACTCTCCTTCCTATAGGAAGTCATAGAGAGAAGAATGTCATAATCTATTGAACTATTTTCAGGGAAATCTTCAAAAACTCCGCTTATAGTAAATGAATAGGAGGTATATGTAGAGTTAGAGATGGTTTTTCCAAGAGCTTCGGAGATACCCCCCATCTTTTTGGCAAATGAGTGGGAGACCATAACTTCTCTCGGACTCCCAAGTACTTTAGCAGGGTCACCTGCCAATATCGGTCTGTCGAATATCTTAAAGAAGTTACTATCTGCAAGTATTAATTTACCTGTATATTTTTTATTATCGGGAGTTATATATTTATCACTATCGAAAAGAAATGTGGTTCGGGTAGCCTCCTCCACACCGGGGACAAAGTCTTTAAATCCTTGTGGAACGCCACCGCTGACTTGGGAGAAATCTTTCTTTTCTCCCTGCTGGTCCACCCCTGTTTTTATTATATAAATCCTCTCTCCATTACTAAAACAATTATCATAAGAGAGTTCGAAGCAGACTTTGGCTATAAGAACGATACCGACAGCCAAACCTATTCCGAGAGAGAGAATTTTGATTAAATTTCCATTCCCCTTTCTAAAGAGTGATCTAAGTGCTAATTTGATATTTAACATATTGAACATGAGAAAGTTACTTAAGTATTAATATGTCATTGTTGCCATAGTTCTCATAGCTTGAAACTATTACTTTTTCTCCCGGTTTAAGTCCTTCAATAACCTCATAGTATTGTGGGTTTTGACGACCTATACGAATCTCCCTTTTATATGCCCTATCTCCCTCGGGGGTTAGTACGAATATCCATGTCCCTCCTGTTTTTTGGTAGAATGCTCCGCGGGGGATAATAACGGATTCTATCGGTTGACCAAGTTCGAGATTTATATAATAGGTCTGACCTGTACGAATATTATCGGGGCGTTCCCCTGTAAATCTAAAATCAGTCTTAAACTGTCCACTCTTAACATCGGGATAGACTTTGCTAACAGTAAGAGGAAAAGAGGAGCCTTGTCTCTCAAAGGAGGCATTAAGTCCGGCTCGAACTCTATCAATGTAGTGTTCATCTATCAGAGCCTCTATTTTATACTCTGAGAGGTCGTTGATTTGACCTATTTTACTCCCTGAGGAGAGGGACTGCCCTAATACGACGTCGAGTGAGCCTAACTGACCGTCAATAGGGGACTTGACATTTAGATTATCTACCCTTTGACGAACTAACTTCATACTCTTATACATACTTGTAAGTGACTCCTCCATTCTCTCTATCTGTACTGAACGATAGACAGAATCATGCTTCTGACGCTCCTTTACTAACTCTATGCTTTTTAAGCAGAGTTCATAATCCTCTTTAGCTTGAAGGTAATCCTCTTTTGCAATAAGGTTCTCTTTATAGAGTCTCTCATTTTGTCGATATTTCCTCTCTTTACGAACCCCATCAAGATCGAGTTCGAGGTTCTGTTTTCTAAGGCTTAGTTTCTCCTGTTCCATGGAGACTCTTGTATTTCTTAACCAATTCTCTTTCTCTGCAAGTGAAGCTTCACTTTCAAGAATTTGAAGTGTAAGCTGTGAATTACTGAGGCGAATTATTACATCCCCCTTTTTAACCATTGCCCCCTCCTCGACCACTCTCTCCTCGACTACTCCCCCTTCAAGCGGTGTAAGTTGAAGGGTGGTAATGGGTTGTACTTGACCATTTACCCTTACGAAATCATTGAAAAGTCCCTGCTCGACCTCTCCGGTTATTATAGTACGACTATCCACTTTAAGTGTGGCTTGATGATTTCCGAAAATCATCCATACGATGAAAAGTAGAGCCAAAACAGCACCGGCAATATAGGGTATATGTTTTTTTCTTATTCCTTTCTTCTTCTCGATAACTCTATCCATTGTTTTATGTTTTATTTTTTGTTAATTATTCTTGCTCTAAATAGGGGATACCTTTATAATAATTTACCACTCTCTTTTTCAGTAGATATGTAAATGCCGAATTAAGTCTTTCAACTTTAGATATAAGTAGTTGATTGGCACTTAACTCCAAATCCAATACGGATATAAGTCCCTCATCATATTTTTTGGCGTTTGCCTGATATGCCATCTTCTGTGCTGCCTCTCTTTTGTCTGCCTGAGCAAACTCTTTTGCAGCCCCCTCCATCTCCTGAATACTCCTCTGGATCTCATTTTCCACCTCTCTTATCTTCTCCTCTTTTTGACATTGAGCCCTAAGGAGTGCATTTTTCATCTTTGCCCTCGTATTCCACCTCCCAAGGGAGTTGAAAATGGGGATACTGACTCCCACACCAATGGCCTGTCCTGCGTTGGCCGTTATCTGTTCCATAAAGGGTTTTGCTGCTGATGAGGCAGACCCAAGGGGAGTCATAAATCCTGTTGAAATTCCACCCGAAAGGTATATTGAGGGGAGTACTCTCCATTTGGAGGTATTATAATTCAACTCTGCCTGACGAAGTTGATAATCGGCTATCTTGATATTTGGTAG
>CAZXOP010000161.1:0-3551 GCA_964642235.1 uncultured Muribaculaceae bacterium
ATCGTAACCAGTCTCGTTACTCTAAAAATATCGTTGATACACTCTATCTTGATGAAAAAGGGGTAGCTGTAGTAGATTTAGAACCAGATAAATCATATCTTGTAGTAATTGACGAAGAGACCTACGAAGATAGGTTCAAGAGGTTTAATGATGATTCCTATTGTTTTACCATTAATTTTAACTGGGATGTTCCCTATTACTCATATTGGTATAACCCTTGGTATTATCCTTCTTGGCATCGTCATCATTATTTTGGATTTTATAATCCTTGGTACGGTTCATATTTCGGCTGGGGATATTATGACCCTTGGTATTATGGATATAATTATGGTTTTAGCCCTATGTTTGGTTGGGGATATTATGACCCTTGGTATTATGGAAATTTCTATAACCCATACTTTAACCCTTATTACCCTTACCATCCTTACAACCCATATTACCCTTACTACCCTTATTATTCCAATTCCCTAAATCAAAATTACCCAAGCAGCTCGTTAGCTGATAGTTATACTGGGAAGAGAGACTCTGCTCCAGTAAACAGACGTCCGGATAACTCTTTAGTATCTAACGACAGAGGAATAGCATCTAACGACAATTCCAATTATCGTAGAGTTCCAGGTTACACACAGACCCGCGGAGAAAAGAGCACCTTTGACAGAGTAACTGATAGGGGTAATTATGATAGAACAGATAGAACAGGTGGCACTTCTAATTCACAGGCAGCCACTTCCGAAAGAAGGACATTGTCCTCCTCAGGCACTGAGAGCTCTTTTAATAGACAAAACGATAGAAACATCAAATCAGGTGGTAGGGATAATAGTTCCGTGAATAGCGGTAGTAGTTCATCATATCGCAGATCTACCCCTCCTTCACAAGGCACCTCTGTAAATAGAGCAGGAAGCAGTGACAGATCCTCTTCATCCTCTTCTAATTATAGTACAGGTAGTGATAGACGCTCTTCAGGGAATGCAGCTGTAAACTCTTATAACAGAAGAAACACTAATGAAGATTACTCTTCCGGAAGCTCCTCTTCTTATAGTCGCTCTAGTTCTTCGAGTAATTCGAGTTCATCAAACTCTTCAAGTTCCTCATATAGCAGAAGTTCATCCGGCTCCACCTCTTCGGGCTCAAGTTATTCAGGAGGAAGTAGCACAAGTAGCTCATCGGGTGGCACTTCCGGCAGCAGAAGATAATAACAATTCCAATTTTAATAAGATGAAACGCAATCTTTTAATTATAGCATTAATTATTATGCTCTCCCCCTCTTTGTCTTTTGGACAAGGGAAATATGATGCTCTACGATACTCTCAGCAGTTTTATGAAGGGACTGCACGAAGCATAGCCATGGGGAATGCCTTCACTGCCCTTGGAGGGGATATTGGTACATTTAATATTAACCCGGCAGCATCAGCGGTTTTCAGACACTCTGAATTTGTAATAACCCCTTCAGTCTCCACCTCTCTTGATAATACTAACTACCTTTCAAATATTTCAAAAGATTCCCGCACTAAATTCAATCTTTCAAACATGGGTATAGTTACCTACTTACCCACTAATAGAAAAAGCGGCATCCTTAATGTTAATTTCGGGGTAGCTGTTAATAAGGTCAATAATTACGGCTCACGCACCTCAGCGTCCGGAGAGAATGCACAGTCAAGCTGGCTTGCCAGCCTTGCCTCCAAAACTGACGGAATAAAAGGTAAGGATATGGATAAAATCGAAGGGGGGTATAACCCTTTCTATAACTCTCAAGCCCCATGGAAGTCAATTCTTGCATGGAACACCATGCTCCTCGACACGCTCCCCGGTAATAATTATGTTGCAGCTACAGAGAATATAGATGATATAAATCATTTGATTTTTCTTGGAGGTCCTCTAAAGCAGAGCTTTTACAGGGAAACAGCAGGTTCTAACTCAGAAATAGTATTTAATGGCGGAGTAAATATTTCAAATATTATCTACCTCGGTGTAAACCTCGGTGTTCAGAGTCTCTATTATAGCCATTACGAATCTTTTACTGAAGAGGCAAAAAACCCTGCTGATTTTCAGACCAAATTCGAAAATTTGACTTACAAATATAATCAGACCACCTCCGGGTATGGGGTAAATCTTAAAGCAGGAATGATAGTTACCCCTTTTGATGGACTTAGAGTAGGAGCTTCCGTCTCTACCCCCACATGGTTTATGCTGGAAGATCAATGGATAGAGAGTATCGAAACTCGCCATGGAGTAGGAAATAAGAATTATGACATGCGCTCCCCTCTTGGAAACTACAGTTATAGAATGACCTCTCCATTTAGATGGAATATAGGGGCAGCTTATGTAATAGGAAAAGTTGGAGTAGTAAGTATTGATTATGAAAACACCGACTACTCTAAAATGAGGCTTAAAGATGCAGGTGGTGCTTATACCCCTTTTGAAAATGAGAATACAGATATAATCTCTGTTTTCAAGTCAGTTAATAATCTTAGAGTAGGAGGAGAGATAAAAGTTCTCCCTAACATCTCTTTAAGAGCTGGTTATAATTATTATGACACTCCGGAAAAGAAATTTAATGGTGAGAAACATTTAGCTTCACTCGGATTTGGATATAGACATAAGAATGGCTGTTATATAGACCTTGCGTACCAGCAACAGTTAAATAAAATAAATGAAACCTACCCTCTTTATTCCGACTATGGGGGAATAGTAGCTCCGCTTATGAATAATTCATATTCCACCTGGAGAGTTCTTCTTTCTTTTGGAATCTCATTCTAAACTAGATAGGAGATGGAATTAGGACCTTCATTAAAAAGAAGGTCTATTATTGAAAGATTTGATTTAAAGCCCTGTTTATCTGAGAAAACCTGATAATAGGGCTTTGATTCTTTTAAAAAGTCAGGTAATAAAGGGGAGACTCTTTTGGGCTGAATGAGTGAACGCAAGTCCATAGTCCCTTCGCCATATTTCGCAACAAATTCCTCTGTTAGGGTTATAGACTTATTAAGCCCCAATAACTCTATCATCTTATTTATAATCCTGAGGTTCATCATAAAAAGAGAGGTCTCTCCCGAGTCAAGAATTTCAAATATCTCATCTTGATAATATTCGAAAAATGGGGAAGAGCGATATGCTGATATTATCGCACGCTTATGCTGCTGGAGCCATGGTTTTGAGTAATCAATTTTAACATCTTTAATAGGGGTATTCGGGAACTCCTTAGTGACAGGGATGGAGAGTGAGAGAACCCCATCTGTTGCTAATATTTTACAACGATTTCTATATGTCTGACGGATGAACGACTCGCAGAACTCCAACAAGATAGTGTCAGAGCTTGCCATAGCTTTAAAATAATTAATAGGAGGAAAATAGGCACTACTGAGAATCAGTGTGTCTGCCTTATTCATCAAGTGAAACTTTATCCCCTATGCATCTTATAATGCCTCTCTTTGACCCACGGATAAAGTCGAGAATAACACTCTTCTCATAGCAGTCAGGAATCTCTCTCTCCATCACCATACACGTATCTGTCCTATTAAGACCACTATTGTAAACTAAACGATAGATCTCTC
>CAZXOP010000162.1:0-3550 GCA_964642235.1 uncultured Muribaculaceae bacterium
TGCTAACCGTTTAAGTTTCTTTGCTTATTACCCTTCATCTATATCTACTACTTGGACTGATACCGATTACAAGAGTAGTGTAGCTAATAAGCCTAAATTCACATTTACAGTTCCAGCTGAAGCTAGTCAAGTTGACCTTTTAGTATCTGCTGTGGAAGGTCAGCATTATAAAACTAATACTCCTAATGGAGAAGTTCCTTTTACCTTCTCTCACGCTCTTTCACAGGTAATATTCTCTGTTGTAGGAGAACATGCTTCTCTTTATTATACTGTAACAAAAATCGTTATAGGTAATAGTCTGCTACACAATGCAGGGACATATACTTATGGAACTGGTTGGGGATCTACTTCTGGAACTGCTAGTTATACCCTCGAGTTTACTACAAATAATGAAGCAGAAGGTACAACAGAAAAATCTCTTGTACAGAGCGACAATAATCTTATGTTACTTCCTCAGACATTAGCAAATAATACTACTATTGCTATTACTTATGCTGTAAGAGATGCAACAGGCACAGGTGGTAATGAAATTTTACCTTCGACTACTAAAACAGCAGTTATTTCTACTGGTGCTAAGACATGGGTAGCCGGAAAGAGATATCTTTATAAAATCACTCTCCCTTCAGGTACACATCCTATTACCTATAGTGTGAGTGTTACTGCTTGGGATGAATCTACTACTGAACCGGTTACCGTTTCATAATTAACCTCTTTAAAATAAGCCGAGTGGGGTGGATCCCCAATCGGCTAATTATAGAAAAAGGGGGAGCGATATCGCTCCCCCTTTTTCTATTTATTGCAAAAGCTTTTCCATCCTCATTATCAACTCTCGTGTCTGATTAATATAAGGTAGTACTTCTTCTGAGGTAATTTCAAATAAGTCATCATAGTCGCCACTTTGTCTCATTTCAAACAGTCGAGAGAATAGTCTTCCATCGTTGCTGCTTAATATCTCTGTCTTTACAAAATGTAAACCTAATAAATGGATTACACCACTGTGTGTCTGGGCATGCAGTCCCTTTTCTATTAATAATGCGGATGCCATATAATAAACAGCATAATATAATCTATTTGCTACCAAATTCCAATGTGCCAATTTAGCAACATCCTCAGCTTCTGTCATACATGAATAACTTCTTTGAACACGATAGTTTATTAATGCTTTTCGTTCATCTATAGTTAGTGTCATAGAATTATTCCCTCCTCTTTTATGTTTTTATAGAATGGTAAAAAAGATCTTTTTTCCCATTCATACGTTGTATATAACCGAGGACTGATTATTTCATTTATTCTCCAGCCAAGTTCATATAGGGGGTATGCTATTGTATCATGGTCGTAATTGGACAATTTAGGAGTATTTATTAATATCAACACATCCCAATCAGAACCAGGATGTTGCTCTCCTCTTGCCCGCGAACCATATAAAATAACTGTAGCTGTAGGTGCAGCCTGCAACACAGTATTTTTTATCTCCTTCAATATTTGTTGTTGAGAACTTGCCATGTCTTTTGGGTTTATATTACACAAAAATAATAAACATTTTTGATACTTTGAATCTATTGGAGTTTAATTTTACCCACTGCCTTTAATAGTGGTTCGGTGGAGACAGGGCTTCCAACGGCCTGCTGCATCCAGATATTGGGGGTTAAAGTGCCGAGTGTAAAGACCCTTTTTATCTCATTTGCAAACTCCTTCTCCGACTTTAATGTGGCGAAGTGTTCCTCTAACTGGAACTCTATAATATGTCCGTAAGGGTAGTTCGGGAGATACATCGGGGAGTTAATCATGTGAGAATAGATAGCGAGTAGAGGGGAGTCGGGGGTACCGAGAATAGGGGCATAGTATCTGTTCCAGACATCACGTGCTATCTTTACCACCTCATCTCTAAGCTCTTCGGGGGTGGCATTGGGGTGTTCATACATCCATCTCCATGAGTACATATCGACCAGAGAGACCCCCATTATCTCATAAGAGCCCCAGAATATATCGAGGGTGGTATTCTCTTCAGGGGTGAAATCTTTTGAAGAGGGGGTTTTGGGAGCAGGGGTGTATCCGAGAAGTTGTAAATCTCTTTTTTGGAATACAAAGGCAAGTGCCTCTGTGAAAGCGGTATTAGGAACCCCTTGAAGCATGTAGTGATCCATATAATAGAGACTTAAAGTCTGCTCGACATTGTGTCCGAACTCATGAACAGCGATATTGTACCCTTTGTAGTCCATCCCTCCGGGGATTAGGCGGGTGCGGAGACGTGCAGGTTCCCACCTTCCGGCAGCTCCCCAGGCATGTCCGGAGCCTCTTGCATCCTCTACGACTATCTTACTGCTTATATAATCTGCATCTTGTGTGGAAAATCCCATATTGCGAAGCATACGGGGCATATCTTTTTCAAATGAGGCGGTATTGGGGTAGAGGGCTTTGGTTTTGGCAGTAAGGGCATCTTCCGAGATATTTGAACGACTCTTAAAACCATCATACCAGATATCGTAAGGGCGGAGGGGGCGACCAAGACGTGATTCGATAAGTTTCCCTACCTCCTTAACTTCAGGACTTGATATAAGAGTTACGAATAGCTCCTCGATCTCTTCAGCAGAGACCTCCATCCCCCCTTCGAAGTTTCTTAAAATTCCGGTAGGGAGTTGTGGGTTAAACGGGTCGAGTTTTTTCTCGATTTGGAAATTGGCCAAAAGTTGACGATAACGCTCAGACCCTTCAGGTTTAAGAGAGACCTCTTTCCCCTCTTTGTAGCAGAGGTTTGAATAGGGTGCCCAATCATACTCAGGGTTATTTATTACCTCTTTAGGGATGGTCTGTAGAACAATATGCTCCATTACCTTATATATCATCTCCTGTTTTTCGTTGGCATTAGGGACATTTGCGTAGTTCGATTTTATCTCGTCACGTAAATTCCAATGCGAAAGAAGGGACATTTCGGCAGGGAAAAGTCTCTCCCCTTTATCGTTTAACAGGTGTCCCATTTGGATATTGTATGCGGCAATATAGTTATCGGCATTGCCATAAACCTCCGAGAGTTCCTGTTTCAGCGGTGCAGGGATGCGGTTTTCAAAGAGGTCCCCCATTCTTGCGTAAGCCCATTCGAGTCGTCCCCACTCTTTTCCGAGTTCATTTTTTTCGGCTAAGGTGTAGTTAGGGAAATTAAGGGTGGTGATAAATGCGATTTTATTGGCAAAAAGGTCGTCAGAGGTGTGTGAAGAGGGATTATAGTTGCCAAGAATATAGTCCACTTCTGTAAGCTCTCCCCCCTTTAACTGAACAGGTTTTTTAAGGAGAACGGAGAGTTGATTAGCTGTTCCGAAAATCTGTTCGAATGCTACTGAGAGTTTATCGAAAAGTTCGCGGCGAGATTCAGGGGAGTTTTTATAGTTCTCGATACAGAAGTCGGTAAACTCCTTTTCGGTACCATCAGATGCTCTCCAAAGTGCAGCTGTCTGTTTAACCCCTTTTGCCATAAACTTGATTTCAGCCTCAGGAGTCTTATCGGCAATGGCAACGATGGTAGAAGCGATGGTTTTTTCTGAGATATTTGACATTT
>CAZXOP010000163.1:0-3546 GCA_964642235.1 uncultured Muribaculaceae bacterium
GTCTTACGGCGTTGATTAAAACAGGTTTTAACCACAGACTTAAAGAGAGTAGGATCGCACCCTAACTCTTTCCTCTCATTTCTACGCAGGCGTATAACTGCTGACTTTACTTTTGGCGGGGGAGAGAAGACATGTTCATCGACTGTGAACAAGTATTCTATATCATACCATGCTTGAAGCAGCACTGAGAGTATTCCGAACGCCTTTTTCCCCGGTGACGAGGCAAGTCTTTCAGCCACCTCTTTCTGCACCATCCCCACCACCATCGGAATCTGCTCCTTATAATCGAGAACCTTGAAAAAGATTTGTGAAGAGATATTATAGGGGAAGTTTCCGATTATGCTAAACTCCCCTTCAAAGAGCTTGGAGAGGTTTAGTTTTAGGAAATCTTCTTGATAAATTACAGGTGCTACCTGAGGGTAAGTTTCGAGAAGAAATCTGACAGATTCAGAGTCAAGTTCCACCAATCGTAGTGAGATATCCCCCCTTTTTAAGAGATACTTGGTAAGCACTCCTGTTCCGGGACCCACTTCTATCACATTCATCACTCCGTTTTCCACCTGCAGAGCCTCCACGATTCTAAGGGCTATCCCCTCATCGCGAAGAAAGTGTTGACCTAACGATTTTTTTGCCTTTACATACATATTGCAAAGGTATGCAACTTTTTTTTACCTTTGTGCTTGCTAAAAAATAAAACAATGTATAGAACACACACTTGCGGAGAATTACGTTTAAGTAATAAAGGAGAAGAAGTTACCCTTGCCGGATGGGTTCAGAGGGTGCGTAAAATGGGCGGAATGAGTTTTATCGACCTTCGTGACCGTTACGGAATAACTCAGTTAGTAATCGATGAGTCTTCCTCTAAGGAACTTAATGAGCAGGTTGAAAAACTTGGTCGCGAATTTGTCATACAGGCAAAAGGGAGAGTTGAGGAGAGAGCCTCTAAGAATTCTAAAATAGAGACAGGAGAGGTAGAGATTCGTCTGCTCGAACTTATAATTCTAAACCCCTCGCTTACACCCCCCTTTACCATAGAGGAGGAGAGCGATGGTGGAGAGGAGCTTCGTTCTAAATATCGTTACCTCGACCTCCGCAGACCTCCATTGAAAAAGGCACTTGCCCTAAGACACCGAATGGCCCACGAAGTGAGAAACTACCTCGATGCCCAAGGGTTCATGGAGATAGAGACTCCATATTTAATCAAGTCCACTCCTGAAGGGGCGAGAGACTTTGTTGTCCCTTCAAGAATGAATCCCGGAGAGTTCTATGCACTTCCCCAGTCCCCTCAGCAGCAGAAACAGCTCCTTATGGTAGCAGGGTATGACCGTTATTTCCAGATTGTACGTTGTTTTAGAGACGAAGACCTCCGTGCCGACCGCCAGCCCGAATTTACGCAGATAGACTGTGAAATGGCATTTGTGGAGCGCGAAGATATATTGAACACCTTTGAAGGGATGATAAAAGCATTGTTCCAAAATGTTTTAGGTCGCAAGTTCGAAGAGGCGTTCCCCCGAATGAGTTATGCTGATGCCATGAAATACTATGGTTCAGATAAACCGGATATTCGTTTTGAAATGAAAATCACAGAGATAACCTCAATGGTTCAGGGGAAAAACTTCTCTGTTTTTGATACAGTGCCTTATATTGCCGGAATCTCTGTTCCCGATGCTTCCGAATATACTCGTAAACAGATAGATGAATTAACGGAGTGGGTAAAACGTCCTCAGATAGGGGCAAAAGGGTTAGTTTATATCCGTTGCTCTGCCGATGGGACATATAAATCTTCGATTGATAAATTTTACACCCCTGAAGAGTTGAAAAAAATAGCCGAATCGATGAGTGCCAAAACAGGTGACCTTATTCTTATCCTTGCCGGTGAGACCAAAAAGACCACCACTGCACTCGGTTCGCTCCGTATAGAGATGGGTAATCGTCTCGGGTTCCGTAATCCTGAGGTCTTTGCACCCCTTTGGGTTTATGACTTCCCTCTTCTCGAATGGGATGAGGAGACAAAGCGTTTTTATGCAATGCACCACCCTTTCACCTCCCCAAAACCTGAAGACTTAGATAAGTTCTACAGCAATGATAAAGAGGCTCTCGAGAGTGTCAATGCCAATGCTTATGACTTTGTGCTCAATGGGACTGAACTGGGAGGAGGCTCGGTGCGTATTCATGACTCTAAGGTGCAGCAGAGGATGTTTGAGGTCCTTGGGTTCTCCCCTGAAGATGCCGAATACCGTTTTGGTTTTATGATCAATGCTTTCCGTTACGGGGCACCCCCTCATGGAGGAATTGCCTTTGGGTTTGACCGTTTCTGCGCACTCTTCGGTGGTCAGGAGACCATTCGCGACTATATTGCATTCCCTAAAAACAATCAGGGACGCGATATGATGTTAGACGCCCCTTCTCGAATCGACCAAGTTCAGATGGACGAACTCTTCCTTCGCAGCACCGTTCCTGCTAAAAAAGACTAAATTTCAACACAATAAATTATAGCGCAATGGAACAATTAATACAAAACGACTTAAAAAACGCAATGATGGCAAAAGACAAGACAGCTCTTACTGCCATTCGCGCCATTAAAGCCGCTATTCTTTTAGCAAAGACCGCAGAAGGAGCCTCCGGTGAAGAATTAACAGAGGCAGAGGTGATAAAACTCATCCAAAAGTTAGTAAAACAACGTAAAGAGAGTGCTCAAATCTACATTGACTCACATCGCCCCGAATTAGCCGAGGCTGAACTTGCAGAGGTAGCCATCATGGAGAAATACCTTCCAAAAGCACTCACTGATGCCGAACTCACCGAAGCCATCAAGCAGATAATCTCCGAGACAGGAGCCAAGGGGATGGGTGATTTGGGACGCGTAATGGGTATCGCCACCAAGAAACTTGCCGGCTTAGCCGATGGACGCGCCATCTCTGAAAAAGTTAAGCAGTTGTTAGGGTAGGGTAACGCCTCTTAAAACCCTCCATCTTACCATTTGTAATGAGCATTTTATCCCCTTTGTGATGCTTTACCCTCGGAGGTGTAATGCACGCCATCTCTCGTTAAAACGCTATAACGTGCTATTATACAGAATGTTACATCCTTTTTCATCATTTTCGCTTGCCTTACACCTCGGTTTGGGAAATAATCCTACCCCCCTCCCAGCTTACTCTATCGGTGATTCCCTTTCCTTCCCCTCGGAGGTGTAATGCACGCCATCTCTCGTTAAAACGCTATAACTAACTGTCATGTAGTGTATTATAGCCTTTTTCATCATTTTCACTTGCCTTACACCTCCCCCTATTTCGTACATGGTGAGAGTCTGCGAGCTTTTGCATAAAAAGTGCATTCTACGATGGTGCGGAAGCAAAAGCTGACATGGGATGACGACATCTGCAGGGCAATCGTGGATAGAGGGGCTTGTAGAAGGGTTTCGCCTGCAGATGTGGAGCGGTTTTTCATGGAAATGGTCAAAAACGCGATGACATGTGCAATCCAATCATGGGTACAGGTGTCTGTAGGGCATTTTCGGTTGCAGATGTGGTAGGAAGTGGGGAAAAT
>CAZXOP010000164.1:0-3471 GCA_964642235.1 uncultured Muribaculaceae bacterium
ATCGGTTTCCGGTTATACTACTACCGGGGGAACCATATTGAATAATGTGGAGGGATTACCGAAAGGGTTAGTTTTTTGGAGATCTTCCACTAATTTCATCGGAGGTATCGGAGTGGTGGTCTTTATGCTTTTGGTTCTTCCGACCATGAGTACCTTTAGGGTGAAGATGTCTAAAATGGAGATTTCCTCCCTTTCAAAAGACAACTATAGATTCCAGACCAAGGGGACTCTGAGAGTTATTACCACCGTATATCTCTCAATTACTATTGCTACCACCTTCTTCCTTGTGTTGGCAGGGATGCCCCTTTTTGATGCTGTCAACCATGCTTTCAGTATAGTTGCCACCGGAGGATTTAGTGTTAAAAATGCTTCCATACAGGCATATAACTCATTCCCTATAGAGTTTGTCTCTATGTTTTTCATGCTCCTCTCAGGACTCCATTTTGGTCTGATATATACCTCTTTTGCAACCAGAAGTTGGAAAATATTTCACTCTCCGATTATTAGATTTTATCTTTTGACAGTTCTACTCTCAGGAATAGCCATAGCTATGAATATAAAATTTAACGGAGTTGTCGATACTTGGGGGATGGCTTTCAGGCAATCTTTTTTCCATGCAGTATCTATTAGTACTAGTACGGGGTTAGCTATCGCAGATTCTAATCTATGGGGTGCGTTCCCTATGATTATACTCTTTTATCTCTCTATCCAATGTGCCTGCTCGGGTTCCACCACAGGGGGTATTAAAGCAGACAGAGTCTGGATTTTTATTAAATCTATAAAGGCCAATATAAGGAGACAGCTCCATCCCAATGCCATTATCCCCATTAAGGTAGGGAACAATATAATTGAGGCAGAAGTGGTTAATAAGGTTTCACTCTTTATCTCTATTTATCTCGCAATAGTTTTAATGGGGGCACTTATATTAGCAATGTTAGGGGTGAATTTTGAGGAAGCAGTTTCAAGTTCTATCTCCGCAATGGGTAATGTCGGGCCTGCATTTGGAGCTTGTGGGTCAATGGGAAATTTTAGTCTTTTTCCTGCCTTTGGAAAATTTGTTCTCACTTTAGAGATGTTACTTGGTCGTTTGGAAATATTCCCTTTATTGATGATATTTGTGTTATTCAATAAAAAGAATTAACACAATGTCTCTCGAACTTTTCCTTTATAATAAAATATCCGAAAATTTCGGATACGAACCTACGACATGTCAGGAGGAGTTATTCCACTCCCTTTCGAGTTTTGTGGTCGCAGCTCTCGAGACTGACATTATGGTAATTAATGGTTATGCAGGGACAGGTAAAACGACTGTATTGGCATCGTTTGTCAAGACCTTAAAAGGGTTCAATATCCCTTTCAGGTTAATGGCCCCCACCGGAAGATCGGCGAAGGTGCTTGCAAATTATACAGGAGAGTCATCATATACCATTCATAAACAGATATATCGTCAAAAGTCCCTTAATAATGGGGTAGGGGAGTTCCAATTAAATGTCAATAAGAGCAAAGAGACCATTTTTATAGTCGATGAAGCCTCCTTAATCTCCACTTACTCTTTCAATTCCCCCTTTGGTTCCGGTAATTTGCTCGATGATCTTATTACTTTCGTCAGGAGCGGAGTGCAAAACAGACTAATTTTAGTGGGGGACAATGCCCAACTTCCCCCCATTTCCCTCGATAAATCCCCTGCACTCGACATTGATTTTCTCTCGCAATATGGCAATGTGCACTTTTCAGAGCTCCACTCCGTAGTGAGGCAGGCAGAGGAGTCCGGAATTTTATACAATGCAACTCTGCTTCGCAAGGCAATAGAATCCTCCCCTTTTCCACAAGGGTTCCCCAAGCTCTCCGTAAAGGGGTTCCCCGACATTGAATTAATATCAGGTGGAGAGTTAATAGAGAAAATCGCAGACTCCATCGACAAATTCGGAATAGATGAAACGGTGGTTCTCTGTCGCTCGAATAAGAGAGCAAATCGCTATAATAGCGGTATTAGAAGTACTATCCTCTTTCGTGAGGAGCAGCTTACCAAGGGGGATAAAATTATGGTCGTCAAAAACTGCTACCAATTCCTCGAAGAGATAAAAGAGTTGGATTTTATTGCAAATGGAGATGTTGCCGAACTTATGAGGATAAGTAGGTATGAAGAGCGATACGGGCTCCATTTCGCTCAGGCAACTCTCTCATTCCCAGATTATAACGATATCGAGATAACAGCCAAAATAATATTAGACACATTATCTTCAGAGACAGCATCACTCTCACAGGAGCAGCAGACTGCACTATATGAAGGGGTTTATGCCGATTATGAACATGTTAAGGGGAAAAGGAAAAGAAATGCCTCTGTACGAGAAGACCTCTACTATAATGCCCTCCAAATAAAGTACGCCACTGCCATCACTTGTCATAAATCCCAAGGGGGACAGTGGAAATCAGTCTTTATAGATAACGCTTTTTGGGGTGATGAGATTACTTTAGATGACCTGAAATGGTTATACACAGCTATCACCCGAGCAGTAGATAAAGTTTATTTGGTAAATCTCAACAAGAATTTCTACGAATAGTTTGCTTTCTATCACTATATCCTTTTACAAACAAAGAGATTTTTGCTCCCATTTGCCGTTAGTGCACCAAAAAAAGAGTATATATCCCCTTCGGGAATGGCGAGCCTCTTCCTTAAAGCCTCCGAAGAGAGGGGGAAGTTTCTGGCAATAACATTTCCTCCGGGGTAGTTCTCTTTTAGATGGGCAATGCCTCTTTTATTGAAATCCAATATCTCTAAAATCCTAAAAGTGCGTCCCGGAACCCCTTCAACGAGTTCCTCAGAGAGGTAGAGGTGGGTACTTGGGGCAATTTTGTCTAAATGGAAAGAGGAGGAGAGGGAGATAAAAGCTCCCGATTTCAAAATAGATTTATTTGGTTCGTAAAGGTATCGGTAATCGGATGATTTCATAAAAGTCGCTGTCGCCCCCTTTTCAGAGGAGAGAGTAAAATTAAAACTCTCCTCCTCTTCTTTTTCGATGTTTACAGCAGTTATAAGTGCTTCCTGATTAGCCCCCTTTTCCAATAAGAATAAGAGCTCCTTACATTCATTCTCTACTGAGAGTACATGAAGCTGAGTGGTCTCGTGGAGGAGTTTAAGGGTGGAGGAGATATCTATCATAGGGGAGACTTTCAGTAGAATCCTATCTGTTTTAGAAAAAATAGACTCTTTAAGCTCTAAAAAGTTTGGTTCGCACTCTGCTATAGAGTAGATTCTATCCCCTTTTTCTGACCTTCGGGAGGGGTCCAAGTAAATAAGGTCGTATTTATTAACTATATGATTATCAATGAATGAAACATTTATATTAGAGGGGTTAACATTTATGTTATATGCAGATAGTTCCTTAAAGTTATAAGAAGCAGCATCAGTCAAGAGAGGGTTTTTTTCAAAGTACTCAACTTCTGCACAATAGAGCGAAAAGAAGTAGGAAT
>CAZXOP010000165.1:0-3466 GCA_964642235.1 uncultured Muribaculaceae bacterium
GAGGAGTCTCATGAAATGGGCGATGTTCAGACTCTATTTATTTATGAGAAGGGTGTAGAGAGGAGAGAGTTTACTTTAGATGCCCTCCCTGATTCGACATGGAACTTTGTTGATTCAAGGAATGAAGGGGAGGAGATAGGTGGAAGGAGCTTTAACCTATTCAAAAAAGCTAAGCGACCTGTTTTTGACTTTGCTATCAAAGATTCTGAGGGGTTTTATATGACTGATTCGTTAATTCACTCCTCAAAGCCTCTCTTTTTTGTCGTAATTACTAACCCTAAAAAGTATGAAAAGAGTGATATCTGGAGTAAGATGGAGACTCTTTCCGACAGTGTTAAATTTTACGGTGGTGAGTTTATCGTTTTGACCACAGCCCCTATTCATTACTTAACTGAGAGCAGGCTCGATTTTCTATACTCTGACTACAAAACACTTATTACCCTTCATAGGGCTAATGGGGGAGTCGTCTATATTAACGAAGGATTGGTGGTAAAAAAATGGCACTCAATAAATCCGCTTCCTACCTCATTCAAGAGTTTAATCGAGACAGACTATGAATATATACAGTCTAAGGAGACCATAAAACAGCAGATGATATATGAAGGGTCTCTGCTGACCGTTATTCTTTCAATTATTTTAATGAGATATTTCTGTAGTATCTTCTATAGGGGTAAGCATCATAGAAAAGATGGGACATTAGAGTGTGGGAAATAGTCTATTTCTCTCCTAGCTTCCCTTTTATACGGTTTCGGGAAGAACGAACAGATGAACTTGATGAGAGTATTATATTGGTTATATCTTTATAATCGTACCCTCTTTCGCTTAAAAAAAGGATAAATTTTTCTTGTTCAGACATCTTCTCTTGTTCCAATGGGTACCCTTTTGAAGCGCTCATCTTAATAAAAATATTCTGTCTATGCTCCTTAATATAGTCGTTTATTAGTTTTTTAAGATTCTTTCGAACTTCATCATCAGATATTGACCCTACACTATTTGTCAACTCTGTTATAAAGTCATTTTGACTTGCTGCTATTTCCGATATTAAAGTTCGATTTACTGATAAAGAAACTTTCTCTCTTCTGTGAAGTCTAATCTCTTTTATTAAAATGGGGAGAAGTACTGAGAGCACAATTATTATTAAGAGAGAGAGGATGAGGATAGCCACCCTTTGTCCCTGAGATCTAAGCGTGAGTTCATCATGTGCTTTATGTAATCTTTTTAGTTCAATAGACTCTTGATTTTTAATAGAGATTAAGTTCTCATACGCTTTGTCCTTATAATAAAACGACTTTTCAAAATCCTTTACATTCTCGTAAGCTTCAGATAATCTGTTTAAGTGGACATAGTTCATTCTCTTTTGGGAACTATTTATTATAGAGTCGAGTTCTTGGGCCTTTTCATCTAATAACTCTTTATCGCCAATCAAAGAGGAGTATCGTATTAATGCAATATTAATGGATTTAAGGTCATTGGCTTTACCAAGAGTATCTATTAGGGTGAGTTTTTTTTGTAGATAATCTATAGCCTTTGAATACTCCCTCAAGTTAGCATAAAATGTGGCTATTGTAGAGTAGGCCCCATATCTTGTTAGAAGTGGTAATGTCTTATCTGTTTCAAGCGAGTCTATAACTCGGAATGCTCTCTCTTTCTCATTGTTCAAATATAAGCTTTTTGAGTAATCTAACTTTGTCTTAATATACCTTGAAAAATGATGGTTCTTTTTAAAATAGGGTGCAGCCGACAGGTAGTAATTTTCGGCAGCTTCAAAACGCTTAGCCTTCGTGAGGTAGTTTGCTAAATAGACTCTCGTCAATGCCATGTGTGAGTCATTCTCCTCTCCTTCGAGATTAGAAAAGAGGGACTCTGATTCTTTAAGGAGTGAGTAACAGAGGGAATCAGCAGGGGCAACTCGATATCTGTTTATCCCCCAGTAGAGGGCAGATCGGGCTGTGTTATAATTATCTCCCTGGGATTTATACCAATTATATGAAATGTTTATAAGGGAATCATAGTCATCTTTGATAGGTCTTAGTGAACCTTCATGTATAGATGTTAGGATGAGGTAATAGTGTGCCCTATTAGCCATTGAGAGTCTTGAGGGGTCCATATCGAGTAATGAGTCAAGAGCCTCTTTTGGGCGCACTTTCGAGGTATTGTCTAAAGAGATAAGTTCTTTAGTCTTTTTAGACTGGGTATAGCACCCATTTAGAAATAGTATGGCTATAGGTAGAAATAATAATAAAAAGCGTTTCATCTGATGTAAATAAATATTCTACAAAGGTAATAATATATTCCAAATTCTGATTTTTAACCGTTACAAATATTAAAATTCGTATTTAGAAGTACTTGATTTCCAGGTAGGATTACTTATGTAGTTGCGTTACAAAGATGCCACGTTGATTAAATCCTTTGCGGTAATGATGAATGGGTGTACTTTTGTGCACGTAAATAAATAGTGTTTTTCCGCTGCTAGGGATATGGCAAAAAATATAGTATCGTTGTGAAACGATAACTGTTCGTTAATAGAGAGAATATATATCCTTTAGCAGCGGATTTTTATTTTAAAAACCCGAGTTTAAAGTTTCCTCTTTATCTCAACTATTTGATAAGCCTCTATGATATCCCCAATCTTAATGTCGTTAAACCCGTTGACATTTAGTCCACAGTCGTAGCCTGATGCTACCTCTTTAACATCATCTTTGAAACGTTTGAGAGACCCAAGTTCTCCGGTATAGATTACTATACCATCTCTGATAACTCGAATCTTAGATGAACGGGTGATTTTACCCTCTTTCACCATACAACCGGCGATGGTTCCAATTTTAGAGATTTTGAAAGTTTCGCGAACTTCAACAGTTGCTGAAACTTCTTCCTTCTCTTCTGGTGCTAACATCCCCTCTATACCACTCTTCACCTCATTTATTGCATCATAAATTACAGAGTAGAGACGAATTTCAATCTCCTCTTTCTCTGCTAATTTTCGCGCGTTTACAGAAGGTCTTACCTGGAACCCTATAATGATGGCATTCGATGCCGCTGCAAGCAGTACATCTGATTCGGAGATGGCTCCCACAGCTTTGTGTATAACGTTGACATGTATCTCTTCTGTGGAGAGTTTAATAAGTGAGTCAGAAAGGGCTTCGATAGAACCATCCACGTCCCCTTTAACGATAATATTGAGTTCTTGGAAGTTCCCAATAGCAATACGGCGCCCAATCTCTTCGAGTGTAATATGTTTCTGGGTTCTGAGTCCCTGAATACGGAGAAGCTGCTCCCTCTTGTTGGCAAGATCTTTAGCCTCTTTCTCATCTTCAAGTACATTGAAAGTTTCACCCGCAGTGGGGGCTCCGTTTAATCCAAGAACTGAAACAGGGGTAGAAGGTCCTGCTTCGGAAACTTTTTGTCCCCTTTCGTTAAACATCGCCTTTACTTTTCCATAATATGATCCGCTGAGCATCATATCACC
>CAZXOP010000166.1:0-1312 GCA_964642235.1 uncultured Muribaculaceae bacterium
ATATTTTTACAGAAATATTTGTAGAGAAAGCAAATAATTTATACTTTTGCACCCCATAATAAATTTTATAAGAAATGAAAAAAGAAATACATCCCGAAAACTACCGTCTTGTGGCTTTCAAGGATATGTCTAACGAGCATGTGTTTATCACTCGTTCTTGTGTAAACACTAAGGAGACCATCGAAGTGGAAGGTGTTACCTACCCTGTGGTAAAGGTCGAGATTTCAAATACTTCTCACCCATTCTATACAGGTAAGATGAAATTGGTGGACACTGCAGGTCGTGTTGATAAATTCTACCAGCGTTACAAGAAGAAATAATCCCTATTTCCTATAATTTGGTGTCAGTGCCGAAGTGCGAATGTTGACACCTATTCTAAATTGTTGATAGGGAAAGTCTTTAATACCATATTGATATTGAACAAAATAATCGATAACAGCTCTTGTTATCGATATTTTTGTTGTATATACCAACGGAGCGTCTCCATATTCTTTTCCGTATTGAGGTCTTGTATGCATCCAGCCCCAATATCCTGAGATAGTATTCTCAAACTTCCAAGTATTGTTTCCTATTATCAATTTGCCTCCATACATCGGCGCATCGTTTTGAGTACTATTGGTAGTCTCCCAACATAGAAATCCCATATTGACCACACCACGTATCTCATTAATAAAACTCCCTCTTGTATATATTGATTTACCTATTTCCAAATCAAAATAGTATCCGGGGGTATCGTAGTATCGTCTTGCTGTCAATTTCGTCCCGGAGGCAGTTTTCAGAGTGGAGTTAAAGATGATATCCACCCCTTGATACTGTTCACTTAGCAAAAGAATTCTCGTCTGTAGATATAGATCCCCATTAGCTCTTCCGGAGCTATCCCCGCTCATATTTCTGGCTTGATAAACCTCACTATTAACCTGATAATGCTCTAATACCGTACTCCATAATTTAATAGAAACTCTATCTGTCAGGAGGGGAATCTCTACCTTAAAATATCCATTCATGGTTTGATCCCCATACCCGTGATAATAGTCTGCTGTTAGGGAGAATGTGGTCTTAGATGGGATACGGGCATCACTAAATTCGGGGACAGGGTTAGCGTTAGGTCCAAACCAAGCCGGGGAATACCTTATTTGCTGGGCATTAAGAGCATGATAGGCTATTAAAAAGGTAATTAAAATGAGATATGTGGTCTTCACAGTATGTTTAATAATTTAATGCTAAGATAGGGTAGTTTTTGATAATGTGAAAATAATTTTTGTACCTTTACACTCATTATGAAACAGCCTAAATTATTTGAAATAGCCTCTCA
>CAZXOP010000166.1:1412-3463 GCA_964642235.1 uncultured Muribaculaceae bacterium
TGTCTAAAGATAAAAGATGCCGTAACATACCCTAAGGCTGATTCGACTCACCTTGCATATATGGGGGGCGTAGGGATAGGGAAGTTCCAGTCTCAGCTCTCCGACTTTACAGAGCCTTTGGCAGAGACCATAAAGGGTTTTCATAATATCCGTTGGAGATTTAAGCAGTGGGATGAGTCTCTCCGTCTTAATAGAGCAGGGAGGGTGGTGGCGCTCTCTCGTGAAATAGAGTGGATAGAGTCCCGTAGAGAGGGGATGTTGGAATTTTGGAAAAAAGTGGAGGATGGGATCATTCCGACAAGGGTTACCCATAATGACACGAAGATTAGTAATATTCTTTTTAACGAGAAAGGGGAGGTGCTTTGTGTTATTGACCTCGATACAGTGATGAATAGTACCTCACTCAATGATTTTGGAGATGCCATCCGCTCTTATGCCAATACAGGTCTTGAGGATGAGAAAGACCTCTCAAAAGTTAATTTCTCTCTTGAATATTTCGAAGCATATACCAAGGGGTATCTCTCGCAGCGCCGAAATACACTTGTTGCGTCAGAGTTGGAAAATCTTGCCTTTTCTGCCCGTTATATTACTTACGAACAGGTGCTTAGATTCCTTATGGATTATATAGACGGAGATACATACTATAGAATAGCATACCCTGAGCATAATCTCGTAAGAACCAATGCCCAATTTAAGTTACTCTTAGAGATGGAAGCCGCCTACCAGCAAATGTGTGAGGTGGTCAAAAGAGCATAAAAATTTTTACTGCTGAGGGTTACGCCCTACATACTTGGCACTACCGAAGGCTAAAATAGGGAAGAAGATAATCCCTAAAAAAAGCAATCCGAAAGTAAATCCTATTCCCTGTCCAAAAGAAAGGGAGAGATTATGGTAAACAATGATTCCAATTACAACGTTTACACCAGGTATAAGCATTAAAAGGATCCACCACCAAGGTCTATCTACTATCTGTAATAGAACAAGGATGTTGTAAATAGGTATGAGACAAGCCCAACCCGGTTTTCCGGCTTTCTTGAATATTATCCAATTTGCAACAATCATAATAACCCCGAGTGCTAAGTAAAGGATAATAAATAGAGCTGAAGAGAATAATGCAATAAATTCCATCTGACTAAAGTTTAAGTTTCGTACTCTGTATGGCTTTTCGGTTCCGCCCGTTTTTTAATGTGGTTTCTGCTCCACTTACATATGTACAAAGATAATAAAATATTTATTTTCACAAAAAAGGCTGACTAAAAAATAGTCAGCCCTTTTTATAAATCGAATCATTGGATGCGTTTATAGCAATCTCTATGACTGGAATGGTTCTACTGATACAAATGATCTGTTGTCGGCTTTCTTGCGGAAAACTACTACTCCGTCAATAAGAGCATATAGGGTATGGTCTCTACCAATTCCTACATTCTGGCCGGGATTATGAACAGTTCCTCTTTGACGAACTATAATGCTCCCTGCTTTAGCTGTCTGTCCACCAAATAGCTTTAAGCCTAATCGTTTACTGTGTGATTCACGTCCGTTCTTTGAACTACCTACACCTTTTTTGTGTGCCATAACTTAAATCTCCTTTTAATAATTAAGCAATCTCTTCAATAAGAATTTGTGATAAAAGCTGACGATGACCGTTCTTCTTCTGATAACCTTTACGGCGTTTCTTCTTAAAAACGATTACCTTATTTCCTTTAAGATGCTCCAACACAGTTGCTTTAACTTGTGCGCCATCTACGAAAGGGTTACCAACTTTAACATTTCCTTCATTGTCTGTCAACAAAACTTTGTCAAAGTTTACAGAAGATCCAATCTCTGCATCTAAACGATGAACATAGACTTTTCTCCCCTTTTCTACTTTAAATTGCTGTCCTGCAATATCTACAATTGCGTACATAAATATTTTTTTAAAGTTTATGACTGCAAGCGGTTATTATCGCAAATAACTCTTATTCAGTAGCTTGACAATCTTCTAATTATTTTTTGGACTGCAAAAGTAACTTATTCTTTTTTCATAAGCAAATAAAATGTCATTTTTTCTTTAA
>CAZXOP010000167.1:0-3450 GCA_964642235.1 uncultured Muribaculaceae bacterium
GGGGAGGTGTGACCCTGGCTCTTGTTGGATTTACGAAAGAATATGCAGTGGGACTGGGTGTTATGAGGTTAGTGGCGGTTTGTGTAGGGTCACACGTCAGGGGGAAATGGGGCGGTTTGGGTGATTTTTGGGGGAGGTGTGACCTTGGTGTTTGTTGGATGGTAGGGGGAATGTGCTGTGGGAGTGGGTGTTATGGGGTTGGTGGCGGTTTGTGTAGGGTCACACGTCAGGGGGAAATGGGGCGGTTTGGGTGAGTCAGTGGGGAGGTGTGACCCTGGCGTTTGTTGGATGGGAGGGGGAATATGCTGTGGGAGTGGGTGTTATGGGATTTGTAGGGTTTTCAGTAAGGTCACACGTCAGGGGAAATGTAGCCGGGAGTGGAGATGGGAGACTGGGGGGGGTATTGGGCATGGGATAGATAGAGAACACGGAAAAGAACCACCACCGGCTTTCGCCGGCGGTCCCCCACGTCCGCGTGGACCGAGACTTTTCCTTAGTTCTCCATCTATTGAATGAGGTGCGAAGAGCAAGAAGATTCCCCTCCAAACCGAGACTTTTCCTTAGTTCTCCATCTATCCTCACAATCTGTTGCCTTGCACACATTTGTACCCTACATAGAAGGGCTGCCTTCTAATAACCGATCAATTACATTTCTTTTTTCTATTCCTTCGATAATCACATTATCGAAATCAAGTGTAAGCAGAAATTTGTGATAATTGTCTCGCATTGCTATTAATGACGAGAGTTTGATTTTTTGTATGTTTTCGTCAATAACTTTTTAGTATCGCACTCATTTGCGTGTCGTCATATAGCAAATACTTTTTTCGCTGCTCCTTGAATTTGGCAACATCATCACTCCACATAGCTTTGATTTCTGTGGCAGATTTCCCCTCTTTTATCATCTTACGGACATAAGACTGACCGACTAAAAGCTCGAAGAATGAGCGGAAGAAGTGATCGTCCAAATTAAGATTTTTATAGGCATCTATAATGTATTCTAAATTAATCCCCTTGGCATTTATCTCCTCTATTGAGGGTTTTGTCCTTAAATCTACTCCATAACATTTCCTGTCAAGCTGAGGAGGGAACTTTGCTCCGGGGATACTCTTAGGAGTAAATGAGAACCTGTACCCTTTCATATTCGGGTGTCCGTATATCTGAAAAGGTTTATCTGTACCCCTGCCAAGAGAGACCGGAGTCCCCTCGAAAAAACAGGTAGAGGGATAGAGATATATGGAGCGCATATCGGGGAGATTCGGTGAGGGTTTAACAGGGAGAACATATTTAGTTTGATGGGTGTAATTTTTACATTTTATCACTGTCAGATCACACTTTACCCCCTCTTTTAGCCACCCTTCTCCGTTAATCATAAGAGCAAGTTCACCAAGCGTCATCCCATGGACGATAGGGATTGGGAGCCACCCCACACCGGATTTATATTTCATATCGAGAATAGGTCCATCCACATAGAAACCGAGTGGATTTGGTCTGTCGAGAACTATCATCTTTTTCCCTGCTGCAGCACAAGCATCCATCATCTTAGCCATGGTCGCATTATAGGTATAAAACCTAACCCCCACATCTTGAAGGTCGAATATTAATACATCGAACTCCCCCATAGTCTCAGCAGAGGGGCCATCCACCCCCTTTTCATAAAGAGACCTGATAGGAATCCCTGTCTTCTGATCTATAGAGCTTTTCACACTCTCCCCTGCATCTGCTTCCCCTCTAAAGCCATGTTCCGGCGACATAATAGAGACAATATTTACCCCTTGAGAGAGCAAAGTGTCAAGAAGATGTGTTTTAGGAGTAACCATCCCTGTCTGATTTGATAAGATAGAGACTCTTTCACCCTTTAAGAGAGGGAGATACTCCTCGAAAGAGAGGGCTCCCACCCTTACCTCCTTCGTCTGAACTTCAGAGAGAGAGGAGAGGCTTAATGCCGCGATTAGAAGAATTTTACAAAGCATAATAATAGTTTTAACCGATAACTTTTACAAATGTACCATTAAATTTTTCAATTCGTCCTATTTCATAAAGAGGGGTAACCTCCCTTTTTAATTTTTCTACCCCTTCCTCCCTTACTGCGATCAGCAGGCCTCCTGAGGTCTGAGGGTCGCACATGAGGAATTTATGTTCGGGGCGCATCTCTATTTTATCTCCGTAACTTGCATAATTTCTGAATGTTCCACCGGGCATACACTCCTGTTCAATATAGAAATCAGCCCCTTCTATTTTAGGAACCTTATCATATTCTATTATTATAGAGACTCCGCTCCCTTCGGCCATCTCTAAAGAGTGTCCTGCAAGACCAAATCCCGTAACATCAGTCATTGCTCTAACCCCTTCCATCTTAGCTATCTTCATCCCTGCCACATTTAGCTCTGTCATTAATCTAAGAGCCTCTTTTTTATCCTCTTCACGAACAACCCCGAATTTCTCCGCAGAACTAACTAACCCTATCCCCAAAGGTTTGGTTAAAAAGAGGAGGCACCCCTCTTCTGCACTACTGTTTTTCTTGACCAACTCACTCTCGATTAACCCTGTAACTGCAAGTCCGAAGAAAGGATCGGAGCTATTTATACTGTGCCCCCCTGCTAATGGGATATTGGCATTGTCGCAGACAGACCTTGCTCCCCTTACCACTTCGTTTGCCACGGAGGTGGGGAGTTTGTCGAGGGGCCACCCTAAAATTGCTATTGCCATCAAAGGAGTGCCACCCATAGCATAAATATCACTTATGGCGTTAGTGGCTGCAATCCTCCCAAAATCAAAAGGATCATCAACAATAGGGGTAAAGAAGTCAGTAGTACTAATTATAGACCTCCCCCCTCCTATATCATAAACGGCTGCATCATCCTTGTTCTCATTCCCCACAAGCAGCGAATTAAAAATCTTCTCGGAGCGACTCCCTTTTAGAATCTCCTCCAACTCCTTAGGAGCGATTTTACACCCACACCCTGCTCCCGGACTGAACTGTGTCAGTCTAATAACCTCTTCTCCCATAATTACAATACTATAAATTTTCTGTTAATTTCAATAATTCAGGTACAATGGTAGAGACATCTATATTCTCAACAGGGAGCCTTAGATACTCCCTTCCATCATGAAATCTCATATCGAGCCCCACCTGATAGAGTTTATCATAATAATCGAGACAAATCTTTGCGGCAGACTCTAAATCCTTAGCAAGACAGGCTTCGTATGCTTTATGGCATTTTTCAGAGCCGAGTCTCTTCTCTATCTTCATAATCGAGGCAGCAAGTTCTTCGGAGGTGAAACAGCCATAATCGCGCATAACTCTTTCAAGTCTTATGTTATAAGGTGTCTCTACCTTAATCAAAGGGGAGTTCAACATGGTGTTCCAAAATGTTTGAGGAATAAGATCCTTCCCGACATTACGACTCTCATCTTCCACCCATATCCTTCGAGTAATATCCATTTTAGAAA
>CAZXOP010000168.1:0-3410 GCA_964642235.1 uncultured Muribaculaceae bacterium
TATGACACACATAACCGAAAATATAATAGAGTCTTTCGCTATCGAGCAGTTTATTCATCTCGGTTATGAATATCTTTATGCTCCTGATATTTCACCTGATGGGAGTATGCCTGAGAGGGAGAATTATTCTCAGGTACTATTAATGGAGAGGCTTAGGAGGGCAGTTAAAAAGATAAACATAGGTGTTCCTCTCGATGCACAGGCAGAGGCTATTAAGAAAGTTCAACGCATTAGTTCTCCTGAACTGCTTACTGACAATGAGACTTTTCACAGACTGCTTACCGAAGGGATTCCGGTATCCAAAAGTATAGATGGGGAGGAGAGAGGAGACAGAGTATGGTTGATTGACTTTAAAGATCCACGTAACAATGAATTTGTGGTAGCAAATCAATTCACTATTGTCGAAAAAGGGATTAATAAGCGTCCTGATGTTATTCTTTTTATCAATGGGATTCCGATGGTGGTTATTGAGCTGAAAAATGCTGTGGATGAGAATACCACTATACTATCTGCTTTCAAACAGATAGAGACTTATAAAGCAGTTATTCCAAGCCTATTTACTTATAATGCCTTTGTGGTTATTTCTGATGGATTGGAGGCAAAAGCAGGTTCTCTCTCCTCCGGTTTTAGCAGATTTATGGCTTGGAAATCTATTGATGGAAAGGTCGAGGCATCACACCTAAAAAGCCAGTTGGAGACTCTTATTTTAGGGATGTTAAATAAAGAGACGCTGATTGATATTATTCGTCACTTTATAGTTTTTGAAAAATCTAAAAAGGAGGATTCCGGAACAGGCATTATAACCATCTCGACAATAAAAAAATTAGCAGCCTACCATCAATATTATGCTGTAAACAGAGCTGTTGAATCAACTCTTAGGGCTACCGGATATATACCTCTACTTACGGAGGGAAAAGTGTTTGCAGAGTCCCCGGAAAGCTATGGGTTACCCGGAGTTAAAAAACAATCAATTGGAGATAGAAAAGGGGGAGTGGTTTGGCACACACAGGGGAGTGGAAAATCGCTATCAATGGTCTTCTATGCTGGAAAAATTGTTTTAGTTTTAGATAATCCCACCATTATTGTTATCACAGACCGTAATGATTTGGATGACCAACTCTTTGATACATTTGCCTCCTCTAAACAACTGCTCCGACAGGAGCCTGTTCAGGCAGAAGATAGAGGTCAGCTAAAGGAGCTCTTAAAGGTTGCTTCGGGAGGGGTGGTTTTTACCACCATTCAGAAATTTCAACCCGAAGAGGGGAATGTGTATGAAATGCTCTCAGATAGAAGTAATATTGTCGTAATAGCAGACGAAGCGCATAGAACTCAGTATGGGTTTAAAGCTAAAACTATTGATGCAAAAGATGAACAAGGGGTAGTAGTGGGGAAGAAAATAGTATATGGGTTTGCGAAGTATATGAGGGATGCTCTCCCTAATGCTACATATTTAGGTTTTACCGGAACTCCAATAGAAAACATTGATGTAAACACACCTGCTGTTTTTGGAAACTATGTGGATATTTATGATATAGCCCAGGCAGTGGAGGATGGTGCCACAGTCCGTATTTACTATGAAAGTCGTTTAGCGAAGGTTAGTTTAAGTGAGGAGGGGAAAAAGTTAGTAGAAGAACTGGATGATGATCTTGAATTAGAGGATTTGTCTAATACACAAAAGGCAAAAGCAAAGTGGACACAGCTTGAGGCTTTGGTCGGGAGTGAAAGCAGGGTAAAGAATATTGCTCAAGATATTTTAACCCATTTTAATAATAGGCAGGAGGTTTTTGAAGGGAAGGCAATGATTGTTGCGATGAGTCGCAGAATAGCAGTGGATTTGTATGAAGCGATTATTGCTCTTAAACCGGAATGGCATTCAGATGATTTGACCAAAGGGGTTATAAAGGTAGTAATGACCTCAGCCTCCTCTGATGGTCCGGAGATTGCGAAGCATCACACCACTAAAGAGCAACGAAGAACTTTAGCTGAAAGAATGAAGAATCCTGATGATGAACTAAGATTAGTGATTGTTAGAGATATGTGGCTTACAGGATTCGATGTACCATGTATGCATACCCTTTATATTGATAAGCCGATGAAGGGACATAATTTAATGCAGGCAATAGCAAGAGTAAACAGGGTCTATAAAGATAAGCCGGGGGGACTGGTGGTAGATTATTTAGGTATTGCTGCGGATTTAAAAAAAGCATTGGCATTTTATTCTGATTCGGGAGGTAAAGGTGACCCGACTATTTTGCAGGAGCAGGCTGTTCATTTGATGTTAGAGAAGCTGGAGGTAGTCTCTCAAATGTTTCATGGCTTTGAATATAAATCATATTTTAGAGCTGATACTTCTACAAAGCTGTCATTAATCCTCGCAGCAGAAGAGCATATTTTGGGTTTAGAAGAGGGGAAGAAGAGGTATATAGACGAAGTCTCTGCATTATCAAAATCTTTTGCCATTGCCATCCCTCATGAAAGTGCTATGGATATAAAAGAGGAGGTCTCATTTTTCCAAGCAGTAAAAGCGAGATTAGTGAAGTTCGACTCCACGAGTTCAGGTAAAACAGACGAGGAGATCGAAACTACTATTCGTCAAGTCATAGATAAAGCGTTAGTTTCCGAACAAGTAATTGATATTTTCGATGCAGCAGGGATAAAGAAACCGGATATTTCCATCCTTTCGGAGGAGTTTTTAATGGAGCTAAAGGGGATGGAGCATAAAAATATTGCCTTGGAAGTTCTAAAAAAACTACTTAATGATGAGATAAAATCAAGAGCCAAGAAGAATCTTGTTCTGAGTAGAACATTTTTAGAGATGTTAGAAAACTCAATAAAAAAGTACCACAATAAAATCCTCACTGCTGCAGAGGTGATCGAGGAACTTATATCTCTAAGCAAGGAGATTGTGGAGATGGACTACGAGGCTAAGCATCTTGGTTTGACTGATTTTGAATATGCTTTTTATACGGCAGTTGCCAATAATGAAAGTGCAAGGGAGCTTATGCAACAAGATAAACTTAGGGAGCTTGCCGTGGTGCTGACTGAAACCATAAGAAAAAACGCAACCATAGACTGGACTATCAAGGAGAGCGTAAAAGCAAAATTGAAAGTTGCTGTCAAAAGGATTTTAAGGAGATATGGCTACCCACCCGACATGCAAAAATTAGCCACCGAAACAGTCCTCAAGCAAGCAGAATTAATAGCATCCGAGATTAGTTCAGAGTAAATTTGGGTATAATTATGTAAGCGGAGATTTTTTTGGTGTGGGAGGAAAAAGGGGCTATCTTTGCTTGGTTAAAAAGACTAGATGACTTCGAAAATAAAGATGGGAAATAGATGAAAACACTATTTAAAACAACAATTATTTACGCACTATTACTTTTGTTCCTGTTTGGTTGTGATTCTAATCA
>CAZXOP010000169.1:0-3341 GCA_964642235.1 uncultured Muribaculaceae bacterium
CTCTGTTAATACATCAAACTTATCATTGTATGTATAAGTGGTAACATCAGTAGGAGACCAAGACTGAGTCTTTTTTAACAGATATTTAGGATTATCAATAAAAGTAGTAGTACGAGGCTCCTTTATATTTCCCTTTTCATCAAGACCTGAGAAAGACTCTACATAGGTGCTAAACATTCCGTTCGTCCTATATGAAGCAGTCATTACTGCATGTCCTCCCCCTTTAACAGGATACGCTCCATCGTAAGTGGTGAATAGGATAGTATCTTTTCTTGCAGGACCATATTCATCTGCCGGACTCTCGTAGATTGCATACATCTTATTCCCCTCTAAAACATATTTAGTAGTCTGAGTGATATTTTTTCTTGTATAAGTGCTCTTGGAGAGGTTTGGAGTTAGCCCTACATCTGGCCAATGGACAGGGGAGGTAGCCACATATTTTCCGGGGTTATTATACTCAAAGGTTTGTATATAAGTGTCTGTTTTACCCATGTAATTAGATAAGGTTTCTACTTTGATTAGTTTGCCTGAAGCATCATAGGTGTAGTTAGTTGTTGAGGAAGAGGTGGAGTTGTTATCAGTGTTAACGGACTTTGTTATATTCCCCTTTTCATTATAATCTATTGCATAATTATAATACTTCTCGGAGATTTTTAAAGATTTTACTTTCCCCTTAAGCTGTTCGCGAACAAGGGAGTTAGAGTTCCAATAGTTGGCATCGTCACCCCCCTCGGAACCAATCTTATCACAAGATGTGAAAGAGAAAACGAGTAGAAGTGACAAAAATGATGTAAACAGAAGTTTAATTTGTTTCATGAGAATTTTGTTTAAATAGTAGCGATTAAAATATTGTATGTGGATTGTCGAAATATAAAATGTAGATGCAAAATCTATGTGACATGTTGCATTAATTTATACTATCTTTACGCTATATAGATTTTAGATATGAAACAAATAGATTACTTTAATTCTGGGATAACGAGAGATTTATCTTTCCGAATCGAATCGATAAAGAGGTTATCTAAAGCCATAGAGCGTAACGAAAAGGAGATACTCTCAGCCCTCAAAAGCGACTTAAATAAATCGGAGACCGAAGGGTATATGACAGAACTCGGAGTTTTAAAGGGGGATATTAAATATATTCTCAAAAGAGTCCGCAAATGGACGAAGCCTCAGAGAGTCGGGACAGAGCTTGCCCTATTACCCGCAAAGTGCTTTCGTATTGGGGAGCCTTATGGTGTTGTTCTTATTATGTCCCCATGGAACTACCCTTTTCTGCTCTCATTAGAACCACTTGTGGGTGCTATTGCAGCGGGGAATTGTGTTACCTTAAAACCATCTGCCTACTCCCCTGCCACCTCTGCAGTTATTGCAAAAATCATCTCAGAGTGCTTCTCTCCCGAATTTTGCACCGTAGTCCAAGGGGGAAGAGCAGAGAATGCAGGACTACTCGAGCAGAAATTCGATTATATTTTCTTTACCGGAGGTATTTCTGTGGGAAAACTTGTAATGGAGGCTGCGGCAAAACATCTCACTCCTATTAGTTTGGAGTTAGGGGGAAAATCCCCTGTTATAGTCGATGAGTCTGCCGATATTGACTTGGCAGCCAAAAGGTTAGTATTCGGTAAATATATAAACGCGGGGCAAACCTGTGTCGCTCCTGACTATGTGTTGGTACACCAAAGTAAAAAAGAGGAACTCTTGGAGAGACTCGGTTTTTGGATAGAGGAGTTTTATCCAAAAGGGGCAGATGGGGTGATTCAAGATTACCCGCGAATTATAAATGAGAAGCATTTTAAGAGGATTGAAGGGTTAATGTCAGGTGAGAAGATTCTCTTTGGAGGGGTCTGCTCCTCTGAAACGCTCACTATTACCCCTGCGGTGATGCCTGAAGTAACTTTTGACTCCCCTGTTATGCAGGAGGAGATATTCGGTCCACTACTCCCTATATTAACATACTCGGAGTTAGATGAGGCTATTTCCGCAATAAAATCAAGACCTAAACCTTTAGCTCTCTACCTTTTTAGCAGAGACAAAGCTATTCAGAAAAGGGTGTTGCGAGATGTCTCTTTCGGAGGGGGGTGTATTAATGATGTCCTTATGCATGTGGCGACATCACGACTCCCGTTTGGAGGTGTCGGGGAGAGCGGAATGGGGGCATATCACGGAAAAGCAAGTTTTGATACTTTTACACATTATAAATCCATTGTCCATAAAGGGGCCCTCTTAGACCCATCTGTAAGATATAGACCATACACTCCATTAAAAAAGAAATTGATTAGGAGACTGTTCTAAATCTGTGCAAATCCCCTATCCTCACACAGTTTGGGGAAATGTGAAATGTTTAAACTTATTTTTTTCTTTCGGGAAATCCAGTATTGCCTCCTCCAGGTCATATTTTCGCTGTAGTCTTAACCAAAAATCAGCTTTTCCACCAAATACAGCTTCTAATCGTAAAGCAATATTAGGGGTTATACTCCCCTTTTTATTTATTATCTTAGAGAGTGTAACACGAGTTACCTGAAGATATTCTGCCACCTCTGTTATTGTAAGATTAGCAGGCAGTATAATCTCCTCAAGTAGTATTTCTCCAGGATGGATATGAATATCTTGATGTTTTAACATTATGTTTATTATTAATGATAATCTATTAAATCTAAATCTGTTGCTTCCCTCTTATCGTTATTAAACCTAAAAATAATTCTCCAATTTCCAGTTACATTCATTGCCCAATAATCAGATAAATTTCCCTTTAGAGGATGCGGCCGAAACGGCAAATTCATTAAATCATCAGGAACGACCTCTAATGTATCAATAATAACAAGCAGCCTTCTAATTTTATCTACCATATTGGGAGGCAGTTTTTTACCATCAGCCTTAACCCACAATAACGACAGCCCTTTATGTTTTATTGACTTTATCATTTTTTTGTATATCGCAAATATACAATATATAGATGAATCTTCCAAAAATATACTGTATTTTCTAAACTTTATAGTAAAAACAATAAATAAAAAAGCACCTACAGTCTTTGTAAGTGCTTTATTTTTAGGGTGGAGAATAAGGGAGTCGAACCCTTGACCTCCTGCTTGCAAGGCAGGCGCTCTAGCCAACTGAGCTAATCCCCCGATTTATAAGAACTTCGTTTCTCAGTAGTCCCGCGCGGAGTTGAACCGCGGACCTCTACATTATCAGTGTAGCGCTCTAACCAACTGAGCTACGAGACTTTATATAATAAGAGTGAAAAGTAGAAGTTTAACCTCATACTGTCAATATCTAACTGCTGTCAGTTAGCTCCAAAAAGGAGGTGTTCCAGCCACACCTTCCGGTACGGCTACCTT
>CAZXOP010000170.1:0-3327 GCA_964642235.1 uncultured Muribaculaceae bacterium
ATTGTTCTATATTTTTCTTAAAATTCTTGGCTAAAGCAGGAACGGAGAGTAAAATATTAGGTTTAACCTCCTTAATAGAGATCGGAATGTTTTTTAACGTCTCTATAGGGGACTTTCCTATCGGAACGGTAGCCACAATCCCTCCATTATGCAACATCGCATAGAACCCTACTACGTGCGCAAAACAATGGTCGAGAGGCAATATAATCAACATTTTCTTCCCCTTTGCAACATCTGTAATCCCCAAAGCTTGTTCAACATTAGCAGTATAGTTCCTATGGGTTAAAACCACCCCTTTAGGGTCTGCAGTGGTACCGGAAGTATATGTAATGGTGGCAATATCATCGTTTTTAATGTTTTTACCCCTCGAAATAAACTCATCATAATGATTCTTAAGATACTCTCCCCCCTTTACCATAACATCCTCATAATAAAGCTCTTTTTCAAGATAGGAATCGATTTTATCGAGCACTATAATGCTCTTTAGAAGAGGGAGTTTATCTGTAATGGTTCTTATCTTTGGAAGTTGCCTTCCGGAGACAATAATAAATGTTACATCGGCGTGAATTAGTCTAAAAAGAAGGTCATTACTCTCCTCTAATTTAATAGAGAGGGGGACAGAGGCTGCACCCGCATAAAGGAGGGCCAACTCACTGACTACCCATAAGTTTCTCCCTTCTGAAAGGATTGCGATATTATCTTTAGGTTTAACACCTAAGTCGCAAAGACCTGCTCCAAAACGATAAACCTGCTCTTTTATCTCTTTAAAAGTAGTAGGCTCAAATTTGTCTGTCGTTTTTTCGAGCAAAAATGTGTCGTTGGAAAATTTTTCAACTGATTTCTCAACTAAATCAATAATAGTTTGTTTCATATTAGGTGTTTTTTGTATGTTAACTATCGTTTTATCTTGCAAAAGTAAACAAAAAAAAGCATAACTTCCAAACTAAGTTTAACTATCTAATTAATAAGGAGCTATCCCCATAACTAAGAAATCTAAAATCATTATTTAGTGCGTAATCATATATATTACGCCACTTTTTCTCCCCAACAAATGCGGCAATAAGCAGAAGAAGAGTACTTTGAGGCTGATGAAAATTGGTAACCAATGAGTCTATAATCCTAAAACTATAAGGGGGGAGTATAATAATTTGAGTCTTTATATTTAATTCTTCTAATCGATGTATTTCCAAATAGTCAATTAGTGCTCCAAGTGCCTCTTTAACAGGTGGTTCTTTCGTCATATTGTATGGAGCCCACTGCTCTAAAGTGTGGGGAGTCCAGAGGGAGGGAGAGGCCTCTAAAGCCTGACACCCTAAAAAATAGAGAGATTCGAGGGTTCTGGCAGAGGTGGTACCTACTGAAATAATTTTTTCTCCCTCTTTGAGACTGCATATCCTTTTTAAGAGAGCTTTCGAAACAGAAAATGGCTCGCAATGCATAGTGTGATTTGAGACCTCTTCAGACTTTACCGGGAGAAAAGTACCGGCTCCAACATGTAAACAAACATACTCTATATCAATACCTTTATAGTTGATCATCTCAAGTACCTCTTTAGTAAAATGGAGACCGGCAGTCGGAGCTGCAACAGAGCCTCTATACTCTGCATAAAGGGTCTGATACCTCTCACTATCTAAGGGTTCAGATTCACGGTTTAAGTAGGGAGGAATAGGGACTTTTCCACAAATATCTAAGACTTGGGAGAAAGGAATATCACCATTCCAGGTAAATTGAACGACAATTCCATCATCTCCTCGCTGGATTAATTCAGCACATAAATTAAGCTTTATCAATGATTTAGGTGCGTTTTCGGGAAGGAAGAAGGGTAATTTACCACCTTTCCAACGTTTGATATTCCCTACAATTACTCTCCATGAGCATGTGGATAGAGAGGCAAAAGAGGTGTTGTACTCCTCAGGATAATATGGTTCTAAACAAAAGACTTCAATAAAAGCCCCGGTTTCCTTACGGAATATAAGCCTGGCAGGGACTACTTTAGTGTTATTAAAGACCATTAAACTCCCTTCTGGAAGGTAATCGGGTAGGGAGGTGAAGGGGGAATGAGATATTTCACCTTTATTATATATAAGAAGTTTGGAGGAATCTCTTTTATCTAGGGGATAGGAGGCAATTCTTCCCTGCGGAAGATCGTAGGTAAAATCTGAGATTTTTAAGCTTGATTTAAAAATAGGCATTTTTTGGCTCTATAATCGATTATCTACTGCAAAACTATATAATATCCATCTGACCACAAAATCATTGAAATTTAATTTTTGTTTACAAATGTTGTCAACATTAGTAAACACAACTTGTGTTATCTTGTAAACAAATGAGCGGTTGTTTAATATTTTAGAATCGGGATCTAAAAGGGGTTATAAAAAAGGGTTATAGGGTGTTGTTTTTAGTAGTTATATACTTAAAACCCAATGCTTTATAATGTTTTAACTATAGTTAAAAATAGGCCTAATTAGCAAAATTAGCGGGGTTTCTTGTTTCCAAAAGTGAATTATTGTTATTAATACATTGATAACCAATAGTTTATTAGATTTATTTCAAGTGGAAAAGAATCAGTTACAGGGGTGAATTTAATTTGTTTACAAATGTTTTGCAAACTTGGTTAGATTTGTAAGCAAAATAATGCTTACATTTGTATATCCTTAGAATTTACATTTATGAATCGGCGTTTACAACAATTTTTAGATCTGGAACAGCTCTCTCCTGCCCGACTTGCTGATATTCTCGGCATCCAGCGTTCGGGGATCTCTCATATCCTATCCGGAAGAAATAAGCCGAGTTATGATTTTATTACCCGCTTCCTTGCTAAATTTCCAAATATTAATCCCGAATGGCTTCTTCTTGGGAAAGGGAAGCCGTATAAAGAGATTAATTCCGATAATAGTTCTGAATCAGAAAAAGAGATTACAGACAATTATTCTAATCAAAGTATTGAATTAGAGGAAGATAAGGGCAATAATGCCTTTTTATATCCCTCTGAGAATCCCGAAAAAACGATTAACCGTATAACTCTCTTCTATTCTGATGGCTCTTTTGAGGAATTTTATCCCCCCAAACTGCATAAATAATTATTTTCTCTCTATCTTTGCAGAGAAACATCTTTTGCAATGTACAGATTTATCAGACCTTTACTTTTTTCTCTTAATCCGGAAACAGCCCACGCTGTTACCTTTAACTTGCTTAAGTTATTAAGGTATATACCCTTTTCCCGTACCATCCTACGTTGGATTTACTCCTACAACTCCCCCTCTTTAGAGAGAGATGTATTTGGAATTACCTTTAAAAACCCGGTAGGACTTGCCGCCGGACTCGATA
>CAZXOP010000171.1:0-3138 GCA_964642235.1 uncultured Muribaculaceae bacterium
CTCTATGTTACAATGCAGATTATTTTTGGTCTTGCTGCCATAATAGGGCATATTTTTCCTCTCTTTTTTGAATTTAAAGGGGGACAAGGGGTTTCGGTTATTGCAGGAGTTTTATCTGCTATTCACCCTTGGGCTATGATTATCTGTTTTGCCGTTTTTATAGTGGTACTACTAATCACCAAATACATCTCTGTAAGTGTTTTAATAGCTGGAATATGTTACCCTATTCTTGTTAACTTTATGTTTGGTCTCTGGCTTACTCCCGATGAAACGATAACCCTGAGGGTCTTTAGCATCGTGATAGCTGTAACCCTTTGGCTTACCCATATAAGTAACATAAAGAGACTTTTTAAAGGGACAGAGGAGAAGTTTTATTTTAAGAAATCTGTTCCTCCCACTGTGGAGAAACCGGAGTTTAAGACTATTTTCGATAAGAGTGGTCAATAGCAAGTCTGAGTTCACTAATACTTGACATCGTTTTTATCTCCCCATTAGAGACAAAAGAGATATTCCCTGTCTCCTCGGAAACCACTATAGCCGTGGCATCTGTGGTCTCGGTAATGCTTGCAGCAGCTCTATGACGCATCCCATATTGAGGTGGAACATTCGGATTGTCTGTAATCGGAAGGGTGCATCGTGCAGCAACTATTCTGCTGGAAGTAAGAATCATTGCCCCATCGTGAAGAGGGGTGTTTTTGTAGAAGATATTTTCAATAAGTCGTCTATTGATTCTTGCATCTATTTTATCACCTGTTTCTATTACAAACTCTAAAGAAGAGAGGTGGGAAAAGACGATTAATGCTCCTGTGCGTGTTTCAGACATTCTTCTGCAGGCTTGTGTAATCTCATCCATCTCTTCAAGAGGAATCTCCTTCTCCTTTCCACTAAAGAGGGCTTTGAATAACCTCCCTGCTTTTGCCGAGGAGACATATCGACTCCCCAAATGGAGTAAAAATCTCCTTATTTCTGGTTGAAAAAGGACAATCAATGCTATGACTCCGACTCCAAGTATCTGTCCTAAAATAGAGGAGAGCAGATTCATGTTCAAAGCTTTTACTATAACCCAGGTTATATAAAGAATAATAACTCCGAGAAAAATATTAATGGCAGAAGTCCCACGGATAAGCCTGAACAACTGAAAGATAAGTAATGCCACCAAAATGATGTCAATAATATCTATTATCTTGATATGTATAAAATCAAACATTAGTGCGAAGTTAAACATTTTGTTCGACATACGATAACGAGGCGAAGCTAACTTTTAAATTTTCTATATGAGACAATTTATTATAACATGCTTCGGCTGTGGCACCGGAAGTCAGAACATCATCCACCAGCAAAATGTGTTTTCCTCGAAGTCTCTCCCCTCTTTTAATTTCGAAAGCATTGGCTACATTCTCCCATTTAGACCCCATGGTTATAATAGTTTGAGAGGGGGTCGCCCTCTTTCTAAATAATACATTAGTGATTATTCTCTCTCTCCAGATCTTTTTTCGCCCCTTTTTCCCCTCGCTTTTATCACACCAAAGACCCTCTGAGATGCCGCGAGCGATAATTTCAGCCTGATTATACCCTCTCCGCCACTTTTTATAGGGGTGCAGAGGGACAGGAATTATATAATCGATAATATCAGAGAATGAGTCCTCTTTTACATCACGCATATACTCCCCTAAAACCTTTCCGAGATAGAGGGCAAGTGCAGTGTCGTCATGATATTTTATTCGATGAATAGCTTTTTTATAATCGCTCTCTCTTTTATAAATAAACAATGAGACAACTCTCTCAAAATAGGTGCGTCCCCAGAGGATTTTCTCCGATGGATTCTCCCTCCAAGACCAATAATAGGTCAATGGGATATCTTCGTGGCACTCTCTGCAGAAATGCCCCTCCTCTTCGGAGAGGACCCTTCTGCAGACTATACAGAGTCGGGGATAGATTAGGTCTAAAAGCGATTTGAGATAATTCATTCCGAAAGTTAAAAAATATCTATTTTTGCCTGAAATATTAGAAATTTTGGAGAGAAAAATAGTTAATTTTATAAAAGAGCATCATGTTATGACGATGGCTTCGGCGGCAGAAGGGGAGATCTGGTGCGCGAATCTCTTTTATGTATATGACTCTGAGTCAATTGGTTTTATAATAACTTCCGATGAAAAGACTCGTCATATAACTCTTGCTCTCTCATCATCAGGAGTAGTGGCTGGGAGTATAGTCTTAGAGACAGAGGAGATAGGAAAAATCAGGGGATTACAGTTTAAAGCCGAAATAAAAAAAGTCGATAACTCCATCTCAGGAAAATATCGACTTAAATATCTAAAAAGATTTCCTTATGCGATTCTCAATGACTCCGAACTCTGGCTTCTTACCATTATTGAAGCCAAATATACTGATAACAGATTCGGTTTCGGAAAGAAACTCATTTGGAAACGATAGCCCCCTCTATAGTCCGAAGCGGTTCTTAATTAGCTCGACAGAGTCAAGTTTTTCCCAACCAAAAAACTGTGCCCTTTTCTTTATATGTTTTCCATCCTCTATAACCTCTATCTCCGCCTCATAGGGGTCTCTCCCTAAGTGTCCGTAAGAGGCAGTGGGGAAGTATATGGGGTTCTTCAATTGGAACTTATCTATAATTTTAGCAGGACGAAGATCGAAGAGTTCATTGATGATAACTGCTATCTCTCCGTCACTCTGTTTTACTTGGGAGGTGCCATAGGTCTCCACAAAGATGGAGAGAGGTCTTGCTACCCCTATTGCGTAAGCGACTTGTACCAACATCTCTTTTGCCACACCAGCAGCAACCATGTTTTTAGCAATATAACGAGCTGCATAGGCAGCAGAGCGATCTACTTTAGAGGGGTCTTTTCCTGAAAAACAACCGCCGCCATGTGCCCCTTTACCACCATAAGTATCCACAATAATTTTTCTCCCTGTCAGTCCTGTATCCCCGTGAGGACCACCTATAACAAACTTCCCTGTCGGATTCACATGGAGAATATAATCTCCTTTAAAGAGTTTTTGAGTCTTCTTGGGGAGACGGGAGATAACTTGTGGAAGAAGAATCTCCTGGACATCTTTACGAATGGTCTGTTGCATGGTAAGGTCATCTGCAAACTCATCATGCTGGGTAGAGATAACGAT
>CAZXOP010000172.1:0-3130 GCA_964642235.1 uncultured Muribaculaceae bacterium
TCGGGAATGAATCGGCCTCCGGAGTAGTTTCTCTAATGACCTCAACAGCTGATTTTGCCCAGAGAGGCTTCTATTCCTCAAGATAAGACAGTGATATCAATATTCGCCACGCTGTAGCGAATATTTGAGGAAATATGGTATAAAATTGTCGATAGTAGTATAAAGATCCTACTGAAAAACCTTTTACAAATTCTTTTGTGAGCTCTTTTGATAATACTTTGAGTGGCTTGCAGATAGCAATTATCTGTTCTTTAATATTTTGGTCATTGCTGCGCAATGCCCACAATTTCGCATCACCTCGGAAAAGCTCTTGGGGGTGACTAAGCAGGCGACTATCTGTATTGACTAAAATTAGCGACTGAGGTCTTTTGTTTCTTAGAAGAAAGCAGTCAGCTACCATGTTTCGGGGAACTATTCAGGCAACTATGGTTCTCTGTTTTGGAGAAGAAAGCAGACAACTATGGTTTGCTGTTTCAGAGGCGAAAGCAGACGACTATGGTCTTTTGTTTCTGGGAACCATGCGGACTACCATGGTTCTCTGTTTCGGAGGAGAAAGCAGACGACTATGGTCTTTTGTTTCGGAGGAGAAAGCAGACGACCCCAGGTCGTCTGCTTGCAGGACTGCGTCCTGAAATGCCATTCTTCGAATCCTTCGAGAAAATTAATTTTCTCTCCGGATTCTCGTATGTCATTTTTTTCTCCTCCTTCCCACCTCTGTTCCCTTTTCCACCTCTCTCCCTTTTACCACTTCACTTCTTCTTTTCCACCTGCCCTCATTTTCCACTTCTTCCCCTTTTTCCACCTCCCTCCTTTTTTACTCCCACCCCCTCGAAATTTTCTCTCGGTTCTTTAAAATTTCACGAGCCAGTACCCTTCAGATCGGGACCGGCTCGCTACTTAACCTAAACTTAAACTATGAAAAACTTCACTTAAATAACTTACAAGTTGTGTGCCAAAGTGGGTTTTTGATGGGGAAAAGTTATGAAATTATGCGTAATTTAGCATATTTTAGTAGTAAAACTTTATTTCCACCTATTTCAAAATTAATGGTGGCTTTGGCTTCAGGGCCGGGCTTTTCTATGGATTCGATGATGCCACATCCGAAGCGATTGTGCTCAACCTTTTGACCCACACGTATTTTGTCGGGAGAGTCGGGGACGAAGGAGGGGTCTGCTTCTTGGATTGGGCGGGATAGGGTGGGGGGAGGTACCCCTGCTCGTTCTTTTTTGGGGGTTACGACTGGGCGATTTGCCCCTTGTCCAGTTCCGGATCCCCATGGTGGGTTGTTGCCGGTACTGCGACTGCTTCCGGAGGCTCCCTTTCCAAAGGAAGTGGCGGTAGCATTGGAACCGCGCCCGGAACCTGAACCCCAACTGCCTCCTGATGTTTCACCACCAAAGGAAAAATCTGAGCCATTGGAACCAAATTCACTCTCCTCTATGGGTGTTAAGAGGTATTGTTTTTCTATTTCACGAAGGAATCTGCTCGGGGGGTAATTTACGTATTGTCCCCACCTAAAACGGGAGCGTGAGAATGAGAGACTTACCCCTTTCATTGCGCGTGTTAAAGCGACATAGAAGAGTCGGCGCTCTTCCTCAATTTCATCGACGGAGTTAATTGAAAGGGAGGAGGGAAAGAGGTTCTCCTCCATACCTACTATATATATATATGGAAACTCAAGCCCTTTGGAGGCATGGACTGTCATAAGCTGTATCCTATTGTTATCATCCTTGCTGTCATCGGAGGTCTCAAGGTCAGTGAGGAGTGCAACATTTTCCAAATAAGACTCAAGGGAGATAAAAGCCCCTTCGTTCCCTATCTCTGCTTCCAATTTAGTCTGATCTTCGACAAAGCTGTTGATACTGCTAAGGAGCTCTTCAGCATTTTCAAATCTTGATTGTCCTTCAATGGAGGTATCATCTTTGAGGAAGGTAAGGAATCCGGAACCGGTAGCCACTCCGAGTGCAACGGAGTAGGCATCTTCCAGAGGAACCTTCTCTCTGAAATGGTTAATCATGTTTGCGAAGGCATTTAGTTTCACGAGAGCTGCATTCCTAACGCCATACTCCTCAAGGTTTTGTAAGGACAATGCACCCCAAAGTGAGGTATTGTTCTTCGAGGCAGCTTCTGAAAGGTAACCAATCGTGGTATCTCCGATTCCACGTCCTGGAACATTGACCACACGGCGGAATGCCTCATCGTCAGTGGGATTGACTAGAAGGCGGAAGTAGGCAAGGAGGTCTTTGACCTCAGCTCTTTCATAAAAGGAGTGCCCTGCATATATTTTATAGGGGAGGTTTTTCTTGCGGAGAGCCTCTTCAAAGGCTCGAGACTGTGCATTGGTACGGTAGAGTATTGCAAAATGCGAGTATGAAGCTTTGTCGGAGTAAATGCGGGAGATTATCGAAGATGCTACCGAAGAGGCTTCGTCCTGCTCTGTGAAGGCGCGGATAACCTCGATTTTCTCACCGGTGGTTCCTTGTGAAAAGCAGACCTTTTTTATACGACTATTGTTTTTGGCAATAACGGAATTAGCAGCATTTACTATTGTCTGGGTAGAACGGTAATTCTGCTCGAGGCGGAAAATTTTAGAGTCGGGGTAGTCTTTTTGGAAATTGAGAATGTTTTGGATTCTTGCACCGCGGAAACCATAAATACTTTGGGAGTCATCCCCTACGACGGAGATGTTTTTATGGCGTGATGAGATTTTTTTAACAATGAGATACTGAGCATAATTGGTGTCTTGATACTCATCCACAAGAATATAGCGAAACTGCTCGGCGAGCTTATCTGCAACTTCAGGGTGGTCACGTATTAAGATGTTCATATTTAGCAGAATATCATCAAAGTCCATTACCCCTGCTGTACGGCACTTTTTGGCATATAACTCATAAATATCGCAAATACGTCCTTTACGGGTCGTAGAATCAAATTGAATTAATTCGGAGTTGGACATATAAGCCTTAGCGGTTATTAAATTGTTTTTAGCCAATGAGATACGCGAAAGCACCTCTGCAGGCTTATAAACTTTGTCGTCTAATTGAAGCTCCTTGATAGCTGCCTTTATGGCACTTCTTGAGTCTGACTGATCATAAATGGTAAATGAGGAGGGGTACCCGATTAAATCGGA
>CAZXOP010000173.1:0-3054 GCA_964642235.1 uncultured Muribaculaceae bacterium
CCCGAGCGGGAGCGACACCCGGCGCCCTGCACCTGGCGCGCCGGAACTACGACCGGCAAGTCTTACTACCTCAGGGGTAAATGGCCACATAGCTGGTTTTGAGCGTATTCTGAAAATTGAGAAAAATCTATAATATGCACATTATCAGCCTTGTGGCCATTTATCCCTGAGGTAGCGACGACGACGACAAATTGTAATTATTATGTTGGTCATTAAGTTATGTAATACTTGAGCAAATTATTTCTATTAGGTATCGTGTTTCATTTAGCAGTATAAAATAAATGTAAAGTTTATTTGTATATATGTAATGTTTATTTTACATTCGCGAAATATTATAATAATTATCAAAATGAAAAGTTATTTACTACCTAATTATTTCCAAAGAATTGGATGGATTATATTTATCACTGGATTTGTGGTATTTTTTGCCGGGCTTTTTGCTTTTAACAATTTAAGGATCATACCTCAAGCTTACAGCAGATATTTAACATTAATTATCTATTTATTCATTTATTTATCTGTACTTTTTCTTGGATTATCCAAAGAAAAAATTGAAGATGAACTTACAATGAGCACCCGAATCAACTCTTTAGCAATAACAGCCTATATTTCATTTATCGTGTTCTTGGTATTTGAATTTGCATTCTCGATTGCAATTGCATTTAGATTCCTAACAACTGATTCATATAGAATACTAGGCATTATTAAGAAAATTCTTATAAACCCATACTCATTATTTTTAATCTATATAATAATCTTCCGAATAAAAATCTTTAAATACAATAAAGGGATCAAAGATGAAGAATAACATAAGAGTAGAAAGAGCTAGATTAAAAATATCCCAGCAACAACTTGCAGATCTTACTAATGTAAGTAGGCAAACAATTAATGCAATTGAGTTGGGAAAGTTTATTCCTTCGACACTCCTTTCATTAAAAATTTCTAGGATCTTTAATTTGACAGTTAATGAAATATTTGAATTGGAGAATAATGACTAGGTTACACAGGTTAACTTAATCAATTAAAATATAGAAGAGATCTCAAAACAAGCTGTAAAACCATGTTATAGTGACCATTTCTAGTTTAGATCTGCATAACTGAACTTTAATCACGAATAACTCCCGAGCGAGAGCGACACCCGGCGCCCTGCACCTGGCGCGCCGGAACTACGACCGACAAGTCTTACTACCTCAGGGGTAAATGACCACATGGCTGGTTTTGAGTGCATTATGAAAATCGAGGAAAAGCACACAACATGCTAATTATCAATCGTCTGGCCATTTACCCCTGAGGTAGCGACGACGACGACGACGGCACCCGGCCGGTTCCCGGCCGTATAAACCTGCGAAGCACCTTCTCCTTTGCTCCATAATTCATAATTTATATTATCGTAAAAATATCTTCTATAATTAAGTAAATATTAAATCATAAGCTATGTAGAATTAGTATTATTCTATAGTTTTAGTGGCTAAATTATTTTGTCATGTACCATTATTAGTTAACTTTGCAATGGAGATAGTTAGAGAAATCATATTTTATAAGAACCACTTTGAACTCTTCTACAAAAGGCTACCTGGGAAAGTGAGGAAAAAAGTAGATTATGTTCTTTATATGATATCAGTAACCGAACACATCCCCACCAAGTTTTTTAAAAATATTGAAAATGCGAATGGCCTTTTTGAGGTACGGATTGAATATGGCAGTAATATTTACAGAGTTTTTTGCTGCTTTGACACTGGTCGTTTGTTAGTTCTTTTTAACGGATTCCAAAAGAAATCACAAAGGACACCAAATAACGAATTAGAAAAAGCAAAACAAATATTGGATGAATACTTTAACGAAAAAAATACAAAATGAATACCAATAAAAACATCAAGCATTTCTCTCAGCACCTAGACAATGAGTATGGTAAAATTGGTAGCAAAAGCCGTACTGAATTTGAAATAAAAGCAAAGGCATTTGCAATAGGAGTCATTATAAAGGAAGAGAGAAAACTAGCAAATCTTACACAAGCACAACTTGCAGAAAAAATTGGAGCAAAAAAAAGCTTTATATCAAGAATTGAAAATGGGCACAGTGATATTCAGTTATCAACTTTATACAAACTTATTGAGTATGGTCTTGGACGCAAGATAAACTTAATTATTAACTAGAGTTGGATAGTATCACTACCCAACTCAAAATCCAATTTTTACTGGGTAGTATCTCTCCCCAATTCCACGTCAGCAACCCATTTTTCTGCCGAACGGCTAAACCTGCGAAGCACCATATAAACTTCAAAAAATTATTGAATAAAAATATTCATAATACCAATTATTGGTATATTTGAAAAAAGTTAAAAAATATGAGCAGAAACACATCAATTTTACTTGGAGAGCACTTTGATACTTTTATTCAGAACAGTATATCAAAGGGCAGGTATAATAATGCCAGCGAAGTAGTCAGAGCCGGATTAAGACTACTTGAAGAGGAAGAAAACCGATACATCTCGCTTAAAGAAGCAATATGCGAAGGAATTGACAGTGGAATTTCAACAGACTTCAACCCTCTGACTCATTTAGAAAAACTCAAAGCAAAAAAGCAGTAGAATGGCCAAATACTATTTTACAAACAAAGCTGTTGAAGATCTAACTGAAATCTGGAGCTACACATTAATGAAATGGTCTGAAAACCAAGCTGAAATTTACTATAAACTAATTATCGAAACGTGTAAAGAGATTTCAGCAAATCCAAATTTGGGTAAAGATTATTCAACAGTAAAACAATATGTTTACGGAATCCGTGCAGGCAGACATATTATTTTTTACAGAATCTTAGAGACAAGTGATGTAGAAATCATAAGAATACTTCACGAACAAATGGATTTAAAGAGCAAGCTTCCTGAGCAATTTTAATATTTGAATTCAGGGGCTCACTATTTTTTCATTGTCAAAACCTGTCAATCCCCCACCCTAACTTTGTACCATAATTAAAAAATACAAGTTATGGACACAAATGAACTTATACGGGAGTGGCTTTTTGATCTGCTTACAATTCAGTGGGAGATTGAGGAGA
>CAZXOP010000174.1:0-3048 GCA_964642235.1 uncultured Muribaculaceae bacterium
ATAGCAAAATTTCCGTCTCGAAAAGATGATTATAATGTAGGACTTTGGGAACATTTCAGCCATTTGCTTTCCAAAAAAGCCGGAATTAATAGTGCTTCTACTCAGATAATTCCAACAAATGATAAATACCACACTTTATTATCTCGCCGTTTTGATAGAACAGAAAACGGAAAACGTATCCATTTTGCTTCAGTGATGACACTCCTTGGACTCACTGACGGAGACAATGCAAGTACAGGTAATGGATATTTGGATATTGTGGAGTTTATAATTCAAAACTGTACGGATGTAAATCGTAACCTGCAAGAACTTTTCCGTAGAGTAGCTTTCAATATCTGCATAGCTAACTCCGATGATCATTTCCGTAACCACGGTTTTTTGCTCACCCAAAAAGGTTGGACCCTCTCCCCTGCTTACGATATGAATCCAACACAAAATGAATATCAGATCCTACTTGTTTCCAAATCATCAAGCAAGGCAGATTTAACTATTTTATTAGATGCTTGTGAAGATTATATGCTTGAAAGAGAGACCGCCACACAAATTATTTCTGAGGTGGTGGTTGCTGTAACCGAATGGAAAGTGTTAGCCAAAAAACTGAGTATACCTAATAGAGAAATGGAACTATTCGGAAAAACATTTGAACAAAGAATTAAAAATGCATAACTCCACCTTTTATATGTTATTGAATATAATTTTATATATTTGCATAAAATAAATGCAAAAGCATATAATTATGGTATCAAATTTAGCCACATTTGTTAAAATAAAAAGAAAAGAAGCCAATCTTACGCAGCAAGAGTTTGCAGATAGAGCTGGCGTAGCACTTACTGTTGTCCGGAAAATAGAACAGGGCAAAGAGAATCTTAGTATGGCAAAAGTTAACCGGGTTCTTATGATGTTTGGGAATAAGTTAGCACCTGTAAACCATAAAGAGATTGAGTTGTTAGACAATCGTCTCTCTTTGTTCAAATAAGAGTTTAACTTTTATAATTTAATTTGGTTATTTGATTTTTTATTACGTAATTTGTGTAACGTAAATTACGTAACGAAAAAAATGTAATGTAATGAAACCGAATAATCCATTCCTAATTACGGGATATCATAGCCCCGAATACTTCTGTGACCGCATAATGGAAACAGAAACTATGATTAATGCTCTTCACAACGGTAGAAATATTATGCTGATTTCTCCTCGCCGTATAGGTAAGACAGGTCTTATTAAAAATGTATTCCACAAGCTACAAGATCAACAGGATGAAATAGTAACACTCTATATGGACATATACTCCACCCAGAACTTGGGTGACTTTGTAAAACTATTTGCCACTACAGTGCTTGGAAAATTGGATACTCTCCCTCAAAAAGCACTTGGAAGGGTTAGTAAGTTTTTAAAGAGTTGCCGACCTTCTTTTACATTAGATGAGTTGACAGGTGCACCTAAGGTTACTATAGACATCGCTAATTCCTTGGAAGAAACTACTCTCAAAGAGATTTTTGATTACCTAAAATCTTCAGAAAAGAGGTGTTATATCGCTATAGACGAGTTTCAGCAGATTGCTGAGTACCCTGAAAAAGGTGTTGAAGCATTATTGCGTTCATATATTCAATTTATCCCCAATATCAATTTCGTATTTGCAGGGAGTAAGCAACATGTAATGCAAGAGATGTTTCTATCGGCAAAGCGTCCTTTCTACCAAAGTACACAGACAATGACCATCGATAGGATAGATAAAACTGAATATTACAACTTTGCAGCAGAGTTTTTTAAGCAACAAGAACGAGAGTTAGACGAGAGTACTTTTGATTACTTATATGATAAATTTAATGGATTCACTTGGTATATACAGGTGATACTTAATCGACTATATAGTTATAGTGAGCAAATAGACATTAATCTGGTTAATTATGCTATAGATGAAGTAGTTAATGAATCTACATATAGCTATGAAAATCTTTTAGCTGCATACCCTATTAGCAATGTGAGGTTACTCAAGGCAGTAGCTGATTCGGGGTGTGTTAAGGAGATTAATTCCGGAGACTTTATTACACGTTATAAACTAAAAGCCGCCAGCAGTGTAAACTCTGCCCTTCAAAAACTACTCAACAATGAGTTAATATATAAAACAGATGAGGGTTATATTGTTTATGACAGATTTATGGCAATTTGGTTAGCCAACTCCCCTTTTTGATTTTAGAAACATAATTATATCTAATTTTTCATAACTTTGTGGAAGTTTTAACCCTACGATAGATAATAATTATGAACCGGCTTGAAGAGAAAATCTTATCACTTTTATTGCAGTTTGATGAGTTGGGGATAAATAAGCAGATAGATTACGATAAATTCTATCTCTACTCTCTTATTACCCATTCTACTGCTATCGAAGGTTCAACAGTTACTGAGATCGAGAATCAACTCCTTTTCGACGAGGGTATAAGTGCGAAAGGACGCTCAATAACTGAGCAGTTAATGAATTTAGACTTAAAAGCTGCATATGAGTATTCTATTGCGTTAGCAAAGAGCCACAGCGACATTTCTGTGGAGATGCTTAAACACCTCTCCTCTATCGTTATGAAGAATACAGGTTCAAATTATAAAACTGTTTTGGGTGACTTTTCATCTGCAAATGGAGATTTACGTTTATTGAATGTTACAGCAGGAAAAGGAGGTCGCTCATATATGGATTATACAAAGGTGCCTTCTAAGTTGACAGAGTTTTGCGAAACCATAAATAACAGGCGTAAAAATATATCGAAAACAGATATCATCGAGTGTTATAAGCTAAGTTTTGAGGCACATTTCCATTTGGTAACTATCCACCCGTGGGCCGATGGTAACGGCAGAATGTCTCGCTTGTTGATGAACCAAATACAGTTTGAATTTGGTCTTATACCTACCAATATAGATAAAGAGCGTAAGGCATCATACATTGAAGCTCTTGTAAAAACACGTGAAAGCAGTAATATAGAAATCTTTAGAAACTTTATGTTCGAAGAGCATATTCGTAATTTGGAGGAGATTATTCGCCAATATAAGGACTCAAT
>CAZXOP010000175.1:0-3039 GCA_964642235.1 uncultured Muribaculaceae bacterium
GAGTATCTTCCTATTAAAGCCCTTGCTTGGTTTATTAGGAGTTCTTTGGAGATATTCCACTCTTTCTGAACAACTTTTACATTATGATTTATCAAGTATTCCTTAAGGTTGGACTCTATATTCATACTATCTAACAGCACGTTAAGCGACTTTAAGTCTTTTACTTGTTTAAGCTGAGTTCTATATTTATCAGCCATAAAACTGCTAAACTTTATCTGTAAAGATTGACGATATACTTTTAAATATAGGTCAGAGACCCAAGAGGTGTCCATAGGGACGAAGATATCGGGAATAATACCCCCTCCACCATAAACCACCCTCCCCTTTGGAGTTACAAATTTTAATGAGTCGTTTTTAGGGATACTATCCGAATCTGTCAACTCCCCATGTTTATACCTCTCATAGATATCATAACTATAGTCCTCCCCATTTACCGAATATGGTTTCTGAATAGATCTCCCCGTAGGGGTATAAAAACGAGCCACTGTAAGACGGATACCGGAGTTGTCTGTAAAATTAATTGGCTCCTGAACCAATCCTTTTCCGAAAGAGCGTCTTCCATATATAGTACCTCTGTCATTATCCTGAATAGCACCGGCGAAAATTTCGCTTGAGGAGGCAGACCCTTCATTTATAAGGACCGATAGTTTGATATTCTTGCACTTTCCCCTTCCATCTGCCTTAAAATCCTCTCGAGCACGATGTTTCCCCTCCATATAAACCACCATCTCCCCTTTTTCGAGAAACTCATTTGAAAGGAGTAGAGCCTGATCAAAATAACCACCAGGGTTATCTCTTAAATCGAATATCAGCTTGGTCATCCCCCCTTTCATCATCGGAACCACAGCCTTAACAAACTCATCATGGCTTGTACGAGAGAACTTCGAGAGTTTAATAAATCCAAGGGTATCGTTAATCATATAGGCTACATCCAGACTTTTAACTGCTATCTTTCCTCTTTCAATAGAAAATGGGACTGTATCATTTCCACGCTTTACTGTTAAATGGACTTTAGAGCCCGATGGCCCACGCATCATCCCCACAAGTGAGTCTTGAGGAATATCGACACCTGCCACACTCTTCTTGTCAACTTTTATAATTCGGTCGCCGGAGAGAAGTCCTGCACGCTCAGAGGGTCCTCCCGCCACAACACTTATAACCACTGCTGTATCTTCAGGAACATTAAAAATAATGCCGATACCATCAAACTTCCCTTCAAGTTCTTCATCTGCTGTTTTTAACTGCTGAGGAGGGAGATAAACTGAGTGTGGATCTAACTCTTTAAGGATATATGGGATGGTATTCTCAGTTATTGCAGAATAGTCTATATCATCCACATAGTTCCTCTCTATCTGGTTTAATATCAGAGAGATTTTATCCCAGTCATGGGAGTTTACTTTTAGTCGTCTATCCTTTTGATAATCGACATATTTAGTTATCAATCCACCTGCCACCATAAAGATGAGAGCCCAGAGTAGAAAGTGTAATCTTTTATAATTCATTTTAATATTTACAGATCTCTATACCTGCCTTTTTTAATAAATCGAGACCATCGGCTACCCTATAGTCATCGCTATAAACCACTTTTTTTATCCCGGCTTGAATAATTAGCTTGGCACATTCAAGACATGGAGCAGCGGTCACATAAAGAGTAGCCCCCTCGCTACTATTATTAGATTTAGCTACTTTAGTAATAGCATTTGCCTCTGCATGAAGAACATAAGGCTTCGTGCCTCCATTTTCATCTTCACATATATTTTCAAATCCTGATGGGGTACCATTGTACCCATCAGAAATAATCATCCTATTTTTAACAATTAGTGCTCCTACCTTACGTCTTTGGCAATATGAGTTATTAGCCCATACTCTTGCCATTTCCAAATAGCTTTTATCGAATTGAATCTGTTTTTCGTCCATAAGGATACTACTTTTGCCTCTGATATAAATATCTCTTTATACTCCTCTTAGGAGTTTTTTCAAACTCTTCAGGGAAAAGCTCGACAGAGGAGATTTTCAGGTAGTTAGGAGAATTTGCATTCATCTCCTTAACACTATTATTAAGTTCTTCTAAAAGCTCTTTTTTAGAGAGTCCATCAGCTTCAGCCTGTTCCATATCAGGGTAGATAAGAGCTACTAATAAATCTTTGTCCTCTATAACGAGAGACTCCACCACATAAGGCATATTATTTATTTCACTCTCTATCTCCTCAGGGTAGATATTCTGACCAGATGCCCCTAAAATCATACTCTTGGAACGACCCCTAATATAAAGGTAGCCATCTTCATCCATTACCCCAAGGTCTCCCGTTTTAAACCATCCATCGTCGGTAAATGAGGCATCGGTAGCCTCTTGGTTTTTAAAATACCCAAGAAATACATTTGCCCCTTTGGTCAATATCTCACCAGGGATATTCTTAGGGTCAGGGGAGTCTATTTTAATCTCCATGCGAGGGGCAGCTTTTCCACAAGAATAGAGTCTCTGCTGATCCCATGGTGCATAAGAGATAATAGGTCCACACTCGGTCATACCGTATCCTACGGTAAATCTAAACCCTATTTTCCTAAAAAACTGTTCCACTTCCCTATTAAAAGCAGCACCCCCTATTATAACTTCTGAGTAGCGTGAACCGAAGGAGATATCGAGTTCAGAACTTATCTTTTTATGAATTTTCTGGTCAATAATGGGGAGGTTTAAGAGTATTTTCAAATCCCTCCTATTAATAAGGGGCATAAGTTTTCTCTTATATATTTTCTCAATTACTAAAGGAACTGAAATTATAACATTTGGTTTAATGTTAGCGAAAGCCTCCATAATAATCTTAGGTGTCGGGAGTCTCGTTAGGAAATGAACATGCGAGCCAACACACATTTCAAAAAGAAATTCAAACATCATTCCATACATGTGTGCCATAGGGAGCATTGAAACACAGTGAGATGCATTGTCCATTTGGGGCTGTACCTCTGCAGCAAAGAGGACGTTGGATAGTAGAGAGCGATAAGGGAGCATTACCCCTTTTGAGAACCCTGATGTTCCTGAAG
>CAZXOP010000176.1:0-3035 GCA_964642235.1 uncultured Muribaculaceae bacterium
TGCTCCATTCGAGTCTTACCTGATGTTGAAAATTTGAACTGATACATAAATAATATTTTACTTGTTTATAGAAAAAATTTATCCACTTTAGAGACTGCTGAAGGGTGAGCAAAAACCACGACTTGGTCGAAAGGCTTTATTTCACAATCCCCTGTAGCAATAAAACTATTATTTCCTCTAATTACCCCACCAATAATCGCATCCTCAGGGAAATTTAGGTCTTTTATCTTACCTGTTGTTATCTTACTGTTTTGATTTACAATAAATTCAAGCACCTCCGCATCTGTTCCGCTAAGCACTTTTATCGACCGAACTTTGTTTGAAAGGGTAAATCTGAAAATTCTCCCTGCCGTAATTAGCTTTTTATTAATAACCGAATCGACCCCCATCCCTTCTGCTAATTTTATATACTCGAAGTTCTCCACCTCTGCTATTACCTTTGATACACCAAACTTCTTTGCTACCACACTTGAAAGGATATTTGTTTCAGAGTTACTAGTTACTGCCACAAAAGCATCAAAATCTTTCAGGTCTTCATCTATCAATAAATCTGAGTTTTTGCCATCACCATTAATAACTATCGTCCTATTTAAAACCTCCGAAAGATAATCACACCTCTCTGGCTTTAGCTCTATTAATTTGACTTGCTCAACTGTTTTCTCCATCTTCTTAGCCACTATCTCCCCTATTCTTCCTCCCCCTAATATCATCAGAGATTTTACTGAAAGTTTCTCTTTCCCTGAGAAACTCATTGCCTCCTCAATACCCTCTTTTTTAGAGATAATAAAAACCACATCATTTATTTTGAATTTGGTATCGCTTCGAGGAATAATGGTTTCACTATTTCTCGAAATAGCAACGGTTCTATAGAGAAGGTTTTGCTTGTTTGTAATCTCTTCGACAGTCTTATCTATTAGTGGGGCACCATCTTCAAGTCTATAAACCACCAACTGTAATTTACCATGTGAATAGTCCATAAACTCAGAAGTAACTGCCTCTTTTAGAAGATTTATTATCTCATTAGCAGCTATCTTTTCAGGATAAAACAGGGAATCTATCCCCATTTCGGTAAAAAGGAGTTTATTCTCATTAGCCTGGTACTCCTCGTTATTAATCCTGACTGTTACCTTCTTCGCTCCCATTTTTTTTGCAAGAAGAGCACTAACGATATTTACATCCTGCTCTGATGCCGGGCTTACTGCCACAAATAAGTCGGCAGTGGAGACTCCGGCTCTGGTTAATGTCTCAATAGAGGTGGGCTTACCGAGAATAGACAAAAGATCTGCTCCCTCCGATGCCCTTCTAAGTCGTTCCTCATCACTATCGATAATAGTAATGTCATGGCGCTCAAGACTCAACATCCTCGCCAAGTGGCTTCCGACTTCTCCTGCTCCTGCAACAATTATTCGCATATCTCTCTTTTTTGCAAATATAATAAAAAACCCGACTGTTTCTGTCGGGCGTTAAATCGTTTTAATATTCTTCTTCATTAAAAAAGAAATCCTCTTTACTTGGATAATCGGGCCAGATGTCCTCTATACTATCATAGATCTCTCCATCATCCTCCAAATCTTCGAGATTCTCAATTACTTCTAACGGAGCTCCGGAACGAGTGGCGTAGTCAATTAATTCTTCCTTTGTTGCTGGCCATGGAGCATCTTCGAGCCTAGAAGCAAGTTCAAGTGTCCAATACATAGCTCTATAATTTTAAATGTGAAACAACTCTTTTTTCAATCGGGGCACAAAGATATATATATTTATTTTTTATTGCAACCAAAAATCCTCAGAAACAGAGAAAAGATTACACATCATCCTTCCCAAAGAGAAAAGGTAGTCAGAAAGTCTATTCAGATAGACTATCGTAAGGTCAATATCTTCCCATCTCTTCTCGATCCCCACAGCATCTCTCTCTGCTCTTCGACAGACGCTTCGCGCAATATGGCAGAGTGAAGCCTCTTTTGGAGCGGAGGGCAATATGAAAGCCTTCTGCGGAGGGAGTTTGGCAGAGAGCTCATCTATCTTCTCTTCGAGAAAAGCAATCTCCTCCTTTGGGAAAGATTTTACTTTCGGAGAGGGTTCGTAAGAGGCAAGGTGCGCCGATCCAAGCATTAAAGCCTCCTGGATTCTTCTAAGAGTGGGATCATACTCCTTAGGCAACTCTGCCCTGAGGAGACCTAAGTGGGAGATAAGTTCATCCACAGTTCCATAAGCCTCCACCCTCGTATCGTTTTTGGAAACTCTCTTCCCTCCAACAAGCGAAGTGCTCCCGCTATCTCCTGTTTTGGTATATACCTTCATAATCTAAAAAATTTTAGGGTTAGGGTTAACGCTATTTGACTCCACTTTACCATCCCTTAATCTTATTATTCTTCGTGCATAAAGTGCAATATCCTCCTCATGGGTGACCACAATAACAGTATTTCCTGCAAGATAGATATCATTAAAGAGTTTCATAATATCTATAGAGGTCTTTGTATCAAGATTCCCTGTCGGCTCATCGGCTAATATTATGGAGGGTTTATTAATCAAAGCCCTCGCTAATGCCACCCTCTGTTTCTGTCCACCGGAGAGTTCATTAGGTCTGTGATCCATCCTATCACCCAAACCGACCTCTTGTAGTGCATTTTCTGCCATTGCCTCCCTCTCCTTACGCGAATACCCCGCATAAATGAGTGGGAGAGCCACATTCTCAAGAGAGTTATATCTTGGCAGAAGGTTAAAAGACTGGAATACGAATCCTATCTCCTTATTTCGAATCTCTGCCAAATCATTGTCCTCCATCTCGCTCACATCAGTGGAGTTTAGGATATACTTTCCACTCGTGGGGGTATCAAGACACCCGAGAATATTCATAAGCGTGGACTTTCCGGAGCCCGAAGGTCCCATAATCGCCACATACTCATTTTGAAAAATAGAGAGAGAGACCCCGTCCAATGCCCTCACCTCTTGGTTCCCCATCTGATAGATTTTATAGATCTCCTCGATCTTAATAATTTCTTTTTTCTCTGCTTCCATCACTGTCTCTTTTTAAATTC
>CAZXOP010000177.1:0-2963 GCA_964642235.1 uncultured Muribaculaceae bacterium
CATATTCTCTTCAATAGTTGGGAGAGAGATATCCTCTATGCTCCCATCCCTATATATAATATAAGGTTCGGTCATTTGGGAGAGTTTTTTTATAATGATACGCCCCTGCTCCCCCTGAATTTCTGTTGGCATAGTTGAATCCGATATTTTAGAATACGAAATAACTGCTTCCATTTCAGGGTATGAAAAGAGAAGAGTCCCCTGTGCATCCATCCCGTTATGTAGAAAAAGACGGGAGAGAGCGACTCTACTTGTAGGTTCCCCGAAAAGATGAATCATCGGAGCGACTCCATAAACCCCTAAATCAAGCACCCCGCCCCCTCCAAGTTCAGGATTAAAAGCATTTAATACCTCTCCGCCCTTAAAAGCATCATATCGGGAAGAGTATTGGCAAAACTGGGCTGTAAACCTGCGCACTTTTCCTATCTTAGGTAGAGCATTACGAACAGCGGTGAAATTTGGTAGAAGTGTGGTTTTCATAGCCTCCATAAGTGCAACCCCATTTCTTCTTGCAGCCTCTACCATTCTTAACCCCTCCTCATAGTTGGTAGAAAGAGGTTTCTCACATAAAACATGCTTCCCATGCTCCATCATCATTATCGCTTGTGCTGAGTGACAAATATTAGGGGAGGCAATATAGACAGCATCGATGTCAGATGATTTTGCTAACTCCTCAAGTGATGTGAAAATCTTCAAATCAAATTTAGAGTATTTACTTGCAAACTGATTACCCCTTTCAGCAGTACGTGAATAGAGGGCAGTATAACAAAACCTCTCGTCATGGAGAGCTCCACGAAGAAAAGAATCGACAATAAAGTTAGAGCCTATAGTTGCAAACCTCATATAAAATAACATTTTGAGACCTCACAAAGTTAAAAATAATCATCATAAAAAACATAATTTCTTAACTTTGCAGATATGTTTGACATTAATTTATTTTCACCTTTAAAACTCCCCTTGAATATTATTATCGGGGGAGTTGTACTCTTTATCGCAATAGCACAAAATATCTATATCCGAAAAAAAGGGGGGAAAAATATATTCTCCTCCCGTAAAACTATTCTATGGGTAGCAACAATTTCTATCATTATATTCACTGTAATACTTTTTCTGCCAAAATCAATAAAGGAGGAGTGGTTAATAGTGACACTTTTTTCACTCTCACTAACCCTTCCATTAATTTTATTAGCCTCTGTTTTCTTTGAAAGAGTCTTCCATATTTTAGACGAAAGAGAGATAGTTATAAAAGACCTTCCGCCCTTACTACTATCAAGTGGTATATGGATACTCATTTTTTCACTCTTTTTTGGGAACGCAGGAGATAGTCTCTTCATAAAAGCCCTCTGGAACAGTTTAGCAGATGTGGGGGCAATAGTTACACTATTAGGTCTATTAAGTATCATTCTTATCAAAAAAAAAGATTTATAAATTAATTTTTAAAAAGTTAAAAAAGTATCATTTTTTTCATACCTTTGCCAAAAATCAAATAACAACTAATGGAAAATAGGTATTTTTTGCAAAATCCGACCATAACAGAAGAAGAGTGTTGTCATATTTCCGAAAATTATAAAACTGATTTCATTTTTAATTCTCACCAACACACAGATTTTGAGTTAATTTTTATTGAGAATGGTGCAGGTCTTAGACGAATCGTGGGTGACTCGATGGAATATATCGACAACTATGAGTTAATACTTATTTGCGAAAATAAGCTTGAACACCTTTGGGAAAAGGGGGTTTGTAAATCTAAGATGATTAGATTTATAAACATCCAATTCCCACCTGATCTTATTGGGGAGGGGTTGCTAAATAAAAAAGAGTTCTCACCTATTAATGATATGTTCCGAAAAGCAAGACTTGGTATCTGCTTTCCACTCTCTGCCATAATGAAAGTTTATGCCCAGTTAGACACTATAGCATCTGAAAAAGAGGAAATTAAGAAATATATCAAGTTGGTTACATTACTTCATGATCTCTCAAAATGCGAAGGGATACGTTCTCTCTCAAGTAGTAGCTATGCCCTCTCTGATAAAGACTCAGACAATGAGAAAATTAAATTAGCCAAAGACATGATAAGTGAGAACTTCCATAAAGATATAACTTTAACCTATCTTGCCGAGTTGGCGGGGATGACTCCTGTCTCTTTTAGTAGGTTCTTTAAACAAAAGTGTGGTAAAAACTTGTCTAATTATATAATAGATGTTCGATTAAGTTATGCATCAAAACTTTTAGTCGAAACTTCCAAGTCAATCTCTGCCATTTCTTATGAAAGTGGATTTAATAATCTCTCTAATTTTAATCGCATATTTAAAAAGAAAAAGGGAATAACACCTAAAGTGTTCCGTTCCCACTTTAGAAAAAACCACTATTCTTAGCAAAAGAGTGCTTTTTTTGAAGAAATAATTAATTTTTATCCGATATTATTTTTTCTATTAATAAATATCTTTATCTTTGCGGAAAATTAGTTTTAATTTTTTTCTAAACCTACGCCAATAAAACACTCTGTTTATTTACAATTTTGTAATTGTAATTAACTATTAATTAACCTTTAAAAAACGATTGAATGAAAATGAAACATTCTCCATTCTTCAATTTCAGCAAGGTATTATTGTCCCTATTTTTATGTACTGTTTCCTTCTCAGCATTGGCTCAGAACATTACCGTAAAAGGTATTGTTACTGATACCCGTAATGAGTCTGTTATAGGAGCAGCCGTAATGGTACAGGGAAACACTGCATTAGGAGCTAGCACTGATGTTGATGGCTCTTATGTACTGAACAATGTACCTAGCAACGCCACCCTCGTAGTAAGTTACGTAGGGATGCGTACTCAAATTATTCCCTTAAATGGGAGAAGTCAAATCAATGTCGTATTGGAAGATGACAGCGAACTTCTATCAGAAGTTGTGATTGTCGCTTTCGGTAAGCAGAGAAAAGACGACGTGTTAGGGGCTGTCTCCACCG
>CAZXOP010000178.1:0-2954 GCA_964642235.1 uncultured Muribaculaceae bacterium
TTGGAAAAGATGACTTTACCCCCTACAGAGACCTCATAGAAATATTCCCCATATCTGAAGGGGTCTAATAAATTTTTCTGTGAACCTGCCCAGAGAGACTCTTTTTTCAGACCTTGAAGATAGACCTGTTGAACCAAATTGTTTCCGGCAAAGACCAAATCGAGCCTGAGCCTTTCAGGTGTAAAATAGCTATCATATTCGACAACATCTTTTCGTGCCTGAGAAAAAGCAGGATTTAGATTAAAGGTGACCAAAAGAGCCACTAAAAGTGTGAGCTTTAATATACGTTTCATATTCCTAAATAATTATGTGGTGTTATGGCTCTTAACTCCTCCTTAATGGTGTATGGAATGTCGAGAGTCTCTATAAAATCTGAGATGGTCTCTTTCGAGATATGTTTTCCTGTGCGTGTAAGTTCCTTAAGTGCCTCATAAGGGTTAGGGTACCCCTCTCTCCTTAAAATCGTCTGTATTCCCTCTGCCACCACAGCCCAATTATCCTCGAGGTCGCACTCTATAACTTCCTCATTCAGAACTATTTTTGAGAGTCCTTTTCTTATTGATTTTAGGGCAATAATCGAGTGTGCTAAAGGGGTTCCGATATTTCTAAGGACTGTGCTGTCTGTTAAATCCCTCTGAAGCCTCGAAATAGGGAGTTTGTTAGAGAGGAATATGCAGAGGGCATTTGCAACCCCTAAGTTCCCTTCAGCATTTTCAAAATCAATAGGGTTTACCTTGTGAGGCATTGCCGAAGAGCCGACCTCCCCCTCTTTGACTTTTTGAGTGAAATATTCCATGGAGATATAAGTCCAAATATCTCTGCAAAGGTCTATCAGAATGGTATTTATCCTTTTAAGATTATCGAAAATGGCAGCAATATTATCGTAATGCTCGATTTGGGTGGTGGGGTATGAGCGTTTTAGTCCCAATACATCTTCCACAAAATCGTTTGCAAAAGAGTTCCAATCTATTTCAGGATATGCCACAAAGTGGGCATTAAAGTTTCCTGTTGCGCCTCCGAATTTGGCGGGGAAGGGGAGGGAGTTCAATCCTTTCTGCTGCTCTCTTAGTCTTACCACAAAGACCTCAAACTCTTTTCCTACCCGTGTGGGAGAGGCAGGCTGCCCGTGGGTATGGGCAAGCATCGGCACCTCACTCCACTCTTCTGCCTTATCATTTAGAAGATTGATAACTTCATAGAGCAGAGGCATATAGACATCCTGAATCCCCTCAAGAAGCGAGAGGGGGATAGAGGTATTGTTTATATCTTGAGATGTCAGCCCGAAATGGATAAACTCTTTATATCTACCGTTTATCTCCATCTCGTCAAATTTCTTTTTAATGAAATATTCTACTGCTTTAACATCGTGATTCGTAGTCTTTTCCGTCTCTTTAACCTCTTGGGCATCCTCAAGTGAGAAGTCGCGGTAGAGGTCCCTTAGTGGTTCGAAAAGGTGTTTGTCGAAATCTGAAAGCTGGGGGAGAGGGAGTTCACAAAGTGCAATAAAATACTCTATCTCCACCCTTACTCGGTACCTTATAAGGGCAAATTCCGAATAGTATTCAGAAAGTTCACTTACCTGTCGGTAATACCGTCCATCAATAGGGGAGATGGCTCTAAGCGTATTGTCGTAATCGTTCATCTGTCAGTAATTTTTTTGCAGCTCCAACATCGTGTACCCTTAAAATGTCAGCGCCATGATTAATAGCCTTTATGTGTAACTCGGTCGTGGCATCTAAAGCCTCTTCCGGTGTAATGTTCAATGGTTTATAAATAAAACTCTTTCTCGAAATTCCTACCAATACTCTTCGTTTCAATGCCTTAAACTCCGAAAGTCTCTCTAACAATTCCAAGTTTTGCTTCACGTCCTTTGCAAAACCGAATCCGGGGTCGAGAATCCACTCGGAAATTCCTGCCTCCGCGGCACTCTCCTCGAAGTTCCGGAAATACTCCAGAACCTCCTCCGTAACACCCTTCGGGTATTGACAGAGACTCTGCATTGTCCTAGGATCCCCCTTTTTATGCATTGCAATATATTCCAATCGGAGCCCCCCCACTACCTTCAGCATTTCTGGATCATCTTCACCCGCAGAGATATCATTGACAATAAATATACCAATGGTGTCAAAGCACCTCTTAACTATCTCTGCACGAAAGGTATCAACTGAGACAATGATCCCCGGGAACTCCCTCCGTAGTAACTTCAATTTAGGTTCCAATCGCTTCCACTCCTCTTCTTCTGGGACAAAGTCGGCTCCCGGTCTTGTGGAGTAGGCTCCAATATCAATAATGTCTCCCCCTTCCTCGATATGCTGAATGACTTTTGATATAAAAAGCTTGTCAGATTCCACTCTCGCTCCACTATAAAAAGAATCGGGGGTAACATTAACGATTCCCATTATTTTTACTTCTTTCCTCATAAATTTATTTATTACCTTTGTCTGTTGCGAAAACTAATGCAAATATAATTTAAAAAGAGATATGCTTATCGTTTTAGAAGGTTTAGATGGTGCCGGAAAATCGACTCAGGTCAGGCTTGTGAGTGAATACCTTTCGGGTAAAAAGAGTGAATTTAGATATTTGCATTTCCCTCGATTCGATACACCTGTGGTGGGGGAGATGATAGCTAAATTCCTCAGAGGTGATTTCGGCAAAAATGATTCTGTCCACCCGATGCTTGTAGCGCACATATTTGCGGAGGATCGCAGGGAGGCAGGAGCGACTGCACATCAATGGCTCTCTCAGGGAGATACAGTACTTTTTGACAGATATGTCTATTCCAATATAGCCTTTCAATGTGCAAAACTTGCCGATAAAAAAGAGCGAGATGAACTTAGAGACTGGATTTTAAATACTGAATATGAGGTATTTAAGATTCCACGCCCCGATATAAATATTTTCTTAGATGTTCCAATAGATTTTGTAGATGAGAGGCTTAAAGAAAATAGGCAAGG
>CAZXOP010000179.1:0-2920 GCA_964642235.1 uncultured Muribaculaceae bacterium
TTAAGCCTCTCATTAGCATATTGATAAGAGAGAGAATAGGAGAAAGAATAAGATAGGTTTAGAGACCATGGGATGTTTGGATTCATATAGTAAACCCACCCGCCGGGGATATACTCCCCTGTAACAGGATGGTGGTAAATACGGGTATATAAAGGAATTTCGGCGTTAGAGGCTCGGCTATTATTTTGTCCCCCTTTATTCGCCTCTTTGCTCCCATCATTACCTTCATACTTTCCATCTCCGGTAAAGGAGTAAGAGGTGGAAAAACTTGCATTAGTTAATCTAAAGAGAGAGCCGCCACCCGGTTTCATTATATTAAATTGGTTATACTTCTTCCCTTTTTCATCTACCGCATAAGGGTCTAAAGAGAGATTACCATTTAATCCTATCTTTTGGAATATGGTGGTATTGGCAGTAACTGAAATGGTAGAGAGTTTTATGGAGTCTGCCATAAAATTATAGGAGCCTGAGAAACTTAATTGGTCTAAAAGTTTCACCTTTTTGGTCCCTGTACCTGTGGTATCGAGTTTATTCAACATCTTCGCCTCAATATTATTCCCCATTGAGAATGAAATAGCTGCTGTCTGTCCTTTACCAGGGGGAGAGAACATTCCCCCTTCAAATCTATTGTATTCGAGACTCTTCTCATTTCCATCTTTATCTGTATAACTGAAAGTCCTATAACCATTTATCGAAGTTCCCAACTCAGGTCTGTAACTAAATGAGAATTGGGGAGTCATCATGTGACGTATGGCCTGAAGGTTAGATTTACCCTTAAAGGTAAAGAATCCATAAAGACGGGTACTCATGGAGATAGATGCAGAAAAATCCTGTGTAACCCCGAAGGTGGAAAACTGATCAGCGATGACTGACTCCACCCTATCCGTGGTGGGGTTATAGACTTTGGTTTGGTCTTGAAAATGCCAATCCATGCCATAGTTTACACTTGGAGTAAAATTTAAAAACTTAAATACAGAGAAGTTTGGGAGCCCTATCGTAAAACGATGATTCATCCCATTCTTCATTTTACTCATAAAGTCAGGATCTTTTACCTCTCTTGCCTTAAAACTTATTCTATTTTGGAATGTTGTGGAGTAGCTCATCGAAAACTTCTCATATATCTTCTCTTTACCTACCCTTACCTTCCTTTTAAAAGGGAAGAACCTATTTACATTAAAAGTAAGGTTAGGAAGAGTTATAGAATATGAACTATCGCGTGAGTTCTGACTATGCAAACCATTAAGAGAGAGGGACATCTTGCTCCAATTCTTAGAATATGAAATAGAGGAGGAGATTTGATTGTTCATAGCCTCCTGAACTGTGTAGGAGTTATATTTATTGTTTGAAGGGCTTGAAAAGTTTACCGATGCCCTGAAAGAGGTACCTGGTCTCGCCTTTGAGTCCTGTGCATGAGACCACTGAACGGAGAAGTTTTTGGACTCTGAAAAGTCTGTACTCCCACGCTCTCCCGTTACGTCATTTGAATATTTTAACATAAAACTCCCATCAAACTTATATCTAAGCTTGTAGCGCGATGTAAGTGTTGCACTCCATGAGCCTAGAGTATATATATCCCCGGTAAGAGAGACATCAAAATGATCTCCGATAACGAAGTAATACCCCAAATCCCTAAGATAAAAACCTCTCGACATCTCCTCTCCATAAGTGGGGAAGAGTATTCCGCTTGCTCGTTCCGGTCTTTTGGGAACAAATCCAAAAGGGAGTGCCAAAGGGAGAGGGACATCCTCTAAAACTAAAAAAGCCGGTCCAAAAACGGTTTTCTGAGTCGGCTTGGTCTGTATGGTGGCGGCAGTAAGAGCTAAATAGAAATGGGGGTGATCGAGATCACATACCGTATATTTTCCATCTGCTATATTTATAGACTTATCCGGCATCATTTTCAGGGTCTTTCCATGTAAGAACCCCTCTTCCTCCTGAGTCATCATATTTTTAATTTTGGACTTCCCTGTCTCCATATTATAATAGACCTCCTCCATAGTGTAAGTCTTACCACCCTCCTCCATCTGTGGTTTACCGACTATATTACCAAGTGTATCTTTCACTCCTGAGGCATATACTATCTTAGTATCTAAGTTATATGCCATATACTCCGCAGATAATTTCATATCCCCATACTCCACTTTCACATCCCCATAATAGTAAATCAATCTTTTGCCACCCGAAAAATCTTCAATTATAGAGTCACGGGCAGTGGAAAAAGCCGGTCTATCAACCATAGAAGGGGGTCTGTTAGTGGTATCCCTAAAGGCTCTTCCAACTGAATCGACCAAGTTTTTCAAGGTATCACCTGTTGAAGCGATAGGCTCATCCTGCAAGTTCAATGTATCTTTTTGGGAGAGACGGATGGTGTCTCTAATATTGAGTGTCTGATTATTAGTACGGCTTATGGATGCTCGAGAGTTGTTTTGAGCGTTAGCCTCACTACAGACAAACAGTAGAAGAAGCGAAGAAATTAATAGTGGTATGTAACGGATATTATACAAAAATTGTTAATTTTGCGAGATGCAAATTTATACATTTTTTTGCAACTAATATGCCAATCAGAATTATAAAACATATTTACATCTCCATTATTCTCCTCTCACTCCCATTTTTGCCCATTTTTGCGCAAAATTCGGCTTCGGTTAAGATTAAAACTGTCGTGATAGATGCAGGACATGGTGGAAAGGACCCCGGAGCTGTAAGCAAAAACGGACAACTTCAGGAGAAGCACTTGACCCTCTCCATGGCTCTCGAATTAGGGGGGATGATAACTGAAAATTATCCGGATGTAAAAGTTATCTATACACGTACCACAGATGTACTTATCCCTCTCCACGAAAGATCTAATATAGCCAATAAAAATAATGCAGATCTATTTATCTCTCTACATGTAAACTCTACCAAATCAAGCTTAGCT
>CAZXOP010000180.1:0-2905 GCA_964642235.1 uncultured Muribaculaceae bacterium
TATTTCAATGATGAACTTCCGCAATTTAAAACAAGAATTATCATAAAAAGTATTAATTATTAAAAAAACTCCATAAAGAGTTGCAAAGTTAAACAAAATTCCCTTAACTTGCAGAAAAATAAAAGAAGGATATGAGAGGAGAGAGAATCTTATTTTTTTTATCTGTTGCCTATATCTCAGGCAATCTTATTAACATCTTTTTGATAGGTCTGATTTCCGACAAAATAGCCTCGGTATTAACATGCACATACCTATTTATTACCCTCTCGCTTCTGATATTTATCATTATTTCAAAGCAAAATAACGGGCTTTGGTTCTTATCACTCTTTTTCGTCATTGGTTCTTACGGTGTCACTCTTTATAAAACAGAAATAGAGAGCCATCAAGAGAGTGCCACACCGCTCTCCGAACTCTTCTCCCCTCTTCGAAAAGGGGTGGAAGAGAGGTTGAAAAAGTTAGTTCCCCCGGAGGATAGGGAGAGTTATGGGATATTAAAAGCCCTTACAATAGGGGATAAAGGAGATATCGGGTGGGGGCTCAAAACCGCATATAGAAAGAGTGGAGCAATGCACCTTTTAGCCCTCTCCGGTCTTCATGTCGGGATTATCTACTCCTTCCTAGGTTTTATACTTGCCATTTTAGGTCGCTCTTTCGGTGGGAGAGTAATTAGAGGGGTGCTTATAATACTGTTTCTTTGGTTCTACGCGCTCTTTACAGGGCTCTCCCCCTCCATTACCCGTGCAGTACTTATGGCAACCATCTATGAGACAGGGGGGCTTATAGGGAGAGAGAAGAGTGGATTAAACTCTTTAGGGCTTAGTGCAATGCTAATTGCAGCTTTTGACCCTGAGGCACCCTCTTCCATCTCTTTTCAACTCTCGTATGGTGCAATGGTGGGGATCTTTGCAATAAATCCGCACCTAAGCAAGATTATTGATTTTAAGAAGATTGCAAAGGTTCCGAGAGTGGTACTAAGGTCCCTCTGGGGGACAATTTCCATCTCCATCTCTTGTCAGATTTTAACCACCCCACTCACTCTTTTCTACTTCCGGAGTTTTGCCCCCTTCTCACTCCTTACGAACTTGATTGCCATCCCTCTGACAAATATTATTATGGTGCTGATACTCTCTTCATTGTTATTTATGGAGACGGTGCCCATAATCGGAGAGGTAACCTCGAAGGTGCTTTGGGGAGTTATAAAAGTATTGAACTTCTCCGTGGGGACTATATCGCAACTGCAATAAGAACCACTGCGGAGATGGCAACTGCGAGCCCCACCCATTGTCTTTTAGTGAGTTTCTCTTTGAAGAAAAAGACCCCCACGAAGGTGGTAAAGATGACTACCGAGGTGTTTAATATCGGGAAAACGAGGGTTCCACCAAGATTATGAACATTGATTAAGAGGAGTTTAACGGTGTAATAATTGGTCAAACCAAGGATTAAACCTAAAATAATGGAAACCCATTTAATGTTTTCTCTATTTTTTATATAGTCCACAATGGTGCATAACAAGGTGAAGATGGAGGCAGAGAGGAAGATATAAAACATAAAGATCTGAGAATCATTATCTGTAATGATAACGAACTTCCTCCCAAGCTCTTGAAGCATATCATTCAGCCCTGAAGTTATAAAAACAAAGAGTGGAAGGAGGATAGCGACTAACGAAAGTTTCTTATTGTTTTCACCTTTACCATAAAGAATAAGGTAAAATGAGAGAATAGTCAGCACTAATCCTATGATTTTAATAACTAAGCTTGATGTTTGACCTAAGAAAATCATCCCTACTGCGACAGGTATTACAACAGACATTTTGGAAAAAGCTGTGGTTAACCCGACTCCTACCCTCTTGGTCGATTCACTAACCATTATAAAGTTAACGACGAAGAAGACCCCTATTACTATCGCTATCCATAATGATTTTAGTCCACTTGCCGAGGAGAGAGTCAGGCCAACTCCCCAATCTATTGAGCAGACAGGGAAAATAAAAGCGACTAAGTAATTGATTAAAAGGAGATGATAAGGATTTGCCTTTTTAACATTACCTATCTTGAAAACTATGAAAATCAGGGATGCTGTAATGATATTTAAGAGCAAATAGAGGATAACGGAGAAATTCATGTTTATAACTTTTTATAACTTGTTAAAAATGTTTACAAAGATACCTTTCTTTTCTCTACTTTTGCAACGAAAATAAACATTATGGGCGGTCTATTCGGAGTTATCTCCACAAAAAAATGTACTACTGATCTCTTTTATGGAACTGATTATCATTCCCACCTTGGCACCAAACGAGGCGGGATGGCTATGTATAACGGAAAAGGGGTTTTCGCAAGAGATATTCACTCTCTCGAATCCTCCTATTTCAGAATAAAGTTCGAGGGAGATCTACATAAATATCAGGGCAATTCAGGGATTGGGGTAATAAGTGATACCGATGCCCAGCCTATTGTCGTAAACTCCCACTTAGGGAGATTTGCTATTGTAACTGTTGGAAAGATAGCTAATTTAGAGGAGCTTGAAAAAGAACTCCTCTCTAAAAACAAAAACTTCACTGAATTAAGTTCTGGGAAGACAAACCCAACGGAACTAATTGCATTAATTATTACTGAAGCTCCTTCATTTGCAGAGGGGATAGAGTTAGTTCAAAGTAAGGTTAAAGGGTCTTGCTCCTTCCTGTTACTCACTGAAAATGGAATTATTGCAGCAAGAGACCTTTATGGGAGGACTCCTTTAATAGTAGGTGGCAAGATTACCCGAGACGAGTCAGACAACAATATCCTCTCTCGCGCTGTTGCCTCTGAAACATGTAGTTTTTCTAATCTCGGATTTGAACAAGAGTATGTGATTGGACCCGGTGAGGCAGTTATGTTACAGCCCGAATGGATAACCACCAGAGTGAAGGCAA
>CAZXOP010000181.1:0-2888 GCA_964642235.1 uncultured Muribaculaceae bacterium
GATAAGGTGAATAAGGAGAAAGCTGCAAAACTCCAATCTAAACAGAAAGAGAAAAATTGGTAGCTATGAGGATATTTTTTAAGAAATTATTAATTACGGCACTCTCGCTATTTGCTTTTATTTCAGCGGGAGCACAGGAGTATTCACTCTCAGTAAGTGCTCCATCTGTGGTGGCGGTGGATGAAGTTTTCAGGGTGGTTTTTACTGCTTCAGGGAAAGTTAAAACCTATAACTTCCCTACTTTTAACGATTTTCAGATACTCGCAGGCCCCTCCTCCTCTACTATGTCATCTACCACATTTATAAATGGGAAGAGGGAGCAGACCTTCGAGGAGAGTTACACCTTCGTTCTTCAACCAAAGGCAGAGGGGAAGTTTACTATCCCTGCAGCCTCAGTGGAGATTAAAGGGAAAAACTATACAAGTCGCCCCTTTACTATAGAGGTAGTAAAACAGCAGAGTGCAGCGGGACAGACCTCAGGGACTACCTCCTCCTCTTCGGCATCTTCATCCACTAAAGGGAGTCAAAACCTTGGGGATAAAGATATAATGCTTAAACTCCATCTAAGTAAGAACTCTGTGGTCAGAGGGGAACCTATCGTGGCTACATTGAAACTCTATACAAGGGTGGGGGTAGGTGGCTTTGAAGATGTTAAGTTCCCTACATTTAATGGATTTTGGAGTCAGGAGATAGATACCCCCACAAATATAGAGTTTGCCCGTGAAACGATTGATGGAGAGATTTATGATGCAGCGCTGATAAGGCGTTATATGCTTATCCCCCAGCAGGCAGGTAATCTTACTATCGAGCCGGCAGAGCTTGTCTGTCTGGTTCAGGTTCGCACCAGTTCCCCTTCGCGCTCAATATTTGACAGCTTTTTCGATTCAGGTTATGAAACTCTTCGCAAAAGGCTTCAGACCCCGAAGTTAGGTGTAAAAGTGGCACAGTTACCTGCCGGGGCACCGGCTTCATTTACCGGTGGTGTCGGGGACTTTAAGATAGATGCAAAACTCTCAAGAGAATCTCTGAAAGCACACGAAGCAGCTTCTCTGGTAGTAACTATTTCGGGGACAGGGAATATAAACCTTATAGATGCTCCATCTCTTACGCTTCCTCCCGATTTTGAGTCTTATGATATTAAAAGGTCGGAGAAAATCTCGGTAGGAGCCTCGGGAAATAGTGGCACCAAAATATTTGAGTACCCTTTTATCCCCCGAAGCTCAGGAAACTTCGAGATAGCACCTATTGAATTTACCTATTATAATTTAAGCCAGGGGAGATATGTAACCGTCTCTACTGCTCCTCTCCGTTTGGAGGTGGAAAGAGGTGATGAGACAGGGGCTGTGGTGGCTCCGAGTGGTACGAACAAGCAGATAGTTAAGAGTCTTGGCGAAGATGTTAGATTTATCTCCACAGACTCCTCTAACTTAAAGGTAAATAAAAACCCTCTCATCTTATCGGTTTGGTTTTATTCAGGTATTGGAGCTATTATCCTGATTTGTATTTCATTATGCATTATACTTGATAAAACTATTGAGAGAAAGAGAGATATAGTCGGGACTAAAAATAGAAAGGCGAAGAAGATGGCTAAGGCAAGATTGAAAAAAGCAGATCTCTTCCTGAAACAGAATCTCTATTCTGCCTTTTATGAGGAGTTACATAAAGCTATCCAAGGGTATATCTCCGATAAGCTTATTATACCTCAAGCCGACCTTAATAGGGAGAATATCTCTCACGCCTTAATGGAGAAAAAGATCTCCGAAGAGGTTATAAAGCAACTTTTCGATCTGCTTGAGGCGTGTGAGTATGCCCGATATGCTCCGGCGACAGGTCATACGGCGATGGAGAGTCATTATAATGATGCCGTTAAAGTTATTTCATCAATAGAAAGTTAAAAGGAGGAATTTATATGAGAAAAACAATACTATTTTTAACTCTTTTGGTAGTCTCGCTCCCTTCATTAAGGGGTGTCGATAAGGATTCGCTATGGCGGGATGCTACACATGCCTATACACAAGGGGATTTTCAGCAGGCACTTAATGGCTTTATGGAGATAGAGAAAGGAGGTTATGTATCCCCTGAGCTCTACTATAATATCGGAAACTCTTATTATAAACAGAGTGGAAATTTGGCTCATGCTATTCTCTATTATGAGAGGGCACTAAAACTAAAACCTAACTATAAGGATGCGCAGCATAATCTGCTTCTTGCACAGCAATTTACTCTCGACAGGATAGATTCTGTTCCGGAATTTGTCTTTGTTACATGGGGGCGTTCGGTGAGAACTCTTATGACTTCGGATGGTTGGGCTCTTCTCTCACTTGGACTTCTTCTTTTATTAGGGATATTTTTTCTTCTTTATAGATATGCCGGGAGTCTCTCTGCTAAAAGAGCCTCTTTTATAGTTGGTATTTTGGTGTTACTCTCTTTTATTACCTCTTTGACCTCTTCTATAACTTCATACAGAGAGATGAAAAAGGAGAATATGGCAATAATCATAAATCCTGTAACTTCGGTTAAATCCTCTCCTAACCAGACGGGGACATCACTTTTTATCCTTCATGAAGGGACTAAGGTGGAGTTAATCGAGCATCTTGGGGAGTGGAGTAGAGTGGAGCTCTCTGACGGTCGTCAGGGGTGGCTTCAAATGAATGATATGGAGATAATTTAAAGATTAATAATATGGCACTTATAAAATCGATTTCAGGGATAAGGGGAACCATTGGTGGGACACCCGGAGAGGCATTAACACCTCTCGATGTGGTTAAATTCACAGCAGCATATTCAGTAAGACTCCGCGAGAGGATAGGGGAGAAGGAGAGGTATAAAGTGGTGGTGGGGAGAGATGCCCGTATTTCGGGAGAGATGGTGGACTCTCTGGTCTGTGG
>CAZXOP010000182.1:0-2816 GCA_964642235.1 uncultured Muribaculaceae bacterium
GTGTTTAAGGGGAAAGGGGTCTCGACTAATGCTTCAAAGTGGAGTATGAAGAGGGCATACAGGCTTGATTTCTCTTCAATTAAAGCATCGGGAGGGTATTATATAGTAAGTAACGGAGCTCGTAGTGTCGATTTTAAAATTTCCCCCTCCGCTTATGACGGACTTGCAGATTATATGCTGGTCTATATGCGTCAGCAGAGGTGTGGAGACAATCCATACAATGATGCTTTATGTCATCAACACGATGGTTTTATAGTCGGACACCCCACACGAAGCGGAGAAAAGATAGATGTAACAGGTGGATGGCATGATGCAACAGATTATCTTCAATATCTTACAACATCTGCTACAGCCACTTATCATATGCTATTCGCATATATGGAGCAGGAGGATAAGTCAATATTCAAGGATGAATACGATGCAAGAGGGAGGAAGGGTTCCAATGGTATCCCAGATATCCTTGATGAGGCAAAGTGGGGACTTGAGTGGATGGTAAAGATGAATCCTGAACGTGGAGTTATGTTTAATCAGATAGCTGACGACCGTGACCACGCAGGGTTCCGTAACCCGCAATATGATAAAGTGGACTACGGGTTTGGTCCCGGTAAAGGACGCCCTGTCTATTTTGTAACAGGGCAGCCTCAGGGATTGTCAAAATATATCAATAGAACAACAGGTGTTTCCTCCACTGCGGGGAAATTTGCCTCCACATTTGCTCTCGGAGCGGAGGCATTGAAAAAGTATTATCCCGAATTTGCGGAGAAGATCTCATTTAAGGCAGAGCCTGCGTATGAATTTGCACTTGAGGTTCCGGGGAACACCCAGACTGCCTGCGTTGTCTCTCCCTATTTCTACGAAGAGGATACTTACACTGACGATATTGAACTTGCGGCAGCCACTTTTATGCAATATTCTAAAAATCCGAAGTGGAAAATTGATGCCAATTATTGGGGAGAACTTGAACCGATAACCCCCTGGATGGAGCTTGGGAGGGGGAGACACTATCAGTATTACCCTTTCATTAATTTAGGACATTATTACCTCGCTAAGTCGGATGATGCTAAAATTCGCAGTAAATACTCCGAGTTTATGCGTCAGGGACTCCAATCTATTAAAGATAGAGCAGTGGGAGACCCTTTTATGCATGGAATCCCCTATATTTGGTGTTCAAATAACCTTACTTCTGCAGCTATAACACAGGCAAGGCTCTATAATAATGTAACAGGGGATAACTCTTTCCTCGAAATGGAGACAGCTCTTCGTGATTGGCTTTTCGGTTGTAATCCATGGGGGACATCTATGATAGTCGGTTTCCCTACCGGGTACGACTACCCCGACTCCCCTCACTCCTCATATACTCACCTGACCGGCGATTTGACTTATGGGGGACTTGTAGATGGTCCTGTCTATTATACGGTTTTTCATGAGAGAGCAGCAGGTTCTCTAAGACATAAAGATAAATATGCCCCATTTAATAATGGGATAGCGGTTTATCACGATGATATCGGGGATTATGCAAGCAATGAACCTACAATGGATGGAACGGCAGGGCTTACATATTATTTTGCAAGTATGGAGAGCAAAGGGAGGGAACAGAAAAATGTCTCGATGGTCAAAGATCAGTACGGAGCGGCTGTAAGAGTAAAACCTGAAACTAAAACAATATATCTTATTTTCTCAGCAGACTCTCTCTTTAATGGGGGAAATCATATATTAAATGTTCTTAAGAATCAGGGTGTTAAAGGTTCATTCTTCCTTACAGGTAATTTTCTCAGGATGGAGCAGTATAAAGAGATTACACGAAGGATGATAGATGAAGGGCATTATGTGGGGGGACATTCGGATAAACATATTCTTTACTCCCCTTGGGGTGCTAAGAGGGACTCCTCACTTGTTGCCTTTGATAGTGTGGTGGTGGATATGAAGAGGAATTTGGCAGAACTTGCCAAGTTTGGAATCGCTGCTGATGATGCTTCTTGGTATCTTCCCCCTTATGAACATTATAATTCTGAATCAGTGGCTGCACTTGAGTCTATAGGGATGAGAGTTATTAATTATACCCCCGGAACAGCCACCCCTGCTGATTATACTTACCCCGGTATGAATGGTTATAAGACAGCCGATTCTCTTATTGATGCGTTGTATCGTTTTGAGCAGAAGAGTAATCTTAACGGTGCCATAATCTTAATTCACCCTGGTGTTGTCTCTGAACGCCCTGATCCATTGTTCCTTAGGCTAAAGGAGATGATTAAATATTTGAAGAAAAAAGGGTATTCATTCGATTCTTTCAAATCATTATCTTTATAAAGTTATATGTATAAAATTCTCAAAAGAAAAAATCTGACTTCGACCATCTGTCTTCAAGAAGTTTTAGCTCCAAGGCTTGCTGCCTCGGCACAACCGGGACAGTTTTTGATAGTTCGTGTCGATGAGAAAGGGGAGAGGATCCCTCTCACTATTTGCGATTATGACCGTGCAAAGGGGAGCGTTACGATAGTAACCCAGGGCATTGGCACCTCCACTAAAACTATCTGCGCTTTACAGGAAGGGGATTCATTAGCGGATGTGGTAGGTCCGCTTGGTCAACCCTCCGAATTTATACACCTTAGCGATGAGGAGATTAAATCCAAGAGATATCTTTTTATTGCGGGTGGAGTTGGAACAGCTCCTGTTTATCCACAGGCTAAATATCTTTTTGAGAAGGGGGCTGAGGTAGATATTATCCTCGGTGCTAAGAGTGCTGATCTTATTATTATGGAGGAGGAGCTTCGTGCAGTCTCTTCTAACCTCTATATCTGTACCGATGATGGTTCTAA
>CAZXOP010000183.1:0-2747 GCA_964642235.1 uncultured Muribaculaceae bacterium
TTCATAATAAATAGTATTTTGTTACAAATATAAATAAATCAAAAGAATTAAGCGATAATTGATTACATTTTTTATTATCTTTGTAAAATAATAATAATAGTCATGAATGAGTCTTTAATAAAACTTAACTCTAGAACCAAATCTGGTTATATAAAGAGACAAATCGTAAGTTATTGCCGACACGAAGGAAAAAACTCCATTCCTGAAATAGCTAAGAAACTTGAATATAGTGTTCCTACTATTACAAAGTACATTAGCGAGCTTTGCGACGAAGGGTTTCTATTAGATTATGGTAAAATCGAAACTAAAACAGAAGGGAGACACCCTAATGCGTATGGAGTAAATCCTGATTCCTGCTACTTTATGGGTGTGGACATTCGTTGGTTCTCACTGAATATAGGTTTGATTAATTTCTCCGGGGAATTTCTCAAACTCTCTATGGATGATACTTTTAGATTTGAAAATACTCCGGAAGTACTTGATAAAATATGTGATGCAGTAAAATCTTTTATCGAGGGGGTAAAACATGATAAATCAAAACGTATTGATGTAAACAAAATCATAAACATTAATTTCAACATCTCAGGGAGGGTAAATCCTGAAACAGGATATAGTTACAGCATTTTCAACTTTGGTGGAGAGACCCCTTTGGCCTCTATCTTCTCTGAAAAAATAGGATATAATGTCTGTATAGATAACGACACTCGTGCTATGACCTATGGGGAGTTCCGTAGATATTATCCTGGAAAACAGACTAATATGCTTTTTGTGAATGTGGGATGGGGTATCGGTATAGGAATCATTGCAAATGGTGAACTATACAGAGGTAAATCAGGGTTTGCGGGAGAGTTTGGTCACATGAGCGTGTTCGATAATGAGACATTGTGCCACTGTGGGAAGAAAGGGTGTCTTGAGACAGAGTTGTCAGGGTCTGCGCTAATAAGAAAAGTTAAGGAGAAGATTAGTGAAGGTTCTCTCTCCTGTCTCTCTAAGGCTGTTACTGAAGGAAAACCTATCTCTATTCATGATGTTGTGGATGCAATAGTAGAGAAGGAGGATATACTCTGTATCGAGGTTCTTGAAAATATGGGGGGAGAGCTTGGTAAGCAGATAGCTAATTTAATTAACATATTTAACCCGGACTATGTGGTTGTAGGTGGGGTACTTGCCGAGACGGGTGATTATCTCCTTCAGCCAATTAAAGCATCTATACGAAAGTATTCACTAAGCATAGTTAGTAATGATACCAAGGTAGTAGTATCTAAACTTCAAAACAAATCAGGGGTACTCGGAGCCTGCCTTCTTGCCCTCGATAAAGTTTTTGAAAAATAATAAAATCTATTTTATACTGTGCAATACCAAGTAGTATGAACATTATTTACTCTTTTTACGATCGTTCTTATGGATATACAAGAGCTATAGTAGCAGCCATAATAGGTCTTGTAATGGTAATATGGCCTGATGTTACCGTAAATGCCATGATAATAATAATAGGACTACTCTTGATGCTGAGTGGAATTATCTCCATTATCCTTGCACGTACCGGAAAGTGGAAAGTAGATAGGGTGTCACTCGTATCACTAAACGGGCTTGTTACAGCAGCAATGGGATTAGTACTTGTCATCTTCCGAGGGCATGTTGCAGAGTTTATATTCTTCGTCTTTGCCATTATTCTCTTCCTTCTCGGAGTAGGGGAAATAATCAGCCTGATATATGCACGAAAAAAAATTAAACTCTCCTGGGGATATTATATAGGGCCTCTTTTAACTGCTATTTTCGGAGTAGTAATTATGTTTAAACCCTCAGAGACGGTAAGATTAATGTTTATTCTATTCGGAGTAGCTCTGTTAGTTTATGCCCTTAGCGAATTTGCCTCCACATTTAGATTCAGACAGTTACTCAAAAGAAGCCTCCTCGACCAAACCCCTCCCCTCACCCAAAACGAAGAGGGAACAGAGTAACGAAGTCATTGCGTGCGAAGAGGGAGCAGATTAACGATGTCATTGCGTGCCACGACACGCAATCTGTGCCATTCTTAGCAACGGCAATGTATCTGCCTGATTATCAAGCTACACGTCATTGCGGGCTTGACCCGCAATCTCCTCAATCCTTTTAATTAATCAACCCCTTATTACCCCATTCCCCAACATTTTCTCCTCTTTTCCCTGACCTCAACAGCCGATCCTATCCATAGGGGGTTCTGTAAGGGGGGTATGTGTTGAGGTTGGAATCAAAAGCCTCTCCAGGGCGCTTTCTCTCTTGACCTCAACAGTCAATCCTATCCTGAGTGGCTTGTGTTGGGGTGGTGTGTGTTGAGGTCATTTTTGGGACTGATAAGCCCTGACATTTCCCCATCCTTCTCCAATAATCGCGAATATGTTAGCACCAAAACTACTCTACAGCATCTCTATCTGCTAACATCCTCCTTTAAAAAGCCAAATATGCCAAAAGTCAGTCCATGTTCGCATCTATTCCTTGCCACAGAGCATTTGAAATGCTAACATCGTCACAAAAAGAACCGAATCTATCAAAACCCTGCGTAGGTTTGCATCAAATCCTCGTTATATGCATTCTAAATGCAAACCTCCTCATAGAAATCGCCGAATCTGCCAAAATCGTGTGTAGGTTTGCATCAAATCCTCGCTATATGCATTCTGAGTGCAAACCTCCTCATCAAAGTCAAATCTTCCCCGAAACCTTTCGAGACATTTAAATCTCGGAAGAGTTTCTGGGGGCGTACTCGGCCA
>CAZXOP010000184.1:0-2718 GCA_964642235.1 uncultured Muribaculaceae bacterium
GGCTGTCCAGGTTTTTTCCTTTCAACTTCGCGGGCATCACGGGTAAGAAATCCATTAGATTTCAAAACGGGGCGATAAGCATCATGATCTATTTCGCAAAGTGCGCGAGAAATAGCAAGTCTGAGAGCTTCTGCCTGTCCTGTAATTCCACCGCCATCAAGATTAACTTTGATGTCGAATTTTTCAAGGGTACCTGTAAGGTTTAAAGGCTGACGAACGATATAACGATGTGTGTCTTCTTTGAAGTACTCTTCAAATGGACGATCATTGATCGTAATGTTTCCTTTACCTACGGTGTTCACGTAAACGCGAGCTACTGCTGATTTCCGTCTTCCAAGGGCGTTAATTACTTCCATGCTCTGTTTACTTTTGTTCGTTTAAATTAATAACTCGAGGGGTTTGTGCCTGGTGAGGATGCTCCGGTCCTTCATAAACATAAAGATTACGGAACAAATCAGATCCAAGGCGGGTTTTGGGAAGCATCCCTCTTACAGCTTCCTCTACTACGGCTGTCGGTTTCTTTGCTAACAATTTCTTAGGAGTAGTAAAGCGTTGTCCTCCGGGGTATCCGGTATGACTAACATACTGCTTTTCAGTTAACTTGTTTCCGGTCAAGCGAATTTTTTCTGCGTTAACAACTATCACGTTGTCACCACAATCCACATGAGGAGTAAAGTTAGCTTTATGCTTTCCGCGAAGCATCACTGCCACTTTGGAAGCAAATCTACCCAATGTTTGATTGGTAGCATCAACCACCACCCACTCTTTGTTTACTGTGGATGCGTTTGCCGACACTGTCTTGTAACTTTGTGTGTCCACTTTGTTGATTTTTAAGTTAAAAAATAAAAATTTTTGGGGTGCAAAGATAGATAAATAATTCAAGGGAGCAAAATATTTTCAAGAATCCTATCGACCTCGAGAGCATTCGGCTCAGTTACGAGTTTCAGTCTGGTCTCTTTGAAGTTAGGAACCCCTTTGAAATAACAGGAGAGATGCCTCCGCATTTCGAGGACACCTACCCTCTCCCCTTTGATTTCCACAGACTTTGCAAGGTGCTCACGTGCAAGTGCCACCCTATCAGGGATACTCATAATAGGAAGTTCCTCCCCTGTATCGAGGTAATGTCGAATCTCATTGAAAATCCAAGGGTGCCCAAAAGAGGCACGCCCTATCATCACCCCATCGACCCCATATCTGTCAAAAGCCTCCGCAGCTTTCGTAGCAGAGGTAATATCTCCATTGCCAATAATTGGAATACGCATACGTGGATTGTTTTTTACCTCCCCGATTAACGTCCAATCCGCCTCTCCTCGGTACATCTGGGCACGCGTTCTCCCATGAATGGTAAGTGCTGCAATCCCCACATCTTGCAGTCTCTCTGCAAGTTCCACAATGATTTTTGAATCCTCGTCCCACCCAAGTCTTGTCTTGACCGTTACGGGAATTTTCACCGCCTCCACCACCCTTCGCGTAATCTCCACGAGTTTATCCGGTTCTCGCATCATCCCCGAACCTGCTCCACGCTTCGCAATTTTATTGACAGGGCAACCGAAATTAATATCAATCAAATCGGGTGCTGCCATCTCCGAACGCATCGCAGCCTCCACCATTGCATCAGGAATATGACCATAGATTTGAATCCCTATTGGTCTTTCGTAGTCGAAAATTTCCAACTTCTGGAGAGTGGCCCCCACATCACGAATAAGCCCGTCAGAGGAGACAAACTCCGTGTAGAGCATATCGGCACCGAACTTTTTACAAATATAACGAAAAGATGCATCGGTAACATTCTCCATTGGAGCTAAAAAAAGGGGCTTATCCCGCAGAGTTATTGTTCCGATTTGCATAAACTTATATAAAATTTTCACGACAAAAGTAATCAATTATGTAGAAAACCCTAACTTTGCACCCATGGAAAATAAAATAAAGAAAATTGGAGTTTTAACTTCCGGCGGTGATTCGCCAGGAATGAATGCAGCAATTAGAGCTGTTGTGCGCACCTCTACTTACTATGGTGTGGAGGTAGTAGGGATTATGAGAGGCTTTAGCGGACTCGTAAATGCTAATTTTATGACAATGCAGTCCCATTCGGTTTCCAAAATTATCTCTCGTGGAGGGACAATGCTTAAATCTTCTCGCTGCCCAGAATTTAAGGAGAGGAAGAACAGGGAGCTGGCGGTGGAAAATATGAAGAGTGTGGGGATTGATGCCTTAGTGGTAATAGGTGGGGACGGTTCTTTTAGGGGAGCAAACACCCTTTATAAGGAGTTCGGGATTCCGGTAGTAGGGATACCAGGGACCATCGACAATGATATCTATGGTACTGATTATACAATAGGGTTCGACACTGCTATAAATACTGCTGTCTCTGCAATAGATAAACTTCGTGATACTGCAGATAGTCACAATCTTGTCTTTTTCGTAGAGGTAATGGGGAGAGACGCAGGTTTTATTGCACTTCACACTGCTATTGCAACAGGTGCTGAAGCCACTCTGATACCGGAGGTTACCCTCTCGGTAGATGGACTTTGCGAATACCTACTTCGTGAAAGACGTAAAAACAAAACCTCGGGGATAGTTATCGTTTCTGAAAATGGGGAGCAGGGGGATGCACACGAGGTGGCTGCCAAGGTCAAGGCTAAAATTCCCGATTATGAGGTTCGTGTTACCACACTTGGGCATATTCAAAGAGGGGGGTCTCCCTCTTGTAACGACAGG
>CAZXOP010000185.1:0-2679 GCA_964642235.1 uncultured Muribaculaceae bacterium
TTACACATCTATATATTATAACTCTCTTTTCTTTGTACATATAAACATTAATTATTTAAAAATTATATGTAATGATTAAGGAAGAATCGGATTTTCAAATAGGTGTAAAAGAGTACATTAAACCCATGATTCATATTGTAGAGTTTAAAGTAGAATTTGGCTTTGCTACTTCGTGGGATGGCGTAGGAACCGACCCTTTTACTATAGACTCCCCTTATGAGTGGTAAAAAACATTTAGTGTATGAAACAAATAACAATTTTAATATTTACGATATTATTAGTTGCCAACGGGTGTACTAATAATGACACAATTGTGGAAAACAGTAAAGGGAAAATTACGGTGATAGATGCTCTACTTTCGCAACCTGAGACTAAAACGGTTTTGGGGGGAGTTAGTGGTCTTAAAGTTTTATGGGGTAGTGATGATGAAATATGTATTATTTCAGATGCAGACAATCAGACAGAAATGTCAAACTTTACTTCTATGGCTACAACTCCGAGTACAATAGCCTCTTTTAGTGGAACAGCTTCTCTTGGAGGGAAAATAGTGGCTTATTATCCATCAGGGAGTGTTTTTAATTATAATACCGTAAATAACTCATTTACTGTTTACTTATATCTAACACAGCCTTATAAAGCAGATGGATTTCAAGATGGATATAATCCCGCTGCTGCATATATTAATGAGTGGGAAGAGGGGAGTAAACTTGTTTTTAAAAATTTATGCACTTTATTAAAAATAACTGTAACTGCACCAACGGAAGAAGATATAATAGTTAAATCCATCGCCATATACAGTAAGACTAAAGCATTAAGCGGTGAAGCTGAAGTTAAGTACTTATCTTCCAATTATGTTTTAATGACAAAGTCTCTTACAGAGGGGGGATATAACTCTATATTGTTATATTGTGAGAATGAATCGGGAGGGGGAGTTATGATACCAAAAGGTGAGGAGCGAGCTTTTTTTATGGTAGTACCTTCAGGCAATTATCCATCAAAAGACCTTACTATGGTAATACAGACAAAAAATAACGGAATCATGATAAAGGAGACATCTAATACCTTGTCTTTATCTGCCTCAAAAATAAAGCCCATAGCTATTACTTATTCTAAAACGAACTTGGACTATTGTGGCTATGGTGATGGAGTGGCTTTTGATCTCGGAGCATTAGGTGTTAAGGTTTTCGCTCCTGTAAACTGTGGATATGAGCCCTCAACCGATGAGAGTAAGGGATATAAATATGGTAAGTTATATCAGTGGGGAAGAAAAGACGGACAAGGTTATAATTCAAATGATGCCTCTACCCCTTTAATAGAAGAAACCATTTATGACCCTTCAACATCTATTTTTTCTAATAATGGTGGCTCCCCTAAACCAAATACATTTTATAAGACAGATAATAATACTATTACTTATGATTGGTATGCAATTAAAGCTTCTGCCCAATTATCTTTATGGGGGAACGATCCATGTCCTGAAGGTTGGAGAGTACCTAACTATGAAGAATTATCGAGATTATTAGAAAATCGTCCCTATTGGGGGAGTGGAACACATGGCTCAAATACTAATATGGTCGGTCGTAGCATAAGAGGTAACCATGGGACTCTCTTTTTCCCTGCTGCAGGTTTTAGAAATGCCGGAGGGAGTATCAGAGAGCGCGATAGCTATGGAAGATATTGGACTACAGGCCTCTCAGATATCCTTGCTGAGTATTGGCATTTTGCATACGGAGATACTAATATTTATACCCTCAGGAGAGCATACGGGTTTTCTGTTCGTTGTATTAAAAGATAGAACTACTTTATTCTGTTGTTTCGTTGAGTAAAACAGAAGCAAAGTCATTTTTTATCTGGAGGTATTCTGAGGGTTTTAACCCCGAAAATTTTGTAAAATCTTTGGTAAAATGGGAAAAATCATAGTAATATCCATTTAAGAGCAGATCATTCCATTGTAACTCAGGGTTTTGGTAAATAAGCTCTAAAATGTATTTATGTCGTAGTATTTGACAAAACAATTTGGGTGAAACTCCAATAATCTCTTTAAAATATCGTTGAAAAGTGCGGATAGATACTTTATTATTAATTAAATCGGAAACATTAACCAAACCCCTTAATTCTTCGATATCATCGACAATTTTATCAAAATATGGTTGCAGTTTAGTAGAGTTATTTTTATATTTTAATAGCAATTTTTCTATTTCGGTTATTCCGGTTTCTATCCCTTCCTTTTTAATAGTCGATGAGATATTATCTACATTATCTTTTCCAAAGAGTTCACAACTCTTAAACCCGCTATTTAAAATATGTCGTGGTGATATACCTAAAAGATTATATAACCCGTATGGTTTAAAATTTACCCCTAATATTTTAGTCTCTCTTGAGGGGTGTAACATTACATGACGACTTAACTCCCCTATTATAAGTGATTCAGAGGTATAATGAAGGTGATTATAAAAATTATGTTTCTTACCAAATTGAAAAAGAAGAACAGGGTAACCGGTAGGGGGGATTTTAAAAGTAGTGTCCTTTTCTTCTAAATAGTCAAAATCCAGTACAAAATAATGTTTAATAAAAGGAACAAGAGCCTGATTTTGTACTGGATATTTGATGTTATTATTCATTGTTTATCTGCTACGGAGTATCTCTCCGGCATCCTCTTTAACAGCTCTTTTCCACTTG
>CAZXOP010000186.1:0-2637 GCA_964642235.1 uncultured Muribaculaceae bacterium
TCAAGCCATTTAACCATTCCAAGCATAGCTCCCATCGAAAGAGTACAAGCCACCACGAATACAAGCCAAGTAGCCCAAAGAGGAATACTATCATATAAAAGTCCACCTAAGAATAGGAGCTGATTTCCAAGAGCTGTGGCAGTTAGCCAACACCCTTGCATTACCCCTTGGAGATGAGGAGGAGCGACTTTTGATACAAATGAAAGTCCAAGCGGAGAAATAAACAGCTCTGCTGTGGTCAGTATGAAATATGTTCCGAACAGAAGCATCGGGGAGATACGGTGAGCATTATCAAGTCCACCCTGAGCTGCAACCTCAGCTGCAGAAGGGAGACCTGCTGAACCGATTGACATAACGATATAGGCAACAGCCGCTATACCCATACCGATTCCAATCTTCCTCGGAGTGGATGGCTCCTTCCCTTTTGCTCTTAACCATCCGAATATTCCTATAATTATAGGGGTTAGGAATACTACGAAGAATGGATTAATGGATTGGAATATCTCTGCACCGACTATCTGAGTGAATCCGAGGTCTATATTAATAGCACTTAAATCTGTGTAATCTCGTGCAAACCAAGTAAGGGTAAGACCATTTTGGTGGAATGAGAACCAGAAGAAAATTACCACTGCGAAAACAGCAAGTAGAGCATATATTCTCTGTTTAATCTCTTTAACGCTCATCTGAACATCAGAATCACCTGAAGCTGAGGCTTTCTTTTTATCCTTAGGGTCAGGAAGTCTGTTTTTATTAGTTAAGAATATAACCAAAGAGATAGCCATCGCCACGATAGCTGCTCCAAATGCATAGTGGAATCCTGTGTTGAATACATTTAGATAATCATTTGAGAATTTGAGGAGTGTTTCAGGAGCACCACTTAAAGAGGCTGAACCTGCAAGCTCTGTAAGACGAGCTGTGGCCTCAGGGGTAATGGTACCATCTATATATCTGTGGCAAAGTTCAGGTAGATCGGGATTATAAGCGAACTGATTTCTTGTTAACCACCAGTTCCTAACACCTATTGCAATAAATGGGGCAAAGAATCCTCCGATATTAATGAACATATAAAATATCTGGAATCCGACATCTCTCTTTCCGGCATACTCTTTATTATCATAAAGCTGACCTACTACTGCCTGTAAGTTACCTTTGAATAGACCGTTACCAAATGCTATTACGAATAGTCCGACACAGGTCAAAGCAAGGAAGATACCGAGATTCGATACAGGTGTGGGGGTCGGAATAGCTATTACGAAGTAACCGACAGCCATAAGAACAAGACCTGTAAGAATGGTACCCTTATAATTCCTTGTTTTATCGGCAATCAAACCTCCGACAAGTGAAAGGACATAGATAAGAGCATAAAAAATGGAATAAATTAACCCGGTAGGACCTTTAGGTAGTCCGAATTTAGCTGATAAGAATAGAGTCAGAATGGCCATCATAATGTAGAAGCCAAAACGCTCACCCATATTTGCTAAGGCGGCTGCAATCAGTCCGCGGGGTTGACCATTCCTATTGGAGACATAAACAAATGTCGCGGAAGCAATAAGAATGATAATGGCGATAATAAAAATAGTCATAAAGTTTTTATTTTAATTATAATTATTAAGTAAATCCGTTGGTTATAGTTTGCAAAGATATTAAAATTAATAAAAAATAAAGGTTTTTTATAAAAAATGGGTAACTTTGTTTTTACATAGTTAAAAGATGTATAGAATTTTATATTATCCGCTTCTTTTATTGGTATATGTAGTCTCTCTTTTACCATTAAAGGTGCATTATTTTTTTGCAGACATACTATCATTCCTTTTAAGGTATGTGTTTAGGTATCGCAGCTCCGTTATCTATATAAATCTTGCACGCTCTTTTCCTAATCTCCGTTATGGAGAATTTAAAAAGATATATAGGCAAGTATATAGAAACCTTGCGGATATTATGGTTGAGGCGATATGGGCTTTTACCCGTTCATCAGATAGGGTGGCTAAAAGGATTACATTTGAGAACTATCATCTTATAGCAGAAGCCTTTAAAGAGAATAAGAATGTTATGTTACTCGCCGGGCATCAGGGGAATTGGGAGTATTATACTGTCGTGAAAAATTATAGAATTTCTGGTGATATGGTCGTCCCTCTTTCAGATTCGATAACCGTTTATAAGTATCTTGAGAGCAAGTTTATGAATAGACTGACCGAGAATATCAGAAATAAACATCAGGCGGTTACTCTTTATGATGCAAAGAATGTTTTAAAAAAGATTATTGCCAGAAAAGAGCAGGGAGGACTCTATTTGATGCTTGGAGACCAAGCTCCACCCCCCTCCGGAACAGACCGTGCTTATGAGTTTGAGTTTCTTCACCAAAAGACTTTGATGTTAAGTGGTCCCGAATTTGTATCAAGGGAGATAGATGCGACAGTCTTTTTCTTAGAGAATGACAGATATGAGAGGGGAAAATATAGAATCAGGCTTACGAAGATATGCGATTTTGCCTCTAAAACTGAACCGCAGTTTATTACAAAAGAGTATGCGAGACTGCTTGAGGAGAGTATAAATATAAATAAATCTAATTGGCTCTGGAGCCATAGAATGTGGAAACGAAATAAAACGATTTAATACGATATGAAACCAAAATTTAAT
>CAZXOP010000187.1:0-2599 GCA_964642235.1 uncultured Muribaculaceae bacterium
ATTCCATTCTATAAAAGCACCCATTCCGATTTATAAAGACACTCATTCCGTTCTATAAAGGCATATAATTCCGATTTATAAAGGCACCTTTTATTGACACATATTAAATCTTCCTATAAAATCTAATTAATGATATTTTATATGGAGGAAAGAAAATGTCTAGGAGAAATGATATGTCAAAAGTAAGAAGAATTGTACAATTTTATTTGAACGGGGAAGAGCACGTTAAAACATTAAGTAGATTATGTAATTGTGCTCGTAGTGCTGTTGAAACAGCGGTGAATGCAATCAAACTTAATAATTTAACGAAGGAACAAGTAAATGAATTAAGTGATTCAGAATTAGAAAAGATTATTTATCCTGAAAAAGTAATCAAAATGAATGATAAACCAATCCTTGATTTTGAACATTTAGAAAAAGAGTTAGCAAAACCTCATGTTACAAGAATGACCTTGTGGAGAGAGCATGGAGCTATGCATCCTAATGGATATGAGAGATCACGCTTCTTTGAGTTATTACAAGAACATCTAAAGAGTAAAAAAGTAACCATGACGATTGATCGTAAACCAGGAGAAAAAATGTATGTGGATTGGTCAGGAGATCCAATGTATATTTATAATAGCAAAACAGGGGAACAAATTAAAGCTTTCTTATTTGTCTCATGCATTGGTTGTAGTAGTTATCCATACATTGAAGCATTTTTTACCAAAGAAAAGGTCAACTTTATCAATGCTCATATTCACGCTTTTAACTATTATAATCGAATCCCATTAATCGTAGTTCCGGATAACGATAAAGCAGCAGTTACTAAAGTTCATAAATATGATCCTATTATAAACGAATCATATGAAAAAATGGCTGATTATTACGGGATTGGAATCATACCTGCAAGAAGAGCAGAACCTAAAGATAAAGCATCAGTTGAAAAAGCAGTTCATGACGCAGCTCAAAATTATATTATGGGTACACTTAGAAATGAGAAGTTCTTTTCTTTAGAAGAATTAAATAAACGAATCTTAGAAACGTTAAAGGATTTTAGCCAAATCCCTTTTCAAAAGAAATCGGGATCTAGATTATCAAATTTTCTTGAAATTGATTATCCTAATATGAGACCATTACCAGAACAACCATTTACGTATGTAGATGTAATCTATCCTACAGTTAATATTGATTATCATATAGACTGTGATAAAAACTATTATAGTGTACCCTACCATTATGTTGGTAAAAAAGTTAAAGCAGAAATCTATAGTGATAAAATCAATATATACTGTGATAATCAGTTAATAGCATCTCATAGTAAGATTATTAATGAAAAATATAAATATAAAACAGAAATAACACATATGCCAAAAAGTCATCAATCATTTAAAAACATCCATAAATCAAACTTTATTGATTGGGCATCTAAATTATCTGAAGATGTGAAAAGGGTAATGACATCAATGTTTGAAGGCAAACTCATTGAAGAACAAGCATATCGAGGAGCATTAGGGATTCAAAGATTATGTAAAGATTATGGTGATGATAAGCTAAAAGCCATTTGTAAAGTAATCATCGATAAAAATATGCCAACAAATTACCGTACAATCAAGTTGATGATTGAAACCGTTGAAACAATAGAACAAAACGAAAAACCTGTCCAACATCAAAATATTAGAGGAGGTAGTTACTTTGCTTAATCCATCTAATAATATCATTTTTGAGAAAATGATTAAACTTCACTTATCAAATATGGTAAATACTTATCAAGCACAATTAACTGATACACTAATGATTAATCATAGTTTTGAAGAAAGATTTGAAATGTTACTTGATTCAGAACTAGATGCAAGACGTACTAAAAAAGTTACCAAAATGATTAGGGTATCTAATATGAGACTAAATGCATCCATGGAAAATATTGATTATTCAATCGATCGTGGTTTACAAAAAGGTGTTATGAACTCTTTATACGAATGTAATTGGATTAAGAATCACCATAATATCATATTAACAGGAGCAACTGGTACTGGGAAATCATATATTGCCTGTGCTCTTGGTAATAGGTCTTGTGAACTTAATTATTCAGTAGCTTATTTTAGATTACCAAGGTTATTAAATGATATTAAACTATCAAAAGAATTAGGTACATATAATAAGTTAATGAAACAACTAAAGAAATGTAGTGTATTAATAGTAGATGATTTCGCTTTGGCTAGATTAAGCATCTCTGAAAGTAGAGATTTGTTAGAAGTCATTGATGATAGAATTAATAATGGTTCTTGTATTTTCACTAGTCAAATACCACCAGAAAAGTGGTATGAAACTTTTGATGATCCAACATTTGCTGATGCGATTATGGATCGAATTATTCATAATTCTTATAAAATAGCTCTCATAGGTCCGTCTATGAGAAAATTGAACACAGAAATTCAATCATGATATTTAAAAAAAAATAAGTATATGATATGATTAGAAAAAGTCAAAATAAAGTGCTGCTTAATTATTATAATTAAATAAACATTCTGTTTATTTATTAAGAAAACCAAGGTTTTCTTCCTTCCGGATAGTTATATTTCCTAACGGATAGGGGTGCATTTATTCGTCGGAATAGAGT
>CAZXOP010000188.1:0-2592 GCA_964642235.1 uncultured Muribaculaceae bacterium
TGTCGGCAAACACAATTATGACAACACCTCATCTTCAGAGCGTTGTCTCCCTTCTTATTATCTTCTGGGGGCTAATGCCTCTTATCAGATCCCTTTGAAAAAGGGGGGGGATATTACCCTCTCAATTTTCGCAGATAATATCACAAATAATAAATTTGTATCGAATGCTTGGGTTTATAGAGCTATATTTGCAGATGGTTCTACTCCCTATTTAGAAGAGGGGTTTTACCCGCAACCGGAAGCTAATTTTGTTTTCAAAGTAGCATATAATTTTTAATGGAAATAGCCCAAATATTAGAGGTAATAGGTACTGTAATAGGTATAGTTTATGTCATTCTCGAAATACTTAAACGCCCTTCAATGTGGATTTTAGGTCTTTTCCTTTCGGCTATCTATATCTATCTATTTGCAAACGAGAAACTCTATGCCTCTATGTTAATACAGGTCTATTATTTTGGGATGAGCTTCTATGGTATATATCAATGGAAAAAACTACACAATAAAAATGTGGGTAATAATAAAGAAGATAAGTTGTTACTACGGAAGTTGTCGCTTAAGGAGGGGGTAATCTCCTCTATTGGGGCAGTGGTAGTCTTTTTTCCTATTTGGTATTTACTTCAGAGTTATTCGAAAGATCCATATCCTGTTTTAGACTCTATTATAATGGCTCTAAGTGTTTTGGGAACTTATTGGCTTTCGCGTTCTTATGTACAGCAATGGCTTGTATGGATAGTGGCAGATTTATTAGCAGTAATACTTTATTTCATCCAAGGACTCTATCCGACTACTATTTTGTATTTTGTCTATATATGTGCGGCTGTTTATGGTTATTATTACTGGAGAAAAAAAGGGGTTTTATCGAAATAATTCCTAATTTTGCAAGAGTATTAATCAAATAAAACCGATATGTTACTAATAGCTGATAGCGGGGCGACCAAAGTCGATTGGCGCGCGCTCACCGATAAGGGTGAAGTGAAAGAGATCGCCACCGAAGGTATTAATCCTGTTTTTTTAAGTAAAGAAAGAATTGTAGAAATATTGAAAAACGAACTATTACCCATTATAGGACCTAATGTTCGTCAAGTCTTTTTTTATGGTGCAGGGGTTGTTTCTCCAGAAATAATTGGTGGTCTTCAAACCTGCTTTAAAGAAGTTTTTCCAAAGTCAAATTGTACTGCAGAGTCTGATATGCTTGCAGCAGCACGTGCTCTATGTGGACATAAAGCAGGGATCGCCTCTATTTTAGGGACAGGTTCTAACTCCTGTTTTTATGACGGAATGGGGATAGTTAAGAATGTGAGAGCCGGTGGGTTTATTCTTGGCGATGAGGCAAGTGGTGCCTATTTGGGAAAAAGATTTTTATCAGATTTTATTAAAGGACTTCTTCCTAAGGAGATAGAGGAAGAGTTCGTTAAACGTTTCGACCTCGATTATATAAAAATAGTGCAGAAAGTGTATAGAGAGCCGGTACCAAGTAAATTTCTTGCCTCTTTCTCTCCTTTTATTTTCGAGTATAGAGAAGATCCTCATGTGCGTAGGATGCTATTGAGTAGTTTTGATGAGTTTTTATCAAGAAATATTGTTCACTACGATTATATGAATTATCCATTGAACTTTGTCGGTTCTGTGGCATTTCATTATAGGGATATCCTCGAAGAGAGTATAAGAAGAAAGGGGATGAAATTAGGGAAAATTCTAAAATCTCCCATTTCAGGATTAGTAGATTATCATCAAGGAGTTATATAGCTATGAGGGTTACTGAACAAGCTTCAAAATATGACAATCTCGAGAGGATGCCTATTAAAGAGCTTCTTGAGAATATAAACAGAGAGGATTCGACAGTACCTGGGATTGTAGCAAAATGTATTCCTCAGATTGAAAAACTGGTAGAGGGTTTAGTTGAGAGGATGAGGAGAGGGGGGAGGCTTTTCTATTTGGGTGCCGGAACCAGTGGTCGTCTCGGGATACTCGATGCCTCTGAGATTCCACCTACTTATGGTGCCCCACTTGATTTGGTAGTGGGACTTATTGCCGGAGGCGATTCTGCTATAAGAAAAGCTGTTGAGGCTGCTGAAGATAGTTATGATGGGGGGTGGAAAGACTTAGAACCTTATAGATTAGACGAAGATGATGTAATAGTGGGAATAGCAGCTTCCGGGACTACCCCTTATGTGATAGGGGCAGTTAGAGAGGCTCGAAAGAGGGGACTCCTTACTGCTTGTATAACTTGTAATCCTAATGCTCCTGTAGCTGAGGAGGTGGATATTCCGATTGTGGCAGTAGTGGGACCCGAATTTGTTACCGGTTCTACCCGTATGAAGTCGGGGACAGCTCAAAAACTGATTCTTAATATGATCTCTACCTCTGCCATGATTCAGCTCGGACATGTGAAAGGGAACAAAATGGTGGATATGCAGCTTACTAATGCAAAGCTGGTGGATAGGGGGACTAAAATGATAATGGAAGAGACTAAGCTTACGGACTATGAGCTTGCAAAGAAGATGCTTCTCGAATATGGTTCGGTTCGTAATGCTGTCAATCATTACTTTTCCGAAAACAGATGAATTATAACTCACGATTACTCGAAGAGGC
>CAZXOP010000189.1:0-2543 GCA_964642235.1 uncultured Muribaculaceae bacterium
ATGCTCAACAACGTCAAGAGCTCAGACTTGCAGTACACCGCACAATTCACGGCAAGGTGTCTAACACCTCAAAACGTCAATTTATTAGAGTTAAATCAAGAACCTACTCCCTCCCCGGAAGAATAAAAGTTTACGAACAAGAATACTCGTACTCCACAGAAGAGTAAAAAAACAAGCGAAGCTTTTCCCACAGCTCCGCCTGTAAAAACAACAGAAGTATTAGGCAACATTACTGTTAACCCAAAATCTGAATACTTTCCCTCGTTTAGGGTAAATGATCCTGCCTTTTCGGACAATATATTTACAATAAACGTAGTATCCGGCCTCCTTGTTTTTTGCATTTAAATCATTGTACATGTCAAACACCTCCTTTTCTTTTTGACCAAAATTGGTCTTAATGTCTTGGTAACAAGACAAAACCCGATATTGGGATATACCGGGTCTTTTTCTCAGCGAGCAGGGAACCTTGAAAAGAAGGTGTTTTCCAACGCGCAATGATTTAAATGCGATGCAAAGATAAAAATTATTTCACATGTTTTACACTTTAACATAAAAAAGTAAATTAAAAAAAATATTGAGTACCTTTGCAAAAGCACATCACTTAAATGATGTGTGTAATTCAGATATTTAATTATTAATTTTTAATTCATTTAAAATGAAAGAAATACAATTAATTCTTTTATCATGAATTATGGGTCGCATCTTAGATGCGATTTATAATCGACTCATGATGTGACTCAAGAAATAATAAGATTATTTTCCCCCGATTATCGGGGGTTTTTATTTTATGACCTCTACCTTTTCGATATTATAACCGTACTCTTCAGATATTTCCGGAATACTTTTTACTATGTCACCAAATAAAAAAGTAACAGGCAACTCTATGACTCGCTCAAAAGGATTATCGAAATTCCCCCATGTGACATAGGTGCCTGTTACTTTAAGTCTAATATTCACATCACATATTATTAGAATTATTATTTTCATCATCGAACAGGCTCGGTAACTGCTCATCTGCCGGATTCGCCTCAAACTTGTACTCCGCCTTTAGAATATTATACATTGTGGATTCAGAGATAGGATATATAGGCTGTATGTAACGTCTGAGAATCTCTCGATTACTCAAACCACTGCGCATGTGTTCTTCGTAAATACGATTAATGTCAGATACTCTCTTACGATAACTTTGACCCTTTATTTTACCTCTTTTCGTTCTCATTTTTGTTCTTATATTGTCCCCTGTGGCAGAGTCGAACCGCCACTAAGACCATCAGGGGTTTCGCTCATTAAGCCTCTGTCATTCCAAGTGGAACATTTACCCACTCGCCCTTATCATTCTTATATTCGGCGCGTACATATGTCTTGCTTGCTACAGGCTTATAAGCACTCATGATCGTCTCTACTCCATCAATAAATTTAGAGTTATAACTCTTGCGAGCATGGTTATGGAGAGTTACTATCTTAGAGGGTTTTAAATTACCTTTGCGGTCACGTGCCATAAGGCTACGACAGATCTTAACTGCCTGCTCAGCATTAGGGTTGTTTTCTGCAAGAGAGTCTAAATACTCGTTTACCATAGCAATACCGTTATCTGCTGTATCGTCATAGTTGTCAAGTGTATTTGTACCGAGAATAATGCGTTTGGTTCCGTCTTTGTCTGTAAAAGTGTGACTCCACTGACCATTCTCTTTTACTTTGAAGAGGTCGGCTTTCATCTCCTTGACTGCTTCAAATAGTTTATATATGCCTGCTTTTGTAATGGCAAGCATCCGGCTCTGATCCTGTAAGGTGACAAATGCCTCTTGAACAGCATCGCTCACAAGCTCCTTGTATGTGTCTATTGACTCGCGCTTTTTGCGATCTTGGGAAGCTTTCTCTTCAGCTATTTTTGCTTCGAGTGCATCAAGCTCCTCTTTAGAAAATTTTGATAAATCCATGATGAATAGTTTTAATATGATTATAGGTATTCGCGTATTGTTAAAATAAGTCCGGGACTGTAACCCTCCTGCGTGTTATTAATAAAAAGAACACCCCTCTCTATTTCATTGCGTAATGTCAACACATCTAAATCGCCATAAACAGCATATTTATAACCATTATCCGGCTCATTGACATTAACCCTTATACTCTTCTCGTTAGGGTAGTAATAATTGAAATAAAGACTATTGATAAGGTAAGGGACTTCCGTACACTTAAACTCATCTATTATCTTAAAAAGCCGCTCAAAATCGAACCAGTTGGGCAGATGATTGCTGTAGTTATAGATAGGCTTTCCCGCCTCTTGTAAGGCAACCTGTGTTCTGAACATATTACGCTTAAAATGATTCTCAGAATCAACAGCACCAACCAGCTCGGACCCTGTTGTCTTAAGAAGTTTAATATCTGAGAGGGAAATAGGATTGACGGGGTATATATCATCATTTGACCATATACAACCTTTATAATCATTCGCATACCGCTCAATTATAGACAGCATTTTATGCGCAATATCAATCGCAGGCTCATTGCTGTCGATACCGCGAGGCATCAATACATGTTGTATT
>CAZXOP010000190.1:0-2527 GCA_964642235.1 uncultured Muribaculaceae bacterium
TTTGCAGCAGATAGGTATGGCACAAGTGTTAAATGCACCACGATACAGTCTTCATCGGGTAACTCCCATTGAATCTGCCTTACAGCCTCTATATAAGGGAGGGATTCGATATCCCCGAAAGTTCCGCCAAGTTCTGTGATAACCACATCATAGTTACCTGTCTTACCGAGTAACAGCATCCTTCGTTTAATCTCATCAGTGATATGAGGGATTACCTGAACGGTCTTCCCTAAATATGCCCCTTCTCTCTCCCTCTCGATAACGGATTTATATATTCTCCCTGTGGTAACGCTATTTGCTCTTGAGGTATAGACATTCAAGAATCTTTCATAGTGACCAAGATCAAGGTCTGTTTCAGCCCCATCTTCGGTTACGAAACATTCGCCATGTTCATAGGGGTTCAGAGTCCCCGGATCTATATTAATATAGGGGTCGAACTTCTGGATGGTAACCTTTAAGTTCCTGGACTGTAAAAGTTTGGCTAATGAGGCGGATATAATTCCTTTGCCTAATGAAGAAGTAACTCCCCCCGTAACGAAGACATATTTTGCTGACATAAGATTGATTTTTAAGATTTGGCTTACGGGGATGCAAATATATGGTAAATTTATTAACTTTGCAAGATTAAATAAAGACATTTTATTCAATGAATAGCCTGAAAAAGTTTTTTACTGTTGATAGCACCGAAGTAGATCCAAATCAGAACTACAAGGCATACTCATTCCTCTGCTCCGCTCAGGAAGCAGCATCTAATCATGCAAATATATTAGGGTTCGGATATGACCAATTAATAAAAAACAATCTGGCCTGGGTTCTTTCCCGACAAAAAATAGTCTTTATCAGGGCACCTAAATGGCAGGAAAAAGTCTCCATTACCACTTGGCATAAAGGGATGAATGGGATTTTTGCCATTAGGGATTTTATCATTGAATCGGAGGATGGTTCTCCGCTTGTGCTCTCTACAAGTTCCTGGCTCATAATTAATTTAGAGACACGAAAGATGCAACGTGCAGAAAATGCCTTTGGGGTTATTGCCAAAGACTCTATAAATGATAAAGACGCTATTGCCCAGCCATGCGAAAAGTTAATCTCCCCTAAAGAGTCCGTAATTTGCAGAAAACATACAGTCCTCTATTCAGACTTAGACATGAACCTGCATACTAATAATGCTAAATACTTAGAATGGGCATTAGATTGTATTCCGGTGGAGACTCTACTCAATAAGGAGATTGCAGAGTTCCAAATTAACTTCACCCACGAAACTCGCATAGAAGATACCATTGACCTTTACCTGTCATCCCCCTCAGATAACGCCTTTTTCGTGGAGGGGAAAAATGGAGAAACGACCATTTTCCAAACAATAATAAAACTTAAACCGTAGTGGAAACAACTTATTCTCAACTACCAGATACTTATCGTATTATCCTTCAAATAATGACCTTTCTTGCAGTAGTAGTATATCTCGTGCTGCAATATATAAAAGTGGGATATGGTTTTTTGCGCGACAGAAAATGGGGACCTGCCATACCGAATAGAATAGGTTGGATAATAATGGAACTCCCTGTTTTTATCTTTATGCTTGTACTCTTTATAATATATGGACTTGAATCGAATATCTCCGTCAAGATAATGACATTCCTCTTCTTAGGCCACTATTTTCAAAGGAGCTTTATATTCCCTTTCCTAATTAAAGGGAGAAGCAAGATGCCTATCTCAGTGGTAATTATGGGGATCTGTTTTAATCTGGTAAATGTATATTTAATAGGGAGTTGGCTCTTTATCTACTCCTCTCCGCCATTCTACTCGAGAGAGTTTTATACCACTGAATGGCTTCTTACTCCGCAATTCATTATTGGGACTTTAATATTCCTATTTGGGATGGTTGTAAACCTACACTCAGATCATATTATCAGAAATCTTCGTAAAAAAGGGGATTCTAAACACTATATTCCACGCGGAGGGATGTTCCGATTTGTCTCCTCTGCCAATTACTTTGGAGAAATTACAGAGTGGTTTGGGTTTGCGATACTCACTTGGTCACTTCCGGGCGCACTCTTCTGTATCTGGACATTTGCCAATCTCGCCCCTCGTGCAAATTCCCTCTATGAAAAATACACCGAAGAGTTTGGTGAGGAATTTACAAAACTAAAACGGAAGCGCGTTATACCATTTATCTATTAATCTCTCCACAAAAACCATCTGGTTTTATTTGTTTTTTATACCTTTGCATCCGAGGTGAGGCGCTCTATCGCTGCTATGCTTGCATAGTGGAGGAAAGTCCGGACAGGAAAGAGCATTGTACTGTGGAAAGCACAGGTAGGCGTAAGTTTACGTAGAGCATAACAGAAAACAACCGCCCCTTTTGGGGTAAGGGTGAAAATGTGGGGTAAGAGCCCACGGGGGGAGTATGGCGACATCTCCTTCGTATGCCACTATGACCTGCAAGGTCAAATATACCGATAATGGCTGCTCGTCTAATGTCGGGGGGTAGACTGCTTAGATAAATGATAGAGACCTGAGTGATCAG
>CAZXOP010000191.1:0-2487 GCA_964642235.1 uncultured Muribaculaceae bacterium
GTCCGAATTAAAGGTCCCTTTTTATTATGTGAGTGGCAAACTCGGGTTATATCATATTAAAACTATTAATTAAACCCTTTTTAATAAATTAATGATGATTCGGTGTTGATACTCCTAAGGGATCAAGGTCAATCATATCAACATCCCGAGTTTGCCACTTAATACTCCAAATATTTGGTAAAATTATGTACGTATGTTTTTACCAAAAATAGCTAATATATACCATATTTTGTTCAAAAGCGAGTGCTTTTGGGCTTTTTTTATGGTTTTTTTGTGAAAAAATATTTTATTCTTTGCCTTGACTTTTGTAATGTTTTAGAGTAAAATATATGTATGTATATAGGTAAGGTGATATTGTGTATATTGAATGTATTAATAACAATGGTTCTAAATATTTACGTTTAGCTCAAAGCAAATATGTTTCTAGAAATGGGGTTCCCTATTCTAAAAAGATTGTCCTTTTTAATATTGGTCCTCTAGCTAATTTTGATGATGGTGAACCTGATTATCTTAACAGGCTTAAAGATTCATTTAAGTGTGGAAACCCTTTAATTCCTTCTTTAATGAATTTTGTTGATGTTAAACCGATTATTGAGTCTTATGACATCTCCTTTAAGGCAGGGGATCCAGACTGTATTGGACACAGCAAATTATTTGCTAATGCTTTAATTGAGCGAATTATGGAAGAAATTGGTGTTACCTCTTTTATTGGTAAATATAAAGCTCAAGCCAATTATGAGTTTGATTTGATGGGGTTTGTAAGATTATTAATCTATGGCAGAATCTTAAATCCCGCATCAAAGATTGCTACTGTGAACCAGAACAATGACTATTATTCTGAAGTTATTAAAGATGTTTATGAATACAATGTGTATGATACTTTAAGTTTCCTTTACGATTATAAAGACAAACTTATTAGCTGGGTAAACAATAGACTAGTTAATAAGTTCCATAGAACTACAAATGTAATTTACTATGATGTAACTAACTTCTTCTTTGAAACAGAGGAATCTGATGAAGATATAACTGATGAAGATGGTAATATCACTAAAGGGAATTAGACAATTTGGTGTAAGCAAAGAACAAAGAAAACAGCCGATTGTTCAGATGGGGTTATTCATGGATGAACAAGGGGTCCCCATTTCAATCGAAACTTTTCCCGGGAACACTTTAGATCACTTAACTTTAAAAGATGCACTAAAGAAATCAATTAATGATTTAAATTTAGGCCGTTTTATTCTAGTCGGCGATAGAGGAATGTATAGAGGGGATAACTCATATTATTTGACTAATCAAAACAATGGATATATCATTAGTAAATCTATCGAAAAAACCAATAAAGTGGAGAAAGATTGGATATTTAACCCAGAGGGGTATCTTCAAAAGAGTAAGGACTTTAAATATAAATCACAAACAATTAAAAGAAAAGTAAAAGTTGGTAATGAATTTAAAGATATTACTGAAAAAGTTGTTGTCTATTTTAGTAAAAAGTTTTACGATAAGCAAATGCATGAAAATAAATCATTTCTAGAATTCATAGATAAACTTGAAAAAGATCCCGATAATTTTAGGCTAACTAAAAGCCAATCTAAAATAATGAATAAATTTTTAAAGAAAGAACTGGTAAATAACAAAACAGGTGAAATGCTGAATTCAAAAGATTTAAAAGCCATTATTGATTACGAAAAAATTAATAAGTACAAAGAATCATTTGGATATTATCAAATAGTCACATCAGAACTTGATATGCCAGACCAAAAAGTAATCGATACATATCATGGACTATCTAGAATAGAAGATCAATTTAGGGTTATGAAAAGTGACTTGGAGACAAGACCAATGTATGTAAGAACTAAAGAGCATATTAATTCACATATATTAGTTTGCTTATTATCATTAATCATCATTAGAATCATACAAAATAAGATAGTTAATCATCTAGAGGAGAGCGTTGATAATAAGTGGTCTATGGGATTATCAGGTCATAGAATACAGCATGCATTAAATAAATGGACAGTATCAGAAATAACAAATGGATATTATAGGTTTAATAATATTGATGACAAGGACTTAAAGATATTACTAGATAGTTTTAATATTGAAATACCATTAAAACTGTTTAAAAAAATGGAGTTACTTAACATTAAAACAAGCATTCAAGTACTATAATCTTTACTTATGGTACATAATATGCGTACATAATTTTACCAAATGCAGTGGTGTATAAATAATCCCAGAACATGAGAAAATGCTTAATATAGCTATTAAAATGAGTAAAACGATAGAAAAACACTATATTTTAATAAAAAGGGTCCGAATTAAAGGTCCCTTTTTATTATGTGAGTGGCAAACTCGGGTTATATCAAAATATCATAATTAGTTCCATCTTTTTTATGAATTATTTGTAGATTGGATTTCATTTTCCTTTAATCTTCGATAATGCTCTTTTAATTTTGCAAAATGTTTGACTTGTTGGCACTGACAACC
>CAZXOP010000192.1:0-2470 GCA_964642235.1 uncultured Muribaculaceae bacterium
TTTGTAATCCACGATTTATTTAGTAGCCAGTTAACGTTAAGGTTACCACGAATGGTGTTATCACTCTTAGAGATATATGTGTTTTTCAGTGCATCCGGGTCATTCTTGCTATTATATCCACCTATATTACCTGTTACTCCGAAGGAGAACTTAATAGGCTGCCCATTTAAGTTAAATGATTTGGAGTAGATTAAGGAGACGGTTTTCCTATCGTATGTGGTGTATGGGGACATTCTGTTACCAATAGATTTTGAATACTCGGCACTTGCATTTATAATACCTGCATTTTTATTGAGTTCAAAACCTTTGCTGAACGAGAAATTCTTTACATTTGGTCCTAAAGTAGTGGTAATCAAATAGGAGGTTTTCCCTTTTCGAGTGTTGATTTTAACCACTCCGTTTTGCATATCTCCGTATTCCACCGAGGGTACCCCTGTAATAACCTCCACTGATTCCACATTGGAGGAGGCAATGTTTCTTGTATCTACCCCTGAGGGGGCTCCAAAAGCAGCATTGCTCGATAACCTTATACCATCCACCTCCACCGCTGTTCCGAAGGTGGCATTTCCAAGCTCTGCTTTACTGGAGGCACGTATTGCAAATTGTGATGGGGTGTCAAGAGAGACTTTTTTAGCAGATGCTCCCCCGGGGAGCAAAGAAGAGATATCGGTAACATTGGTAACCTGCATGTGATCAAGAGCTACGCGATCTATTGTTCTATTAGTGGTAGCACTATTGGAGTTCTCCTTAGCAGTAACCACTGCATTTTCGAGTGTCAAGTTATCCTCAGAGAGGTAAAAGGTCATCCCTTTTATATCTCCGGTTATATTTAACTCTATAGTGGAACTTGCATATCCCAGACAAGAAACCTCTACATGAACCTTTCCTTTAGTAATATTATTTATAACAAACTCCCCCTTATCATTGGCAACACTCCATAACTCTTTCTCTTTTATGAGAACAGTAGCAAAATCAACAGGAGTATCGGTACCCTTAATAAGAACCCTCCCTGAAAAAGAATATTTCTGAGAGTAGGTGATGATAGAAATCAATCCAAATAAAACAGCAATAATAGTGCGTTTCATCACATAGGTAGTTCGTTAATAGGGTACAAATATAAAAAAAATCTAATTAACTCCAATTTCACTTAAAATATTCCCCATACCTGCATATTTGTCGAGTATCCAAAGTACATAACGGATATCCACATTCACACATTTATTAAGTTCCGGGTGGAAATAAAAATCTCCGGCAAGAGACTCCTTATTTCCGTCGAAAGCAAGACCTACGAGCTCTCCTTTGGCATTTAGAACAGGGCTTCCTGAGTTTCCACCTGTTATGTCGTTGTTAGATAGGAAGTTAATATGTAGAGAGCCTGTTTTTTTGTCTGCCCAGCGTCCCCACTCCCTCTTCTCAAGCAGGTTAAGTTGTTTTTCTTTAAGCTTAAACTCATAATCATCAGGATTGTATTTATCGAGAATACCTTGATAAGTGCTATGCTCAGAGTAATAAATCCCATCAGATGGGGAGATGCTTCCCACATTTCCATAAGTAATACGCATGGTAGAGTTTGCATCAGGGTACTGAACGCGCCCTTTTTCGAGGTTCATTTCATAGAGAGCATTGGTATATTGTTTCTCATAATATGATTTTGACTTTCCGACTCTATTCTCTACCTCCTGAATCCTCTTATTTAAGTCTTGCATGGTAATGGTGCGGTATAAAATATAGAGCGGGTCTTTTTTGAGGAGACAAGCAGTAGGATTACTCTTCATAACTTGCAGGAACCTATCTCTATCGGAAAAGCTACTTTCTTTAATTGCAGAGGTAGCTAAAAGTTCGATATCACCACCATATTTATTGTAAAGCTCCATTATCTCATTGCTCCAAACCTTCTGATCCACATTCCTTAAGAAGGTCTTAATAGAATAAACAGTCAGCTCATTTTCAACATTTTGATCTGTGGCTCTGAATATGGCTTCATAAGCATTAACAAACTTACTACTTGTTAATGGAGAGAGTGCCATCGTGTCGAGAGTCTGATCTTTTTTAGTAAGGTCATTAATCATAATGTTCGTAGCGGAGATTAGCCTGAATAACTCAGATCCTCTTACTAAAGTCTCTTGGAAATAAGTGTTTTGCTTCTCATCTTCTTGAGTTTGAAGATAGACCGCTTCCATATCACTCAGAAGAGTTCCCCATTTCTCTTTTCTTTGAGGGTCACTATCTATCCATGATTGGAGCTCCTTCTCCTGCTCTTTTCTCTGATTAACCACCTTAAATCTTCTCAGGCAGAGGATAGTCCCTTCATCTAGTTCTTGTACATTGCTGATTCCAAAATACTTATCTGCGTATTTAAGCCTTATTTCAGTATTGGAATCCATCCAACGATTCATTATGTCGAGACAGTCGCGGCGTATTTTGGTGGTAATGGGGTTCTTTAGTTTTTCAAAGAAATCCATACGAAAAG
>CAZXOP010000193.1:0-2436 GCA_964642235.1 uncultured Muribaculaceae bacterium
AGCAACCTTTACTTGCCCAAGATTGACCATAAAAGAGCGGTGGCATCTTATTATATTAGTGTTGGTAAATTTTTCTTCAATAGTTTTAAGGGTGTTTCTAAGGAGGAAATTGGTGACTCCTTGTTTACCCATATACCATATCGCCACATAGTTATCCGCAGATTCCATATACAGAAGGGATTCTCTTTTTATTGAGAGGCGGAGCTCCCCCTTATCATCATGGAATGAGATTATTTCATTCTTCTTGTTAATATCTTCACCCTCATCATCTTTAATCTTTTTATCCTTTAGCTCTCTTAGTTTATTGGCGTTCTCTTGAAGTGCAAAATAGAGATGCATGATCGTATATGGGAGTAAAAGTACTAATGAAGTATTCTTAATAGAGGCCTTAAAAACCTCCCCAAACTCCCTATTTTCATTTAAGGTATAAGAGATAAATGTGTAGAAGATAGACATTAAGAATATCTCTGCAACTATCCAAATGGCATATTCCCAGTAACTTATTGTGTGTTTTTTAGTATAATAAAACATAAAAGCCCTACTTATAACCACCACGAGAACACCTGTGAGTATTAAAAGAGAGGAATAGGCAAAATATTGGAATTTAGAGATATCATACCACTCTTTAGAATTAAACGGTTCATAAAAATTAATAAAAAACAGAGCGAATATGGCTGTAAACACCACTAAGGAGACCACATTTGATTTCCTATAAATGTATGGTGGTATTTTTCTTTCAATAAAAGCCATAGAGTAATTATAATTTTTGCAAAGTTAAAGTTTTTATCCCGATTCGTTTACCCCGAAATAGATTTTTTCATCCCTAAAATTTGAGTTTCCATCCCTTGACCCCCATCCCGACACCATTTTTTTGCAATTCCTTCCTTCTCGCTATTTATTTGTGAAAAAAAGAATCATGGATATTGATTTGAGGAACAAAAAATTGGCTGCACTTTTCTCTTATGACGAAAGGGTGCTTATCGAGGATTCTAATGTGGAGATGCTCCCTTATAGTTTTTCCCAGGAGATGGGGAGGGAGGATATTAGTAGTATCCAAAATAAATTTCCTACTACCGATTTTTGTGTCTCTGTAGATAGTAGCATTGCGGAGAACACTAATTTCAAGTATGTTGTTTTTAACCCGAAAGGGTGCAAGAAAAACGATAAAGCGATTTTATTGCTTCACGGTTTAAATGAGAGAAATTGGAATAAGTATCTGATATGGGCTGAGGATCTCTCAGCGAAGGGGGGAGTTCCTGTAATATTGTTCCCAATTGCTTTTCACATGAATAGGAGTCCTAACTCTTGGTCTTCACCGCATTGGATTATGCCTTGGACATCGAAAAGAAGAGATCAAATTTCGGGTCTGATTAACTCCTCATTTTTTAATCTTGCGCTTAGCTCACGACTATCGCAGTGTCCGGAGAGGTTCTATGTCTCAGGGCGTGAATCATATTATAATATTGTACAACTTTTGATGCAGATAAAAGAGGGGAGACATCCACTTTTCGCTTCTGGGTGCGATGTGAATATATTTGCTTATTCGATTGGGGCATTTCTTGCACAGATTATGTCTATTTCCAATCCATTAAATCTTTTTGAAAAATCGAAACTTTTTACTTTCTGCGGAGGGTCTATTTTTGAAGATATGGATGGGAGCGCAAAAGATATAATGGATGCAGAGGCCTTTGCAAGGATAAAGAAATACTACTTAGATGAGTTCAAGGAGTTTCGTAATGATAATGCAGAGCACTCTTTTAGGGTTATGATCGCTGCGGATGAGTATAAAGAGGAGAGGGAATCCTTTTTCTTCAGGGCCAAGGAGAGAATAAAGATGGTTACAATGAAAAGAGACACTGTAATACCTACGACCGGAGCTATTAGAGCAATAGGCAGTAAGAATTCGTCTATAATAGAAGAACTTGACTTCCCATTTGACTATTCTCATCAAACCCCTTTCCCTACGAATAAAGGGACTAATCCACAACTCCTTTGGGAGAGTTTTAGGATGATTTTTGATAGAGCAGGGGCGTTTCTATGTATAGTTTAAGATTAAATTTTTCCGATTAAATAAAATTTTATACCTTTGCCGTCCGATTCGGGATGTGGCGCAGTTGGCTAGCGCACCACGTTAGGGACGTGGGGGTCGGATGTTCGAGTCATCTCATCCCGACTAAATTCTACCCCCCTATAATCCCCCTTGGGGGGATGGATGCACGACACTATTGTCTTCCGCTTACTTTATGTTTCTCTTAGTGGTTCTTGGGTACATTCGTCAAGTTTTAAGCTCGGCTCTTTTGGTTACATTCGTTCCGTAAGCCCGACCCGTGTCGGTCTCTCGAGAGACACCAAACTTCGTTTGGTTAATTATACTTTCTACCCCCTCTTGTATTCTCCCCGGTGGGGAGAAGGATTCACGCTGCTACTGTCTTTCCC
>CAZXOP010000194.1:0-2432 GCA_964642235.1 uncultured Muribaculaceae bacterium
CTGCCGCTAGCGTTCATCCTGAGCCAGGATCAAACTCTTCATTGTATATGTTTTTTATGTGTTTGCTATCCTGACAAAGTTAGTTTTAAATTGACGAGGTTAATTTTTTAACCTCTACCTTTTCACTCGTATAATGCTATCAATGAACTTTTTTAATAAAACCCGTTTTTCGAAACGGGCTGCAAATATATAGACCTTTTTTTTACTAACCAAATTTTTCTTAAATTTGTGGATTAAAATATTTTTCATTTGAGAAAATTTTTAATTTTACAATAGATATATATACACATAAACACATTTAACGCCTAAAAACAAATCAGTTATGAGACAAACAGTTAAAGAACAATTCAAAAAAAGATTCGAAACCGAAGGGGTACAGTATGCTTCCGCAGGAAGAATTAATCTAATCGGAGAACATACAGACTACAATGGTGGTTTTGTTTTTCCGGGAGCCATTGATAAAGGGATGGTGGCCGAAATTAAACTAAACGGACTTGATAAAGTTAGAGTATATTCTATCGACCTTGATGATTATGCGGAGTTTGGTTTTGAAGAGGAGGATGCCCCTAAAGCACAATGGGCTCGTTATATCTTCGGAGTGTGCCGTGAAATTATAAAAAGAGGCGGGAAACTAAAAGGGTTCGACACTGCTTTTGCAGGCGATGTTCCTCTTGGAGCAGGGATGTCCTCTTCTGCTGCATTGGAATCAACTTATGCTTTTGCATTGAACGAAATTTTCTCACTTGGAATAGATAAATTCGAGCTTGCGAAGGTGGGACAATCCACAGAGCATAACTATTGCGGAGTTAAATGCGGAATTATGGACCAATTTGCATCTATTTTCGGAAAGGCAGGGAGCCTTATCAGACTCGACTGCCGCTCCCTTGAGTATCAGTATTTTCCGTTTAATCCAAAAGGGTATAAACTCGTTCTACTCGACACAGTGGTTAAACATGAACTTGCATCCTCTGCTTACAATAAGAGACGTGAGTCTTGTGAAAGAGCTGCTGCAGCTATCCGTGCCAATGGTCACCCTCATGTGGAGTTCCTTCGTGATGCCACAATGGAGATGTTAGAGGAAGTTCGTGAGAAGATCTCTGCTGAAGATTTTATGCGCGCAGAGTATGTTATAGAGGAGATTCAGAGGGTATTGGATGTGTGCGATGCACTTGAGCGTGGAGATTATCAGACTGTAGGGGAAAAGATGTATCAGACACATCACGGCATGAGCAAACTTTATGAAGTAAGCTGCGAAGAGCTTGATTTCCTTAACGATGTGGCACACCGCTGTGGTGTAACAGGGTCACGCGTAATGGGAGGTGGTTTCGGAGGGTGTACGATTAATCTCGTTTCCGACTCACTTTATGATTCATTTATTGCTCAGGCACGTAAAGAGTTTGCTGCTAAGTTTGGTCATGAACCCAAAGTCTATCCTGTGGTTATCTCTGATGGTGCCCGCAGACTTGGTTAAAAATTAAGAGTATGTTAATAACACTAAAAAACAGTTCCGGGGCTTCGGTAACACTGACCTCTATCGGGGCAGGGGTGGTCTCTGTGGTGGTTCCCGATAAAAACGGGAAGCTCGCAGATGTAGCCCTTGGGTATCGTGACGAAGAGAGCTATTTCGGAGATGGTCCCTGTTCGGGGAAGATTCCGGGGCGCTTTGCAAATCGTATTGCCTTCGGGAAATTTACCCTCGAAGGGAAAGAGTACTCTCTTGCAGTAAACAATGGTCCTAACCACCTCCACGGAGGACCCGAAGGGTTTTCAAACAAAGAGTGGAGCATTGTCCCAAATGCGGACCCTAAAGACAATGGACGTATTGCACTCTTTTCACACCTAAGTCCCGACGGAGACGAAGGGTACCCCGGAGCACTAAAGGTTTCTGCACGCTACTGCTGGTCGGAGGAGAACGTACTCTCCCTCGAAATCAGAGCAGAGAGTGACAGAACCACGATATTGAACTTAACGAACCATACTTATTGGAACCTTGCAGGGGAGAATAGCGGTTCTGTGCTTGAACACGAACTGCAGCTCAATGCTACTCATTGGCTTCCAACAGATTCTACCCTTGTTCCCACTGGGGAGATAGCACCTGTGGCGGGGACTCCCATGGACTTCTTAGAGCCCAAAAAACTTGGGAAGGAGATTAAGAAAGAGTTCCCTGCATTGATATATGGTAAGGGGTATGACAACTGCTGGGTGGTAGATGGATGGAGACAGTCCCGTCAAGGACGACTTCTCCATATCGGGACCCTCTCCGAGAAGAGTTCCGGAAGAGCTTTAGAGGTCTATTCCACACAACCCGGAGTACAGGTTTACACCGGGAATTGGCTTGCAGGCTCCCCTATAAGCAAATCAGGCCGTAGTTACAATGATTATGACGGAGTGGCCATCGAGTGTCAAAACTTCCCTGATGCCCCTAATAAAAA
>CAZXOP010000195.1:0-2414 GCA_964642235.1 uncultured Muribaculaceae bacterium
ATAACGCAATATATTTGAGGTGATATCGCGGTTTGTTCCAATTCCGGCAACATAACAGGGTTCATTAAATGAGATGCTCTGCTCTTTTCGAGTGGAGAGATTAATAGCTTTCAAAGAGCTGTTTGCCTCTTTTATCTCATTAAGCACCAGATAATCTTTTAGTAGTACAAAAGAGGTAATAAAACTCTCCTTAGCCTCCGGTACCTTTGTTTTCCATTTTCCAGAAGCAACATTTGCGTCATCACAATACTCAATTTTATAATTTACGGCATTATCTCTATTAGTTCTGATATAGAAAGTATTACCTGAATGATCTAAATTATATTTAAGCCCCTCTGTACGAGGATAAAAAGAGTGGAAAGAAGCTAAGTTATCAAAAGCATCCAAATAAAACATCTCATCAGTAAGTGTCTGACTTGCTGTGGCTAAAATATATTTGTTATCAGAGGTTTTATCGAGTCTGAAAGAGAAACGCTCATCATTTTCGCTAAGTAATACCTCATCATTACCAGATCCGAGTACTCTTCTATTGACTTTGTCAGTACGTAAAGTGAGTTTATCCTTGCCAAGATAATAAATGGCTTTGCTATCTCCGCTCCATTCTATTTCACTTGCTACATTACTGATAGAATCGGCAGATAGAACCCCTGTGGAGAGGTCTTTTATATAGATTGTAAATTGGTTCCTCCCTACAAAATCTGCTGAATAAGCGAGTTGGGTGTTATCGGGGCTGACTTTAAGGTTATAAATGCTACAGAAAGACTTCCCTTCAGCTACCTTATTTACATCAAGCAATATCTCCTCCTCACCCTCCATTGTCCCCTTTTTCCTTAGAAAAACAGAGTACTCTTTCCCTGCCTCATACCGATTGTAATACCAGTACCCGTTTTCAAAATAAGGAACAGAGGAGTCATCCTCCTTAAGTCTCCCCTTCATTTCATTAAAAAGGGTCTCCTTTAAATCTTTGTATGGTTTTAGATATGAAGCTGAATAGAGATTTTCCTGTTTAAGATAATTCAGAACATCAGTAGTCTGTTTATCCGGATTAGTAGCATTCTTCTGTTCATCAGAGAGTCGCATCCAATAATAGTCATCTGAGATCTCATGACCACAGATGGTGGTAGTATGAGATACTTTTTTTGCCACAGGTGCTTTTACTGTCGTATTGCATGAAGAGAGTAGAATGGCAAATGAGAGGAGAAAAAAGAGTGATTTATGCATTTTATTATAAATTTTAAAAAGGATATCCGATTCCGAACTGTATAGCATACCCCCCACGGCGGAACCAGTCGTCAGTCCCTCTCCATTTCTGCTCCGAGGGTTCATATAGTTTTATACCTAAATCCAAACGAACAACAATAAATTGAATATCGATTCTAACCCCTACTCCGGTATTTAGGGCAATGGTTTTATAAAAATTGTTCCAATGGAACTGAGGGTCCCCAAGGAGGGGGTTTCCACCGGAGGATGCAATATTCCAGACGTTTCCTGCATCGAAGAAGAGTGCTCCCCTGAAAATTTTGTATATCGGGAAACGGTACTCAATATTGGCCTCAAGTCTCATATCACCATTCTGGTTTGCAATAGCGAAGGTGGTATCCTTTGAAACAGTTCCGGGACCCACTGCGCGTGATTGCCATGCACGGAGGGAGTTTGCACCCCCTGCCCAGAAGAGACGTTCGAAGGGCATTGAATTAGAATTGCCGTAGGCATACCCTACTCCCCCTACCAAACGCATTGCGATAGCATTGTTTCTCTCTGCACCGAAAACCAATATTTGAACTAAGGAGAGTTCTGACCTGAGGTATTGAGAATAAGGAGAACCCCAGATGGTCCTTTTCCCGGAAGGATCAGTCGGGAGGTATTTGTTAAAGGCAGAAAAGAGATTCCCTGCAAAGTCTAAGGCCAAATTTGCCTTGAAATTTGAACTTGTGGAACCGAGCGATGGCTCTGAAACATAAGAGACTCCCATACCTCCCCCAATATCGAAATGGTCTTTATATGAGTCAATTATAAAAGGATCCCTCAGTGATTCATAGAAATCGCTTTTAACATTCAACATCTTCACAATATTGATCTGAACGGGAAATGCTTTAAAGAAGAACTTATTGGAAGAGTCATGCCAATTATAACCAAATGAGGAACTTATCATATTCCTGGTATATTCAGGGCGTTTTTGATAATTGTAAGCCAAAACAAAGTCGGTTCGGGGAAGGGCATTTGCGAAGATTCTGTCTGGCAGGAAGAGGAACTTAGGAAAGCTGATATTGGCTGTTGCCCCTAACTCCGTGGAGCGGGTAGGACTCTTTATTCCAAACTGGAAATTCCCCATAAAACTGAGGTTCAACCACTCACCTCCCCTGAAAATATTCCTGTGATAATAGGAGATAACCGGAGAGAGCCCGATAAGACCT
>CAZXOP010000196.1:0-2371 GCA_964642235.1 uncultured Muribaculaceae bacterium
CTACATTTGTAATAATTAACAGATGTGGAGGTTTTTTATGATAGTTAGAATAGCTTTTTTTACACTCTTGTTATTAGGTGTCAATGTCGCCTTATCCGCGCAGGAGCATTCAGATACCGCGAAAGCCCCTATACTCTTAGAGATACGTGGTCATTATGGGAAGATAGCCCCCCATCATACAGAGATGCGTCCCTACACTGAGAAACCATTTGGAATTTACGAGATATCATTACTAAAAAACACCATAGGACTCCGAGAGTGGGAGCAAGTCAATAGATACCCCTCCTACGGTCTCTCTTTTCTATATGCAAACCTAAATCATCCGGTGTTAGGGAGTCTATATAGTCTCTATCCTTTCCTGGACTTCCCCATTAAAAGGTGGGGAGAGTTTAATAAGATTTCATTTAGAATGGGATTGGGATTAGCGTACTTGACTAACCCTTTTGATAAAGTGAAAAACTTAGAGAATTTTATCTATGGCACACACCTAAATGCCCTCTTCAGAGTCGAATTTAGGGGGGAATTTAAGATAGCCCCTTACACTAATTTCTTTTCCACACTCTCATTTACTCACTCATCAAATGGTGTTATAAAGGAACCAAATTTAGGGATGAATATCCCCTCAGTATCAGCGGGGCTCTCTTTTAATTTGAATAAATCAAAGGGGAAATTAATATCAAAGCCATTACCTAAGAAGTATAAATATCCATATAAGTTAGTTTGCGATATCTATGTAGCTACCAAACAGGTCTCTATCCCCAATAGCCCCGATTTCTTTACAGGTAATCTTAGTTTTAACCTTATTAAACAGTACAGACCTAACCTTTCATGGGGTGCAGGTCTCGATTTTGACTGGGATGACTCTGATATAGAGAGATTAATCAGAAGAGGTCTTTACGAAGAGCCGGCTTTTCTCTATACCAAGGTCGGTATAAAAGCGATACATCAGTTGCACCTCTCTAAATTGGTAATGGGGGGGCAGTTCGGAGGGTATATTTTAAGAAAAGATAAAATAGGGAAGCCTTGTTATATTATACTAACATTGGGCTATGATATTACCGATTGGCTCTACTTAGGCATTACTCTCAAAACCCACAGAGCCTTTGCAGACTATTTAGGGATAGGAGCAAGGGTGAAATTAGCCACATTTAAGTAATAGCACCTAATTTACGATTTACATCTTCACACACCTTACAGAATAGGCTTGACCGACACCATAAGTATGGACCCAAGGGCAACCATTATCTGTCTGTAAATGAAGAGCTTCATGCTGAAAATCGCCTTTGGCGGTATTACCCCAATAATAACCGTTGTTACCTCTATTACCAATCACTGTTCCATCGTAGCTTCTCCCTCCTGCATGAGGAAAGAATAAGGAGCTGCCTGTAAAGATAACCCCATCTAAATTAGGGGTAGTTCCGTGTGTCCCTTTTCCCCCCTCTCCATACATATTATATAATCCATCTATCTCTTCTCCACTCATCAGACGCCATCCTAAAGGGCATGGACTTTGGTTAGTGAAGAAAGCACTCTTTTCATCCCAAAAATGATTTATATCAGCCGACTGTTGAACCCCGTCGCTATCAAGGTAAGTCATATTATCCCACCTGGTATAATGGTTCGTAACTTTAATAAATGAATTATTAAGACTATTAGCTTCAGGATAGGTAATTAGTTTTGTCGTTATTTCCGGAACAGAAGCATCATTATCATCATAACCCTGCCCATATTTTCTCCCAAATTGGTATAGTTTCCCATAAACATACCCTTTATTACTCCCTGACGCTGCCTCATATCCACAGTTAACAGGGGCAAATAATCTAAACCCAGGCTGAACTCCATAATTATAATCAAAACTATTTAGATAGACAGGGATAGCATTCATACCGTTATAAGTAGCTGTAGGGAATGGAGTCTGAGCATAAGTAACGGAGGGCATTGTTACTATCTTCGAGCGAATAATCGAACTTTCGCCCTTTTTAGTGGTTTTAACCATATATCCATCTGCTGTCTCAATTAAAACTGTAAGCGGGTAATTTGCCTCTACCGCATATGGTGGAACTACAATATTAAAAATCTTATCAGAATCACATACCATATTTTCTCAGAAAACAAGAGCAAACAAAAACTAATAATAGTCTATATATTAGATAAATACAATTTTGACTACCTCCCGAAATACTCTTCTTTTTTGCTCATATTTGTTCTTTTTTGCACAAAACCGTTTCTCAAACCGTTTCTTTTTTGTATCTTTGTTTCAAAGAAACGGATATGAAAACAACAGTCAAACTGCGAATTAAGAAACTCGCCGACGGAAACGGAAGTTATTATTTAGATTGGTTTCAGAGCGGGAAACGCCATTATGAGTATT
>CAZXOP010000197.1:0-2368 GCA_964642235.1 uncultured Muribaculaceae bacterium
CTCCAAGAGCAGTGACTATGGGCTTGATACTGAGACTTATGTACCTGCCTATGAGGAGACCATTAAAAGGGTGGATGGAGCTAAATTAGAACCAATCGCTTACTCTCCCCTTGACCCTTATTTCAATGAAATTCCTGTTATTCTGAAAGTGGAGAGGGTAGCACCGAAAGGGGCTCCAAAACCCTCATCTGAGGTTCGTCCCACCGAGACCCGTCCTGCGGAGGCTCGCCCCGAAACCCGCCCCACCGAGACCCGTCCCATTGAGGTTCATTCGGAGGTTACCGCCCCTCAAATCTACCACTACACCCCACTTTTTGCACTCAAAACCAATCTCTTATTTGACTTGGCACTAACCCCCAACATTGAACTTGAAGTTCCAATAGGGAAGCGTTGGAGTGTCAATGGGGAGTTTATGAGGGGATGGTGGCTCAATAAAAGCAATACTTTCTGCTGGCAGGTGGAGAGTTTTGGTCTTGAAGGGAGATACTGGTTCGGAAACAGAGATAACCGCAGAGTGCTGACAGGGTGGTTCGCAGGAACTTTCGTCAGTGGTGGTTTTTATGATTTTCAGTTACAAAAGACCAAAGGGATACAGGGCGAGTTTTTCATTCTTGCCGGTTTCTCAGGAGGATACTCTTATAAAATCAATCGTAGCCTGAGTTTGGAACTCTCTGCAGGTGTCGGGTATGTTATGAATGACTACCGTCACTATGAGGTGGAGGATGATGGTCTTTACCGCTCTTCTCCTAATTACAGGTTCCAATCCATATTACCCGCGAAGGCAAAAGTTTCGTTGGTATGGCTCATACATAGTCGTAAACCGTTAGTAACCATAGGAGGGGAGAGCAGATGAGAAGATTAAGGTTACATACTACGATTAAGGACAATGCCCCTCTCAAAGCACTCTTCGCACTTATGCTTTTGGTGGTTCTGATTTCGAGTTGCGACACGAGGAGACCTATCCTCGAGAGGGAGAACTACAACTTAGTCTTGGCAATAGATTGGAAGGAGTGCGGACTTTCACCTGTGGGTGCTTCGATTTATGCTTACAATACTGAAACCGGTAAATTAGTTCTGAAGCATCTTACCAATGACCGCACTGACGTTATCTCTCTTCCAAAGGGGAGATACACCTTTCTGGTCTTTAATGAGACAGTGGATGATTACTCCTTCATTAATTTTAAGGACGAGGAGTCACTTGGAGATTTCACAGGAACAGTAATCCCTAACCCAAATAAAAGCAAATTAGTAAAAGCTGATCCTGACCTCCCATTAATGTATATGCCTGAGGACTTTGCAGTTATTGCGACCGCTCCAATAGATATTTCAAGAAACAGAGATATAAAAGATACGATTAAGGTAGCTCCTAAAAGGCTGACCATCAAGGTAAAGATGAATGTAAGTATTCATAATATTAGCAGTCTTTCCACTTCAGGTCATAGGGCTTTACTAAATGGCGTTAGTGATGCTGCTAAAATCTACTCCAGAGAACTTTCATCCACGAGGGTGTCGCATGTAGCGACCCTAAATAGCCTTACTTATGATGAAGGCTCTACCACTGATGGAACCCTCTCCGCTAATTTCCGTTTCTTTGGATTCAAAGATGTTATAGACAATAAAATCCCTGTCGGAGCCTCTGTTACCCTATACCTAAAACTCCGTGACGGCACTGATTACACCCCATTTACACGCCAGATATCTTCAATGAAAATAACACAAACTCTTTACGAGGTTATTTTAGAGATAAATGTCGGTGATGGAATCGAGGGTGGAGAACAAGGGAAAGATATCATTCTCCCGATAGTAGTCGGAAATGGCGGTGGTTTTGATGTGGATGTGGGGGGATGGAAAGATGAAAATATAGATGTACCGATATAAATAAAGTATTAAAGATAATTTTATAAACAATTAACAATCAATTAACAATCATTCATTAACCAACAAAATCATTTTATTATGAAAAAGATTTTATTATTCGCTGCAGTTGCAGCATTCGTAGGATTCTCATCCTGCACCAAGACACAAGTGGATCAACCACAGAACGACCAAACGATTTCCTTCGGAACATTCCTTGGGAAAGGTAAAATTGAAACAAAGGGGGCGCTATCAACTGCTACTACTATTCAGACAGGTGGTTTTTATGTACTTGCTTACGAGCATGCCGGCAATTGGAATGGCACACCTACTGCTCTAACCAGCTGGGCACAACCTGCTAATGTAACTTATTCCGGAGGTGCTTGGGGCTATACTCCTTTAGTAGCGTGGCCACAGTCTAATCTTGTATTTTTTTTTTCCTATGCACCCGCGGCTGGGGCAAACCACAATGGAGTGGACCAAACTGATACATCATCTGCAGGTCCTTCAAATT
>CAZXOP010000198.1:0-1809 GCA_964642235.1 uncultured Muribaculaceae bacterium
AAACAGGGTAACACCTAAGTCGGTATCGGCTGATAATATTAGGGGAGGAGAGGGTTCAAGCTACTCTCCATCAAATATTACCGATAATGATTATGATACTTATTGGGCTACAGATGACGCTGTTACGACAGCTTCCATTACCCTTAATCTAAAGAAGAACAGTAAAGTCAATATGATTTTACTCCAAGAGTTCATCCCTCTTGGTCAGAGAGTTAAAGAGTTTAATATCGAGGCTCTTAATGATAAAGGGGAGTGGGTTAAAATCGCTTCCGGAACGACTATCGGTTACAAACGAATAATTCGTTTCAATGAGGTAAAGAGTTCAGGAATAAGGGTAAATATTACCAAAACATTGGCTCCACCCACCCTTAATAACATAGAGTTATACCATAATAAGCAGGAGTGGAAAGAGGTATGGAGAGAGGATTTTAATGGTAATGCTATAGATACACTATTATGGTCAAGGGTCCCAAGAGAGCATCCCGACTGGAAAAATCACATGGCAGATGATGACTCGCTTGTATGGGTGAAAGATGGAAACCTTATTCTCAGAGGTGTGGTGAATGGGACTAAGCCGGAGGATACCTCTGCATTTTTAACCGGAGGAATTTGGGGGAAAAATAAAAAGTCGTTTTGGGCAGGAAGAATCGATATAAAGGCAAAGCTCGATTGTGGAACAGGGTTTTGGCCTGCTCTTTGGCTACTCCCCTCAAATCAGAGGTGGCCGGGTGGAGGAGAGATAGATATTATGGAACACCTTAATCGTGACTCTATAGTCTATCAGACAGTTCACTCCCCTTATACCCAGCAGTTAGGGATTAAAGATAATCCTAAACACTATTCGGTTATAAAATATAATCCTAATGAGTTTAATATCTATAGCGTGGAGGTTCACACCGATAGTTTGGTCTTCTTTGTAAATGGGGAGAGGAATTTCTGTTACCCTAAAATAGAGACCCCTCATAAAGTACAATTCCCTTTTGCAGATAACCCCTTCTACCTCATTTTATCCGCACAGCTTGGTGGTTCATGGGTGGGTGAAGTAAATCCTGCCGATCTCCCTGTCGCGATGACCATAGATTGGATTAAATATTCGGAATTAAGAAGTAAATAAGTTATGAGAAGAGTTATATATCTATTACTCCCCCTCTTTCTCCTTATGGGATGTAAAGAGAGGGGGATGACTCTGATAAAATTCAAGCAGGGGACATATCATTACTCCTCTTCAGATGCTTTTATCAGGGATTATTATATCTCTAATCATGACCAGGTCACACCTAAAAAGGTGGCTATTCCTATCGATGGTCTGGAGGATATTATTATAGATGGAAATGGTTCACATATTATTATTCATGGTCAGATTCTCCCCATCTCAGTCGTAAATTCTAAAAATATCAAACTTCGGAATTTCACCATTGACTATGTTAACCCTCATATTATTCAAGCAAAAGTGCTTGAAAATGATACTATTAATAAATTCATCGTCTTTGAAACTGCCCCCTGGGTACAATATGTAATAAAAGATTCTCTCTTTTATGGAGTGGGGGAGGAGTGGGAGTATCACCCTACCATAGCGAGCGTATTCGAGGGTGACACCAAAAGAGTGCTCTATAATTCGAGTGATGTTCCTCTCCATATTAAAAGGGTAGAGGAGGTTACTCCTGGGGTGATAAAAGCTAATGGGTGGGACGATAAAAGGCTTATCCCGGGGTCAGTAATGGCAATGCGTACCTACTATCGTCCTAACCCCGGTATCTTTATAAGTGGTTCCAAGGATATCATCATAGAGAATGTTACAGTCCATTATGC
>CAZXOP010000198.1:1860-2357 GCA_964642235.1 uncultured Muribaculaceae bacterium
ACTATTGGCTCAGGTGAGTGTAAATATAACACTAAATAATTTCTCGGTCGCCTTAAAAGGGGCCAATGACCCTCGTTACTTTACAACCCAAGCCGATGCCACACACTTTTCGGGGTGTAAAGGGGTAATAATCTCCAAGAATGGTCTTTATGAGGGGATGATGGATGATGCTATCAATGTTCATGGTACATATCTGAAAATAGTAAAGAGGGTGGATGAGAGGAGTGTCGTGGGGAGATATATGCACCCCCAAAGCTATGGTTTTTTATGGGGGAATGCAGGTGATACTGTAAGTATTATACGCTCTTCCACTATGGATATAGTCGATAGTAACTATGTTATTGAAATTATTAAACCTTATGATACAGAGACAGTTAAAGGAGCAAAAGAGTTTCTTATAACCTTTGCGACACCTATAGATACCTGTATAAACGAAAATAGTGGTTTCGGTATGGAGAACCTCTCTTGGACGCCCGAGGTTTACTTTAAAAACAATA
>CAZXOP010000199.1:0-2339 GCA_964642235.1 uncultured Muribaculaceae bacterium
GAGACCATGGAGAAGAGTAGCTGCAAGTGCTAATTTTCCCGCATTTTGTAAAAGTATCTCTTTCCCATCTAAAACTGCAGGTGCTATAATGGCCCCTGAAATAAGAATAATGGCAAAAGTTGAGAGAACCGGACCTGTCTGCCCAAGTTTTTTAATGGTTTCAGGAAATTTCCAGTTAAGGAAAACACCTATCGAGATAGGGATTAAAACTATCTTTATTACACTAAAAAACATCCCCCAACCATCTACAGGGACTATCTGCCCTGCAAAAAGTTTGGTAAGAAGTGGCGTCATAAATATTCCAAGGACGGTAGAGATAGCTGTTGCCATAACTGATAGGGCGAGATTTGCTCTTCCTATATATGCAATGACATTGCTCGCTGTCCCACCCGGGCAACATGCAACAATTATTAACCCCACTTTATAAGCATCAGGGAGGTTAAAAGTCGATGCTATCAACCACCCCGAAAGGGGCATAATGGTGTACTGAGAAATAGCAGCTATCACGAGGCTTCGAGGCTGCTTGAAAATATACTTAAAGTCATCTACTTTTAATGTTAATCCCATTCCTAACATAACCAAAGCAAGAGCCCAGCTCATCAAAGAGCCTTGTGTAAACCACATAAAAGCACCCGGGTAGAAATAGCCAATAGCGAAACTAAGTACTATCCAAACCGCGTAGAGGTTAATAAACCAACTGAAAATCTTATTCATATTTTAATATTATTTGTTATTGCAATCGATTGCATAAATTCCAATTTAACTACCTTTTTGTTTTTTCCTTATTTTTTAAAATCTCTTTTTAATGATGATTCCCTTATTATCAATTCAGTATCATAAACCACTTTTTGGGGAAGAGCCCCTTGTATTGCCCTAAGCATCAGACGCGCTGCCTCCCTCCCTATTTCATAAGGGAACTGCTCCACAGAGGTGAGAGGGGGTTCGAGGTACTTATCCCAAGGTTCATTAACAAATCCTACTATGGCAATATCCTGCGGCATTTTAATTCCATTTTTTGCGAAAAGTTCCATTGCTGCTTTAGCGGCAAAGTCTCCTGAAAACAATATCCCTTCGGGAAGTATCCCCTTCGTAAGGAGCTTCTGTGCATATTTTGCCCCCTCCTCAGGTGTGGTCAAGGCAGTATGCACCCAACTTGGTTCCACTTTCAATCCCGAATCCTCCATAGCCTGTCTATACCCCTTTTCACGAGCATTCCACATGGAGACATTCTGAAGTCCACGATAATGATAAATAATAGAACATCCTTGATCTATAAGGTGTTTAGTGGCATTATATGCCCCTTGGTAGTCATCCTGAACGACACTGCTCATCCCATCGAGGGGCATTAGTCTATCAAACATTACCACAGGTATGCCCTTCCCTATTACCTTACTATAATGATCATAATTCGTGGTTTCCGCTGCAACTGCTGTTATAATTCCGACTACTTTCCCTTGAGAAAGAGATTCAACAATCTTTTTCTCACGATCATAAAAGTTACCTGATGAGGCAATAATAAGATCATATCCGGCGTCGTAAATCTCCTTTTCTACTCCGGCAATAGCTTCTACGAAATAATTTCTGTTAATAAGGGGGACTATCATACCTATGGTATTGGTCTTCCCTGTTTTAAGGGCTACTGCGTTGGGATTTGGGGTAAAACCCATCTCTAAAGCTGTTTTGACAACCTTCTTTCTCGTGGATTCGGATATGTATGGATTTGAATTAAGAGCGCGAGAGACTGTAGAAGCAGAAATGCCTAATCTCTCTGATATATCGAAAATTGTTACTTTTTTCGCGCTCATATCTAAAATTGTTTAGCCTTGTGCAATCGATTGCAAATATAATTCAATTTTTTTATCGTCCAAATATTTTTTTATTTTATTTCCAAAGTTTATGATATGCCCTGACGATGAATCTTCGGTAGGGGTAGGAGAGTGTCCACATCTTGGATTTGACGCGCCATCTGAAAGAGTCGGCGTGAAAATGTTTTTTCCCTTTATGATATGAACCCTCTGATACTACAGCGATTACATCAGAGGTGGTTGCTTTTTCGTATGGACCATAACATCCATCTCCCCTTATACAGAGAAGGGTGCCGCGCATGTTTATAATTCTATGTAATCTTATGGTATTATCTATCCTGAATAATACAATATCCCTTCTTCGTAGTTTTGCACACTCTCTCCCTCTTCGAATACTCCTCTCCACAGGTTTTAATATCACCCAATCCTTGCCTGAACGAAAGGTAGGACTCATGCTCGACCCTTGGACGGTGATTTTAACAGACTGCCCCTCGGAGATCATTCTTTCCACCTCTTCAAAAAAGATATTGTTAG
>CAZXOP010000200.1:0-2257 GCA_964642235.1 uncultured Muribaculaceae bacterium
CAAAAAGCTTGGGAAGGAGATTAAGGAGGAGTTCCCTGCATTGATATATGGAAAGGGGTATGACAACTGTTGGGTGGTGGATGGATGGAGACAGTCCCGTCAAGGACGACTTCTTCATATCGGGACCCTCTCTGAAAAGAGTTCCGGAAGAGCTTTGGAGGTATATTCGACACAACCCGGAGTACAGGTTTATACAGGGAATTGGCTTGCAGGCTCCCCTATCAGCAAATCTGGTCGCAGTTATAATGACTATGACGGAGTAGCCATCGAGTGTCAAAATTTCCCTGATGCCCCTAATAAAAAAGAGTTCCCCACTGCAATACTTCACAAAGGGGAAGAGTATGTGGAAAAAATTGAGTTTAGATTTGTAAAATGAGAATAATAGTTCTTTTACTCCTTTTAACCTTCTCCTCCTGTTCTCGGGAGAGTGTTGCCGAATTTCAATTCGCAAAGGGGGCTGACATTAGTTGGGTAACCGAGATGGAGAAGTCGGGAGTTAAATTTTACAATAAAGAGGGGGTAGAAAGGGACCTTTTTCCTCTCATGAAGGAGATAGGGATGAACTCTATCCGACTTCGTGTCTGGGTGGATCCCATAGATGGATGGTGTAATAAAGAGGATTTGGTCTTAAAGGCACGCCGAGCTAAGGCTTTGGGGATGAGACTAATGATAGATTTTCATTATTCGGATTGATGGACTGACCCTGGGAAACAAAACAAACCGGCTGATTGGGAGAGTCTCGATTTTGAGGAGCTTAAAGTGGCTGTTGCAGAGCATACAAGAGAGGTTCTCAATGCCCTGAAAAAAGAGGGGATTACCCCTGAATGGGTACAGGTAGGGAATGAAACCGGAGATGGAATGCTTTGGGAAGAGGGGCGGGCCTCTAAAAACATGGCCAAGTATGCCCAACTCAATAATTCGGGGTATAATGCTGTGAAGCAGGTTTTTCCCAATGCGAGAGTAATCGTACACATACATAATGGTTTCGACAAGAATCTCTTTAACTGGATATTCGACGGTCTTAAAAAGAATGGGGGAAAGTGGGATGTGATAGGGATGTCTTTATATCCCGAACCAAACAACTGGCTCTCTCTTAACGAACAATGCATCAATAATATAAACGAGTTGGTAGCGAAATATGCTACCCCCGTTATAATATCTGAAGTAGGGATGAGTTGGGATAAACCGGCTGAGTGTAAATCCTTTTTAATGGATTTAATGAGTAAAGCAAAGGGGATTCCAAACAATAAATGCTTAGGTGTATTCTATTGGGAACCCCAATGCTATAAAAACTGGAACGGATACACCAAAGGGGCTTTCGACAACTCCGGAAAGCCCACTGAGGCATTAGATGCTTTTTTAAAAATACTTTAAGACCTTTTGACTACACGATAAACCCGAGAATCTGGTTTTTAACCACCGATTCTCCTTGCGAAGCTCCGATATAAACCAACTTGCCACTTATAGGGGCAGGGATGGGTTCAAGACCATAGTAAGTTTGAACATAGCAGACAGGGTCTCCCTCTTTGAACTTGGTTCCAATGGTGGGAGTTGTGCTTTTTTCTGCGACATCGTATTGCCATATAAGCTTCCCCTGCACAGATGATTGTATTGGGAGAGCTTTGGGGTGAGCAGCAAGCACCTCCTCAGCAGAGAATTTGGGTATCTCCACGACAGGTCGGGTAACGATTTTCGGGGCACAAGCTTTCTCCTTGGCAGCCTCAAGCTCTTTCTGGAAACGATCCTTTGCCATACCACTCTTGTAATCACGGTATTGTCTTTCATGCATTGCAAACTCGAAGAGTTCCTCATCGTCCTCTCCTCTCTCCCACCCCTCTTTCTTCATCTCTTCGATAAAATGAGGAAGTTCATTAGGGAAGGCATCCTGAGGATTTCCGGTATAAAACTCAAGACCTTTTGACTTAACTATTTCGATAATTTCAGGAGCAAGTTTACCGGGTAGCAAACCAGTCTTTCCAAGTATCATATTCATGGTATCCTTATCAATGGTAGTCCAGCGAGGCTCATCTTTAAGGGTATGCATAAGATTCATCAATGCAGTATTCTTAACATACTGACTGAAAGGGGTAACAAGTGGTGGATAACCAAGTTTGGGCCATACATATTCCACCTCTGCAAAGAGTTTTACAACGAGTTCGTCGAGATTAAGCTCCTTTTTACCCTTGTTTCTTAATGAAGAGTTAATAGCTCCGTGGAACCCTTTCAGGTCAGCCATCATAGAGCCCATCATACCACC
>CAZXOP010000201.1:0-2230 GCA_964642235.1 uncultured Muribaculaceae bacterium
TTACAATTTGGAAATTAGGGAAGCTACGATAAAAGACAGAGAAGCCATATTTAAAATATGGCTCTCTTGTTTCACTGATGATCAAGACTATATAAATAGCTATCTTGATTATTGCTTCCCTTATACAACAACTCTTCTACTCGGCAATAAAACCGAGGGAGATGTTTCTGTAATATCAATTTTACCATCTTATTTTAAATCCGGAAAAACCTGTTATAGAGGCGCATATCTATACGGAGTAGCTACTTTACAAGAACACCGCGGACACTCCTATTCGCTTAAATTGATTAATTATGGTATTGAATTACTCAAAAAAGAAGGGATTGAATACTTTTTGGTCAAACCGGCAACAGATACATTGTTTTCCCTGTACAGAAAGTTCGGTTTTACCAATGAACTTTTCACTGAAACTAAAGTGATATCTTTTACTACCGAAAAGAAGAAGGCCATAAAGAGAGTATTTAAGGATATCTCCTTTGCTGATGATTTAGCATATTTCCGCGAAAGAGAGAAACTCCTCTCTGACTCCACATTCTTATGGCCAAGAGAGATTCTCTCATATTCTATCAGAGAGATCCTGGAGAGGGGTGGCTTTGTTATAAAAGATATATTAAGCGGAAACTTTTGCGCAGGGTACCCTTCCAATAGCGGATCGACATTAGATATCCTGGAGACATCAGCCAGAGCAGACAGCTTTACCGATATATTTGGGGAAGAGCTAATTAAACGATACCCGCAGATTAAAAGACTAGAGGTCTCCTACCCTTTGACTGACAAAGAGAACAATCCAAAAACACTATCTGCACTTATTATGGAATTAACCCCCAATCTCTTTACACACTGCAGAAACTACAAACTCTCTCTCCCCATGGAGTAGCACACAAGTTCCCCGTGGAACCAATTAAAATCCGGACTAACATTTACCTTCCAAAATAGACCAGCAATATTGATACATCAGCTGGAGAAACACCGGGAATTCTTGACGCCTGGGATATCGTCTTTGGCTTGTGCTTCATTAATTTCTGCCTTGACTCTGTTGACAGGGATTTTAGGGCATCGTAGTTGAAATTATCAGGTATTTTAATTTCTTCAAGCTTGAGAATTTTCTCAGCAATGCGCTTCTCCCTATCAATATATCCTTTATATTTAACAAATATTTCAACTGAGGAAACCACCTCTTTTGAAAATAATGCGAAAGCAATATTAAGGTCGTCTGCTCCATCCATTTTGTAGGGCATATTAGCATGTGAGTCTATTAACCTTTTAATTAAATAAGCTAACTCATTATTGCTGCTGCCAAGCTGTTTATAAGTATCAGCCTGAATGTTTAATGCATTGAAAATGACAGATTCAATCACCTCGTCTAACAAAGAATCCTTAAATGTTCCACGAGGAACATTTTTTAAGAAATCAAGAATATCGCTTTGTGGACGGCTAAGAATATCTGACATCTTTCTCTTTTGCGATATAGTTGAAGAATTTATAGCACCAAGGTAGTTATTCACCTCTTCAGGTGATATTGACGTACTCTCCAAAAAATGTATAATCCTTTTTATGTACTCATATTTTTTTCTTGTGAGTTCTACCCTCTCATGTGAAGCTAATCCAATATTATAGCCGGTTTCAGTTAGCCTTAAATCAGCATTGTCCTGTCTTAAGAGAATTCTGTACTCTGCTCTTGATGTAAACATCCTGTAAGGTTCATCTACGCCTTTTGTAACGAGGTCGTCAATAAGAACGCCAATATAGGCCTCATCTCGCTTTAATACAAGAGGCTCGTTCCCTCTGATTTTTAAATGGGCATTAATCCCGGCCATCAAACCCTGCGCCGCCGCCTCTTCGTATCCTGTAGTTCCATTTACTTGTCCGGCAAAATATAAGTTTTCTACTTTTTTTGTCTCTAATGTGTGGAATAATTGAGTCGGAGGGAAGTAGTCATACTCTACAGCGTAAGCAGGACGGAAAATAATTACATTTTCAAAGCCTGGTATTGCTCGCAAAGCATTGTATTGTATGTCTAATGGTAAAGAAGATGAAAAACCCTGGAGATAATATTCATGAGTATTCCATCCTTCAGGTTCAAGAAAAAGTTGATGAGAAGTTTTATCCGAAAATGTTCTTAGTTTATCTTCTATACTGGGACAGTAACGCGGGCCTCTTCCGGAAATTTTTCCCGAAAAAAGAGGAGAAAACTGAAAGCCTCCTTTTAAAATATCATGAACAGTCTCAT
>CAZXOP010000202.1:0-2099 GCA_964642235.1 uncultured Muribaculaceae bacterium
ATAGTCTGCTTCATGGAGCCTGTAATCGTGTCGGCATACATTATTACTAATCCATTCAGATTTCGTGCCGCTCTTCCTGCTGTCTGCGTTAGCGCCCTGCCGGAGCGGAGGAACCCCTCTTTGTCTGCGTCAAGTATTGCCACAAGTGAAACAGAAGGGAGGTCTAACCCCTCTCTGAGTAGGTTTACCCCGACAAGTACATCGAACCTTCCGGCTTTAAAATCCTCGATTATCTCCACCCTTTCGAGAGTCTCCACATCCGAGTGGATATAGCGGCATCTTACCTCCATTCTGCTCAGGTACTTCTCAAGCTCCTCGGCCATTCTTTTAGTCAATGTGGTAACAAGCACACTCTCATCTTTTTCGGTGCGGATATTTATCTCTTCGAGCAGATCGTCTATTTGATTTTTCGTGGGGCGAATAACAATAGGTGGGTCGAGAAGTCCCGTAGGTCTGACTATCTGCTCCACAATAATCCCTTCGGAGGCTTGAAGTTCATATTCAGCAGGGGTGGCACTGACGAAGACTCGTTGTTTTATAAGAGACTCGAACTCATCGAAACGAAGTGGACGATTATCTGCTGCCGCAGGGAGTCGGAACCCGTACTCTATAAGTGTCTCTTTCCTTGAACGGTCCCCTCCGTACATTGCCCTCACTTGGGGGATGGTTACATGGCTCTCATCTATAAAACAGATAAAATCTTTTGGAAAATAGTCTATTAAGCAGAATGGTCTTTGACCCGCTTTTCTCCCATCGAAATAACGTGAATAGTTCTCTATTCCGGGACAATAACCTATCTCTTTAATCATCTCCATATCATACTCCACACGCTTTTTAAGCCTGTTTGCCTCGGCAAATTTCCCGACCTCCACGAAGTAGTCATATCTCGCTTTAAGGTCATCTTGAATATCATGTATCCCTGCCTTTGTCCTCTCTCTTGTGGTAACAAAAATATTGGCGGGATAGATAGAGATCTCTTCCACCTCCTCTATGGTGGTGTATGTAATAGGTTCTATAAGTTCAATGCTCTCTATCTCATCTCCGAAAAAGATGACTCTACATCCACTATCCACATAAGCTAAATAGATATCGAGGCTATCACCTTTGACCCTGAAAGTCCCTCTTCTAAACTCTGTGTCGTTCCTCGAATAGAGGGCATCTATAAGTTTGTAGAGGACCTTAGTTCTGCTTATCTTCTCCCCCCTTTTAATGGTTATGGTATTGTCATGGAAGTCTTGAGGATTTCCAATACCGTATAGACAGGAGACACTCGATATGACAATAACATCTTTCCTTCCGGAGAGCAGGGCAGAGGAGGTGCTAAGACGGAGCTTCTCGATTTCATCATTAATGCTCAGGTCTTTCTCTATATATGTATCTGTGACGGGAAGATATGCTTCCGGCTGATAGTAGTCGTAGTAAGATACGAAATACTCCACAGCATTATTTGGAAAGAAAGATTTAAACTCTCCATAGAGTTGAGCAGCAAGTGTTTTATTGTGACTAAGTATAAGGGTGGGACGCTGCATCCTCTCGATTATGTTCGCCATAGTGAATGTCTTTCCTGAGCCGGTAACTCCCATAAGTGTTACCGCCTCGGATTCTCTCGTGAGGGCATCGACTATCTGAGCGATTGCCTCAGGCTGGTCTCCCGTAGGTTTATATGACGATTCTAAAGTAAAGGGCATTTATATAGTGCACAAAGTTAATATTTGGCTTGAATTTTGCACCCATTTTTTGATTGATTTTAATTAAAAAACTATAAAAACATGGAAATTTGTAACATTCATGCAAGAGAAATCCTCGATTCAAGAGGTAATCCTACTATAGAAGTAGATGTTTTATTGACTTCAGGTGCATTTGGAAGGGCAGCAGTTCCCTCAGGTGCCTCAACAGGTATTAACGAGGCATTGGAACTCAGAGACGGAGATAAAAACCGTTATCTTGGAAAAGGTGTGCTTAAAGCAGTTGAAAATGTTAATAAAATTATAGCTCCGGAACTAATTGGCATGAGCGCATTAAATCAGGTAGAAGTAGATAATCTTATGTTGAAACTTGATGGAACTCCCACCAAATCTAATCTTGGTGCTAACGCTATC
>CAZXOP010000203.1:0-2002 GCA_964642235.1 uncultured Muribaculaceae bacterium
CCGATAAAACCGATTATTCCGGAAATCCCCGATTTTAAGACAAGGGATATTCTCGCGGTATGCGGTGAAATAGAGGGGGAGAAGTTTTGTTTCTTTGTAAACCATTGGTCTTCACGTAGAGGAGGCTCTGAGTCGTCAGAGTTTCTAAGAGTGGGCCAGGCTCAGACATTAAGAGATTTTACAGACTCCTTACATCAAGTGGAGCCCGATATTAAAATGGTGATAATGGGGGACTTAAATGATGACCCTATAAATAAAAGTATCTATGAGGTGCTTGGTGCCAAGGGGAGCGTCTCCCAGGTGGAAAAGAACGGATTTTTTAACCCCTTTTATGATATGCTAAAAGCGGGATATGGCTCGCTTGCTTACCAAGATTCTTGGAATATTTTCGATAATATCATAGTTAATGAAAATCTCCTAAATGAGACAGTGGGGAAACTAAAAATTCAAAAAGCCCCTAAGAGTAAATTCTACGGTACGATTTTCAGCCGTCCCTTTATGCTTCAGCAGGAGGGGCAATATAAAAATTACCCGTTGAGGACATATAGCGGAAATACATTTTTGGGAGGGTATAGTGACCATCTCCCCGTATTTATATTAATTGGAAAATAGAAATAATTAGAGATATGAGAGCTAAAACTTATTTATTGGCGATACTTCTTTTTACTTTCACCCTTTCGGCTTTTGCCCAAGAGGGGGGGATAAAGGGGGTAGTGGTTAACCGTCAGACACGCCAGAGTGTGAAAGATGCGAAAATCTCCATTTTTACCCCTGAAAGAGCGGTCTTTGTATATACAGGAGAGGATGGTGCTTTCACCATTACAGGTATTGAAGATGGGATGTACAGAGTGGTGGTGGAAGCCGCACATTATTTTACAAATCAACTTAACATCAAGGTCGAAGGGTATGTAAAAGACCTAATGACAGTAACCATTGCACCCGATTTGGGTATTAGAGATATTGATGATGCTGCCTTTGCGGAGTTTGACACAGAAAATGAGGCAGGGAGTGAAGATATCCCTTCAGTTCTCTCTTCGAGTCAAGATGTATATGAGAGCATTGCAGGATTTAAATTTAGTGCAATGCGTTTCCTCAGTCGTGGTTACGAAAGTGGAACAGCAGATGTAAATATCAATGGTATAAGGTTTAATGATGCCCTCTCTGGCTATACCCCTTGGTCGCTTTTCAGTGGTCTTAACGAGGTCACTCGTGAGAAAGAGGTATCTACCGGACTTCAGACTTCGGAATATGGCGTGGGGGGACTCAATGGTGTAACAGATATCTTCACACATGCCTCCAAGGTTAAAAAAGGGTGGAGAACCTCCATCTTGAGCAATAGCGGACAGTATCGTCTCCGTCTTATGGCTACTTACTCCTCAGGAGAGATGGACAATGGGTGGTCATATTCTGCCTCTGTCTCTACTCGTTTGGGGGGCAATGATTGGGTTACAGGGGTCTTTTACAGGGCAGTAGCTTATTATGCAGGAGTGGAAAAAAAGATAGGTGACCAACATAAACTCTCCCTCTCTATTTTCGGTTCCCCCGTGGTAAGGGGAGCGCAAGCAGCTTCCACACAGGAGGTTTATGATTTGGTAGGGAGTAACTTTTATAACCCTAACTGGGGGTATCAGGATGGGAAAGTCCGTAATGCCCGTGTTAGAAATAATCATGAGCCGGTGGCTCTCTTTAATTACGATTTTACCCCTTCCAAGACTTTAAAGATCACCCTTGGTCTCTCTTATAGAATGGGGAGAAACGGATATTCGGCGATTGATTGGTATGATGCTCCCGACCCTCGTCCCGATTATTATCGTAATCTTCCAAGCTACTTTAAGGATGATCCTGAAAAGGCAGGTTGGGCGAAAGAGGGGTGGCTTACAAATGACAATATTCGTTATATAGATTGGGCACGACTCTACTCTATTAATATCTCTAATGTCGATAATCAAAGCCTCGTAGGGCCTGCTCTTCCTACTGCTACCCGTTCAAAGTATGTAATAGA
>CAZXOP010000204.1:0-1984 GCA_964642235.1 uncultured Muribaculaceae bacterium
TGTAGGTAATGAGATACGCGAAGGCACCTCTGCTGGCGTATAAACTTTGTCATCTAACTGGAGGTCTTTAATAGATGCCCGTATGGCACGTTTTGAGTCGGATTGATCATAAATGGTAAAGGAGGAGGGGTACCCGATCAGGTCGGAGTGTTCCCTTAAAAACCGTATAAAAATAGAGTGGAAAGTCCCCATCCAGAGGCGTATCCCTTTCTCCTTTCCGATAAGAGAGATAACCCTCTCTTTCATTTCACGTGAGGCTTTGTTGGTAAAGGTTAATGCCAATATTGCATTAGGAGAGACCCCCTGCTCCAGGAGGTAAGCTATTTTTAGTGTTAAAACTTTAGTTTTTCCGGATCCTGCTCCGGCTATAATAAGTGTCGGACCGTTAATGTTTCTCACAGCCTCCTCTTGTGCACAATTCAATCCCGCGAAGTCGATCATTTTCTTTATAAAATTATACTGCAAAACTACAAAAACTTTATCTATATTTGCACGTCAAACACAAAACACTTTTGTATGGTCGATTATATTAAATTACGAAAAGGGTTGGATGTCCCGATTGCCGGAACACCCTCGCCTCACATCAAAGAAAATATAATCTCCGATACAGTCGCTGTAAAACCCACAGATTTCAGAGGAATTATCCCGAGACTGTTAGTGAAAGAGGGAGATCAAGTAAAAGCAGGGTCTCCAATATTTGCTGATAAGGCTCGTCCTAATATTCTCTTTACATCCCCGGTCAGCGGAACGGTTGAAGAGATTGTAAGAGGGGAGAAGAGAAAATTGCTTGAAATTCGAATTAAAGCGGATAAGCAAACAGAGTACCTTAATTATTCCCTTGCGAAATTAGAAACAATGACCGAAGAGGAGATTAAGAATCTTCTTCTTGAGTCAGGTCTCTGGGCTTGCATTAAACAGCGTCCTTACGGCATTATTCCAAATCCCGAAGTAGCACCAAAAGCTATTTTTATTTCTGCGTTTAATACCGCCCCTTTAGCTCCTGATTATGATTACTCTCTTCAGTATGATTTTGATAATATTCAGACAGCTATCAATGCTTTGACAAAACTAACCAAGGGTGGGATACATATGGGGCTCTCTACATTAACACATGCAAGTACCCCTTTCCACAAGTTGAGTCATGTTAATTTTCATATTTTTGACGGGAAGCACCCTGCCGGAAATGTGGGAGTACAGATTCATCATGTCTCACCCATAAATAAAGGGGAAACAGTTTGGACTATCAGTATGCCTCATCTTGCTGCTATTGGTAAATTCTTTAGAAAAGGAATTTACGATATGAGTAAGGTGGTAGCAGTTACAGGTCCGCGTGTGGACTCTCCCTGTTATGTTAGAGGAGTTTCAGGAATGAGTCTGAAACCTTTTAAAGCCTTTGCCTCTGAAAATGTGAACTCTTTGCAGAAAGGGTGCGATGTTCGTTACATTAGTGGCGATGTTCTAACCGGGAAAAATGTAGGTCTTGATGGTTTCCTTGGATTCTATGATGATCAGGTAACCATGATAACCGAAGGGAGTTATTACGAAATGTTTGGTTGGGGCAACCCATTTAGATTTAAGAAATTTAGTGTACATCGTACCTATTTTTCATGGATATTCCCTCTTCTTAACCCCAAGCAGTCATACAATATGGACTCAAATCTTAATGGGGGCGAAAGAGCTTTTGTGATGTCAGGGGAGTATGAAAAGGTACTTCCTATGAATATATATCCTGTATATCTTTTGAAAGCTATTCTTGCTGGAAATATAGACAAGATGGAGGAACTTGGTATTTACGAAGTTGTCGAGGAGGATTTTGCTCTTTGCGAATATGTCTGTACCTCTAAAATCGAAGTCCAATCTATTATTTCTGATGGTATAGATATGATGATTAAAGAAATGTCTTAATAAGGAGGAGTCTATTTATGGGTTTAAGAAAATTAGTTGACAATATGAAACCAACCTTCCAAAAAGGGGGGAAATTGGG
>CAZXOP010000205.1:0-1974 GCA_964642235.1 uncultured Muribaculaceae bacterium
TGATGAAGTATATTAAAGGTCCCGATTTCCCCACCGGAGGTATAATCCAAGGGTATCAGGGGATAAAGGATGCTTTTGAAACCGGTAGAGGGCGAATTGTAGTTAGAGGGAAAACCGATATTGAAGTCTCTGATAGTGGAAGGGAGGTTATTGTTATTACCGAGGTCCCTTATGTAGTGAATAAAGGGGAGATGATTGAAAAAATTGCGGAGCTTGTCGAGTCGAAGAAGATAGAGGGTATTGCCTATATAAATGATGAAAGTGACCACAAAGGGATGAGAGTAGTGATAAAACTCAAAATGGGTGTATCCGCGAATATTGTCCTAAATATGCTCTATAAATATACCTCTCTACAGTCATCTTTCTCTGTGAATAATATTGCATTAGTGGATGGTCGTCCTCGTCAACTTAATCTTATTCAGTTGATTAAATATTTTGTACGACATAGGCACTCTGTGATAGTTAGAAGAGCAAGATTTGAATTGGAGCAGGCAGAAAAGAGGGCTCATATCTTGGAAGGGTTACTAAAAGCCCTCGATTTTATAGACGAGGTTATATCTATAATTCGTGCATCATCTACTCCTCAAGATGCTAAGAATGGTTTGATGGAGAGGTTCCAGATAACAGAAATTCAGGCTAATGCCATTGTTGAAATGAGGCTGCGTCAGTTGACAGGACTGGAGAGAAGCAGGCTTCAGGCTGAATACGATGAACTTATGAAACTTATTGCCGATTTAACATCCCTTCTAGGTTCAATTCAAGAGCAGATGAATTTGATTAAGAGTGAACTCATAGAGCTTAAAGCCAAATTTGGTGACGCAAGAAGAACTGTTATCGAGGCTTCGGCAGAGGAGTTTAATCCTGAAGACTTTTATCCGGACGAAGATCAAGTTATAACCATCTCTAATCTTGGTTATATAAAGAGAACTCCGCTCGCTGAATATAGGCTCCAGAATCGTGGAGGAGTGGGTGCTAAAGGGAGTACTACTCGTGAAGAGGATTTTATAGAGCACATTTATATGGCTAATATGCACAGCACCATGCTCTTCTTTACACAAAAAGGGAAATGTTATTGGTTGAAAGTATATGAGCTGCCCGAGGGGGTAAAAGCCTCAAAGGGGAGAGCGATTCAGAATGTTATAAATATAGAGCCTGATGATAAGGTTTGCGCCTATATAAATGTTAAGAACCTTACAGACCAAGAGTACCTTGATAATCATTATATCGTCATGGCTACTAAGAGAGGAATAGTTAAAAAGACTACCCTCGAAGCTTACTCTCGTCCTCGAGTAAATGGGATTATTGCTATAAATATTAGAGAAGAAGATATGTTGTTAGATGCTGCTTTAACTGATGGAAATTCCGAAATATTTATTGCTGCAAGAGACGGGAAGTGCGTAAGATTCCACGAATCGCAGGCAAGAGCTATCGGAAGGAACTCTACAGGAGTGAGAGGCATCTCCATATCAGATTCAGATGAGGTAATTGGTATGATTTGTGTAGCGGATACTCCTGAAGCGAGAGAATTGCATAACATCCTTGTGGTTAGTGAGAATGGATATGGGAAGAGATCTTTAGTCGATGACTATAGAAAAACCAACAGAGGTGGCAAGGGAGTTAAAACATTAAATATTACTAGTAAGACCGGAAGTCTAAAAGCGATAAAGGATGTTACCGATGATAATGACCTTATGATAATTAACAAATCCGGGATAACTATAAGAGTTGCAGTTTCAGATATAAGAGTTTCGGGGAGAGCGACACAAGGGGTAAAGCTTATAAACATTCGTGAAGGGGATATGATTGCAGCGGTTTGTAGAGTAAATAAAAGTGAAGATTTAATAGTTCCTGAAAAAGATACCGAAGAAATTTAATTACTAATTAAACAATATTTTAGATAATGAAGAAAATTTTTCTAATCGTTGCTGCACTAACTCTTTGTTTCTCGGCAAATGCTCAAACAAAAGCCCAAAT
>CAZXOP010000206.1:0-1961 GCA_964642235.1 uncultured Muribaculaceae bacterium
GGTAAGATAGAAGGGGTAAACGATAATAGCCGAGCACTCTTAATAGAAGGTATGAAAATGATTAAACGATTGGGGGTTAATCGCAATCGTGGTTTAGGTCGCTGTACATTTACTGTAGTAGAACAAGGAGGTGAAAAATGAGAACAATACAATTTACGTGCACATTGCTATCTGATGTAATTATCAATCAGAAAGCAGCTACAGAAGGGCATCAAGAGAGTCTTGACTTTATACCTGGGAGCAATTTTCTTGGAATTGCAGCAAGTATTTATGGCGCTTTGTCTCCAGAAGAAAGTCTGACAATATTTCATAGTGGCAAAGTTCGTTTTGGTGATGCCCACCCATTGAGTGAGGATAATCGGACTTTGAGAATTCCTGCAGCATATCACCATCAGAAAGGTGAACAGGGGAGTGCTAAAAAACACTATATTTTATCAGCTTATAATGAAGATAAAGAGCAGCCATTACAACTCAAACAGTGTCGTAGCGGATTTTATTTGTTTTCAGAGAACACATTCGCACAACAAGAAACTGAAAAGTCATTTGCAATCAAATCTGCTTATGATAGAGAAAAAAGGCGTTCTATGGATGAACAGATGTATGGTTATCAGTCCATCGATAAGGGGTTAATTTTGGGGTTTGAAGTAGAGTTTGACGATGATATTTGCAAAGATTTAGAAGAGAAAATCTCTAATGCATTAGTTGGAACAAAACGAGTAGGGCGTTCACGTACTGCACAGTATGGATTGGTGGAGATTAAGAAAACGGGCTTTACGAGTTTCGGTGTAAGCGGAGAAATTATCAAAGATGAATTACATATTTACGCCGATGGTAGATTGATTTTTTTAGATGAAACTACCGGTTTGCCAACATTACAGCCAACACCCAAAGATTTTGGTGTAACGGATGAAAAGGCTGAAATAGACTGGACAAAGTCCCTTATCCGCACGTTTCAATATGCCCCTTGGAATTTTAAGCGACAGGCACGCGACACAGATCGTTGTGGCATAGAAAAAGGGAGTGTAATAGTGATAAAGACTGCCGAAAAAGTATCTTCGGTTAAATCTTACGTGGGAAGTTATAAAAACGAGGGCTTTGGAAAAGTTATTGTGAATCCAGAATTTTTAAAAACAGAAATAGGTACGAATGGAGAGACGCTATATAAGTCAATTGCAAAAAATACCCATCCCACTATAAAAAGAGAAAGTGGGGAATTAAATGAGGATGATAAAAGAGTACTGAATTTTCTGGAAGGCAAGAAGAAGGAGGAAGACTTTTCGGCAAGAGTATATAAAGAAGTAAATGAGTTTGTTGCTAATAATTCAAACAATTTTAAAGATAAAGTATTTGCTTCTCAGTGGGGACAAATTCGTAATTTAGCAATGCAGCCTCCGATTGATAAAAATAGGATTGATACAAAAATTGATGAGTTTCTAAATAATGCTAACTTGTTTGGTGGAGTGGAAGTAGTTAGAGAATTTGAAAAAATTCTAAATATTGCAAAACAGTATGATGATAAAGAAAAATTAGAAGATAAAGTAAAGGTTTTTTCTAAGAATAATGAATTGCAGTTTAAGAATAAAGAATTTGTCATACAATGGGAGCAAGTTTATCATCTCGCAAAGAGGTACGACGATAAAAATAAACTCAATGAAGATTTCTTTGATAAAAAAACAGGTTATTTAACGCATGGTGTAGCAGCCGAAAAGTGGGGCGATAGGGGGAGGTTAGAAAAGTTAGAAGGTATTTTTAATAATTATTATAATGACAAGAATGTTTCATTCTCCCAGCTCCAATACGCTATTATTAATCTTGCTTCAGAAATGGGCAAAAAATGTAGGAGGAAATAAAATATGAAAAAGACTACAAAATATACACATCGCTGTTTAGCGAGAATCGTTATAGAGGCATCTACTCCTATTGCAGTTGGCACAGGAGGAAAGGATTTTATGACTGATGCC
>CAZXOP010000207.1:0-1915 GCA_964642235.1 uncultured Muribaculaceae bacterium
GCAAGTTTAGCTGTAAAGCCGGATAGGAAATAGTATTTGGTCTGGTCAGGGGTGAGTTTTGAAACGGGAGGAAGTACTCCGAATGCATCAGCGGTAAGGAAAATAACCTTTGTTGCATGCCCTGCTTTAGATACAGGCTTAACGATATTGTCAATATGGTAGATAGGGTAGGAGACGCGGGTATTTTCAGTTACACTCTTATCTTTAAAATCTATCTTTCCTTTCTCATCAACAGTTACATTCTCTAGAAGAGCATCTCTTCTGATAGCATTATAAATATCAGGTTCATTCTCTTTTGAAAGGTCAATAACTTTTGCATAGCAACCCCCTTCGAAATTGAAAACTCCATCATCATCCCATCCATGCTCATCATCACCTATCAGAAGACGTTTAGGATCAGTTGATAGTGTAGTCTTACCTGTTCCTGAAAGTCCGAAGAAAAGAGCTGTATCTCCATCTTTACCTACGTTAGCAGAGCTGTGCATAGAGGCAATCCCTTTCAAAGGCATAAGGTAGTTCATATATGAGAACATCCCTTTCTTCATCTCTCCACCATACCATGTATTAATGATAACCTGCATCTTCTCGGTAAGATTAAAGACAACAGCAGTCTCTGAGTTTAGTCCAAGTTCCTTATAGTTATCAACTTTTGCTTTTGAAGCAGTTAAAACTACGAAATCAGGTTCACCGTAATTTGCAAGTTCCTCCTCTGTTGGACGAATAAACATATTCTTTACAAAATGTGCTTGCCATGCAACCTCCATAATGAAACGGAATTTCTGGCGAGTATTCTTATTAGCACCGCAGAAAGTATCCATTACATAGAGTTTTTTGCCTGAGAGTTGATTCGAAGCTATCTCTTTAAGTTTCCCCCAAGCCTCCTGAGTAACAGGTTTGTTGTCATTCTTATATTCATCAGATGTCCACCAGATAGTATCTCTGGAAACATCGTCCATTACGAAAAACTTATCTTTTGGAGAGCGTCCGGTATATACACCTGTCATTACATTAACTGCTCCTAAATCTGTCATTTCACCTTTTTCATACCCGGTTAAAGAGGGATCCATCTCTGCTTTATAAAGCTCTTCGTAACTTGGGTTATAAATAATCTCGGTGACATTCGTAATACCATACTTTGTTAAATCAATTTTTGCCATTTTATTATTAGTTTAAAATTATTATTTAGGGATAAAAAATCTCTTAATAACTGCAATTTGTTTGCCAAAGATTAATATTTACTAACTTTGTTGATAACAAATAATAAGAGGAAGATGATTGAGGAAATTTTAAAGCAATATTGGGGCTATAACAAATTCCGTCCTATGCAGAGAGAGATAATAGAGAGTGCTTTATCAGGGGAGGATACGCTTGCTATACTCCCAACCGGTGGGGGAAAGTCCATCTGCTTTCAGATACCTGCTTTGGCAAGTGAGGGACTTGCAATAGTGGTTACTCCTCTTATTTCCCTTATGAAAGATCAAGTTCAAAACCTAAATAAACGTGGAATAAGGGCTATAGCCGTCTATTCCGGAATGACCTCCCATGAAATAGATATTGCTTTGGACAATGCCATTTATGGGGATTATAAGTTTTTATACCTCTCTCCTGAACGCCTTAGGACAGATATGTTTAGGGTGAGAGTTAAGAATATGTCGGTAAATTATATAGTCGTGGATGAAGCTCACTGTATTTCGCAATGGGGTTATGATTTCAGACCGGATTATATGAATATTAAGGAGATACGGGAGATTCTTCCCGATATACCTATAATAGCACTTACTGCCACCGCTACTGAAAAAGTGGCAGATGATATAATGGATAAACTTGGTTTTAAGGAGAAGAATATTATCCGTTCTTCATTTTTACGTCCTAATCTTGCTTATGTGGTCAGAAGGGCAGAGGACAAACTAGGACA
>CAZXOP010000208.1:0-1898 GCA_964642235.1 uncultured Muribaculaceae bacterium
TCCGCAAAGGTCGCTGACTGAAATTTCGGAGGATGTAAAAAAGGCGGTTGAACTTATTTCACAGTGCAGAGAATTGCTTAGAAAAAGCGAAGAAAGTCTAAATAATATTACTAAATTTACAGATTAAAAGTTTTTTAATATGAGGGTTTCGAAAGTAATATTTGGTTTTTTTGTGGTTTTAATGCTGCTATCTAACTCATTTGCAGCTCTGTCACAGCGTAAATTATCAATTATTGAGAGAGATTCCCTCCCCACAACGCTAAGTAATTATCTCAGCGATAGTCAAAGTAAATATTTTCAGGACCCGATTTCTCCCCAATTTGTTCTTATCGACAGGGATGCTAAGATGTTATTCTCGTTAGGGGGGTATGTAAATGGACTTGGGTATGCCGAAACATCGCTCTCGTCAACCAGGGGAGGAGTTAAAAATGAAGGGATGGGGATCGACGTGGGTCATTCTAGAGTCTTTCTCAAATATTTAGGGAGGTTTAATAATAATAAAGTGGAGGCCTATATAGAGACCGATTTTAGCGGAAAAGGGGGTACTCCGAGGTTAAGACAGGGGTATATTGAGTTCAATAATCTTAAAATGGGGCAGGGGTGGAGTACTTTTATGGACCCCGAATCCCCAAAAACAATTAATGTAAATGGACCACTGAGTCTCTCAAATAGACTCTCTCCTCAGATAAGATATAGATTACCACTCTCAGAAAAGATGTGGGTCTCGGCAGCAGTTGAGTTCCCTTCGGGGATCTCTGCACTTGTTCCGTCTGGAGGGGGAAATCAGAGGGTAATCGACCCTATACCTTATGTTTATCCCGATATCCCATTGGCCTTTAATCTCGATTTAGAGAGGTGTCACCTCTTTCTCTCCGGAAGTTTAAGGTTACTTAATTACCCCTCTTTTGAGACCTTTTTTCAGAATAAATTTACTTTTGCCGCTATGGCAAGTGGTAACTTTGATATTATAAAGAGAAAAAATTATAGCCATAAACTCTATATCCAAGGGGTTTATACTCTCGGCATGGCAGATTATCTACATGAATTATCAGGTATGGGGATGAATATCATAGTTTCGAATAATCTCCTCTCCCTAAATATAATGCCGGCTTTTGGATGTATGGGGGGATATGAATTTGAGTGGGGAAAGAATAGTGTTAATTTAGTCTATTCTAGAGTTCAAGTACTTGATATTATGCCTGTTGGGATGGGGCTCTATCGTTCAGGGGAGTCTATTACACTTAATTACATAAGAGAGGTATTTAAGAGGGGAAAGGTGGGAGCGGAGGTTATCGCTTTAAGAAGAACTAATACGGCAGATGCCATAAACTATAATATAAACTTAAATTTAATGGTAAAATATGATTTTTGATAAAGATACATTTCTGGAACCCTATAAAAGGGTTATACTGGAGAGACATCGTGCTATCCAATTAAGGAAGCAGGAGTTTGCAGGGTATGGAAAGACTCTCTATTCCAGAGTCAATAATCACCTCTACTATATAACTCATAGAGCAGGTGATAGTTTGGTCTTTCATGAATGGGCTCCTAATGCGAAGTCCATCTATCTTATCGGGGAATTTAATGGTTGGAAACGGGAAGAGGCTTTCGCTTTTAAGAGTGTGGGGTCTGGGAATTGGGAACTTATAGTACCTGCCTCTTTAATTCCAGACAAATCCCTCTATAAACTCTATATGATTTGGAATGGTGGTGAGGGGGAGAGGATTCCTGCATATGCTACCCGCTGTGTTCAAGATCCTGTTACAAAGATTTTCTCGGCGCAGATTTGGTTGCCGGAGAAGAAATATAGATGGAAAAATAAGTTTATTAAAAAAATAGACAATCCCCTTATTTACGAAACACATATCGGAATGAGTTCTGAAAAAGAGGGGGTAGCC
>CAZXOP010000209.1:0-1852 GCA_964642235.1 uncultured Muribaculaceae bacterium
TAATTAACCTCTTTAAAATAAGCCGAGTGGGGTGGGAATCCCCACTCGGTTACTTAGAATAAGAAACAAACGGCTTCCGGATGGGAAGGAGTTAAACAATAGTTGAATCATTTCTATGTCGCAAACAAGAAAAGTTTTCATCTGGAGCCGATGTTTCTAAATAGACTGCATCACAGATTCAGATAAATTGCCATCGGAGTTAATCATTAATACTCTCTATGTCGCAAACATTTTGGCAATTTATCTGAATGTGATGTTTTCATTTTAAAGAGAGTGATGTAAGATAGCTCTCCCCTCTTTCAAAAGTAAAAGTAGTAAATCCTACCACCCTTTTGGTCTCACTGTAAGTACCTTTATCAGTCTCAACTTCAAAATTCAGTTCAGTTTCACAACTGATGGTCATAGGGAAAAAGGGCATTCTAACCACTTTGCTCTTTTCTCCCCCTATTTCTGTATTATTATCTATTACTATCGAAAGGGAGGATGATACCCCTTCAGATACTATATAGTCTCTCATATTAATGGAGTCAGGAGATAATTTCATTTTAGCAGTTGTAGAAAAAATCTTCTCACCATTTGCAGAGCTAACAGTTATTTTCTTTACTTTAATGGGTGATTTGCTCCTGTTTTCAAGCACAAAGTCCATTTTAGCCATTAATGAATGAAATTCGAATTTATTATTATTATTTTTAGCCACAGAGCAACCAACCATGTAGTCATATTCAGAAGAGCTTACTACCCAAAAATCACTTGAAACGACTCTCTGCTCAAGTGGGAGATTAAAGGTGTAATTTCTATTTGCATCGAGTGATTCACCCGCTTTATAAGGAAACACCAAATATGAGTACTCCCTTTTTATCTCATTATTTATGGTTCCGGAAAATGTGGTGGTGTATCCGGGGGCTTGAGAAGTAAATGGAATGTTACTGTTATTAATGGAAAATAGAGCAGCCTTGTCCCCCTTTTTCCATGTAAACTCTAGTAAATAGTTAGTGTTTTTAGTCTTATCGCCATTTAATACGGCTTGGAAATTAACCGTATTGCCTTTACCCATTTCCGGCGTAAGTTCGAGTTCTTTAGAGCAGGATGTAAATAAAATAATCAAAGTCGTAATTGATAAAAGTGCATTAATTCTTTTCATTTCTTTAATGTTTATCGATTACTACTGCTATTAAAACAAACAACTCTCTATTTTGTTCACAGAAAATTGAAAAATTTTCAAATTATTTTTTGTTTATGACAAAATGTCTTAAAATATATCGACTATATCACTGATAATCAGACATTTTGGCAGAAATATGACTAAGGAATAAATTTTGCGATTAGAGATAGTAAAAGCTAAAAAAGCTTAAATGTTTAACAATATAATATGGAGGATTTAATTATGGTACCTACAAGAAGAACACAGCAGACTTGGTTTCCAAGTATTTTTAACGACTTCTTAAACTATGAAGGGTTAAGTAAACTCGGTACGACTTCTCCCGCTATAAATGTTATAGAGACTGAGAAAGAGTATAAGGTAGAACTTGCAGCTCCCGGACTTTCAAAAGGTGATTTCAAGGTTCGTTTAAATGAAGAGAATCATCTTATAGTCTCTCTCGAGAAGAGGGAAGAGAGGGTGGATGAGAGTAAAAAAGAAAAATACCTAAGAAGGGAGTTCTCTTATTCACAATGCGAACAGGTGCTTCTGCTTCCCGATGAGATTAAAAGAGATCATATCGAGGCGAAGATGGAGAATGGGGTGTTAAATATAATAATCCCTAAGAATGAGAATCATCCCACTCTTCTTAAAGAGAAAGTAATCGATATTAAGTAGTCGGAAAACAGAGGGGGGAGCAAATCGCTCCCCCTT
>CAZXOP010000210.1:0-1836 GCA_964642235.1 uncultured Muribaculaceae bacterium
AATCCTGTGAACAGTAATGTTCGTACGGGTTCGATTCCCGTCCAGGGCACTAAAAAAGAGATGACAGCGTCATCTCTTTTTTAGTGCCCAGAGGGCACCTATTTCTATCCCCTCCTGGGTCCTCCCCAGCGGGGAGGAGGCTGCACGCTGCTACTGTCTTTCCCCCTGCTTCGCAGGTACGACCCGCAGCGGTCTGCTGAAGCAGACACGAGGTCGTCATCTCTTTTTTAGTGCCTTTTGGCACCTTTTTTATACCCCCCTATAATCCCCCGATGGGGGATGGCTGCACGTGACTCCGTCACGGTCAGCTGATGCTGACACCAAACGTCATTTGGTTAATTTCTTCTACTTCCTTTGTGTTTACCGTAAGCTAAAAGGACATTCAGATATGGTTTTTATAAATTTCATAAACTTTTAAAAACAAGTAAATTTTCCACTAAAATTTCCATAGCAGTTTCAGCGTATCTTAAAGAGTTATATTGTACACGAATTATAAGGAATATGTTATGGAAAATATTTTAAAACCACATATAGAATCCAGGATTCTGTTTGTTAGAGAGAGTTATGTCCTATTAGACAGGGATTTAGCTCAATTCTATAAAGTGAAGTCTATTCGACTTAGAGAACAAGTTAAAAGAAATCCTAATCGTTTTCCATCTGATTTTGTTTTCCAACTAACCGAAAACGAAGTTGAGGTATTGGTATCGCAAAATGCGATACCTTCAAAGCAAAGCTTGGGTGGATATCTTCCACTTGTTTTTACAGAACAGGGTGTCGCTGCTGTTGCAGGGGTCTTGAAAAGTGATAAGGCTGCTGAAGTAAGCATCTTAATAGCGAGAGCTTTTGTGTCCATGAGGAAGTTTTTATTGCAAAACGCTTCTGTATTTCAAAGGCTTGATAGTGTTGAAATGAAATTGCTTAAGGCTGAGGATAATTTTAATAAAATATTTAAAGCAATAGAGATTCAACAACCAAAGCCAGATAAAGGTGTTTTCTATGATGGTCAGATATTCGATGCTTATTTGTTTGTAGCTGATATTATTAAGTCAGCAAAGTTATCATTAATACTAATAGATAATTATATCGATGAATCGGTATTACATCTTCTCTCTAAAAGAGGGGATGGCGTTTCAGCCACTATCTATACAGCCTCTATATCTCCGTTATTGTCTTTGGATATTCAGAAACATAACTCCCAATACCCACCTATCGGGGTACGTCTCTTTTCTCGTTCTCATGATAGGTTCCTTATAGTTGATGAGATGACCGTGTATCATATTGGTGCATCATTGAAAGATTTAGGGAAGCGTTGGTTTGCATTCTCGAAAATAGAGTTAGATGTGGTGGAAATCGTAAGTAAATTATTCACTTCGTAGAATATGCTTATAGAGTTAAGGAACTTGGTGAGCGAAGAGTCGAACCTTCCGTACTCTATAAGCATATTCTGATTAAAGGGTTGAGATTGCCAATTAAGGTATGCTGCTTACAATGGATGCATCTTCAACAGCAGAACCTATAAAAACCTCCCTTTCAAATAACCCTATCAATCCGATATTATCTATTACATATAAAAACATCACAGAAGAATGGAAACTCTTAAATCAACTTTAGTCCTCTCAATTTCCTCCTTCCTTTTGTATATTTTCCAAAATTAAATTACCTTTACACTGTAAGATTTATTTATAAATATTAAAACAATAAAGTGATGAAAAAGTATCTATGCAAAGTTTGTGGTTATGAATATGATCCTCAAGTAGGGGATCCTGACAGTGGAATTGCTCCGGGAACATCTTTCGAAGATATCCCTTCTGATTGGCTTTGCCCTTTATGCGGAGT
>CAZXOP010000211.1:0-1827 GCA_964642235.1 uncultured Muribaculaceae bacterium
GTAGAGATACTTTCAGCCTCTTTTCTGATAACTGAATCCTTATGGTGTGCCTTTCTAACGGCTTCATACATCTCAGGAGTAATTTTTGCCCCAGGATTTGACTCTATTTCATACCCGGCTTTTTTTAATGTCTCCACAAGCGTACTTAAGGCTATATTAAATTCAGCCATTACTTTATTTGCCCTTTTTGTTTCTAATCCTATCATACTTTTCCTCCTATTAATTAAGTTTTACTGTTCAAATTCTGATCTCAGAATCTTCTGAATCTCTATAACTGTCTCCTCTTCAAGGTCTGCTCTCTTTACAATCTCTGAAACAGGTAGCGCGAGCACACTTTTAGCTGTATCACATCCAATACCTCTTAGAGCATCAATAACCCATTGTTCTATCTCATCACCGAACTCATTCAACATTACATCCTCTTCCTCTTCATCAAGTTCTCTGAATACATCTATATCGTAACCTACAAGAAGTCCTGCAAGTTTAATATTACTTCCCCCTTTACCAATGGCAAGTGAAACCTCTGAAGGTTTTAGATAAACTCCGATGGTCTTATCTGTTTCGTTCATCTTGATAGATGAGATTTTAGCAGGACTCAATGCTCTCTGAATGAGAAGTTGAGTGTTAGAAGTCCAGTTTATTATATCAATGTTTTCATTTCTTAATTCACGAACAATGCCATGTATTCTCGCCCCTTTAACACCAACGCAAGCACCTACGGGGTCAATTCTCTCATCATAAGACTCTACTGCCACTTTAGCTCTCTCACCTGGTATGCGAACAACTTTCTTTATGGTAATAAGGCCATCGAAAATTTCAGGAACTTCCTGCTCGAATAGTCTCTCCAAAAATACGGGCGAAGTTCTGGAAAGAGTAATGATAGGGGTGTTATTACGCATCTCCACGCTCTGAATAACTGCCTTGGTGGTATCTCCTTTTCTAAAGAAGTCGGATGGAATCTGTTCTGTCTTAGGGAGTATAAGCTCATTACCATCTTCATCCATAATAAGAACCTCTTTTTTCCAAACCTGATAGACTTCCCCTACGAGAATTTCACCGATTTTGTCTCTATATTTATTATAAAGATTTGCTTTCTCAATATCCATAATACGACCTGAGAGATTCTGACGGAGATTTAAGATACCTCTTCTCCCAAAAGAGTTAAGTTTTACCTCTTGAGTAAACTCTTCTCCTATTTCGTAACTTGAGTCTATTTTTGAAACCTCTTCAAGAGAGATCTGTGTTGCCGGGTCTTCGACTGTTTCAACTACTAATCTGTTTCTCCAAATTTCAAAGTCTCCTTTGTCAATATTAATGATAATGTTGAAATTGTCGGCAGAGCCGTACATTCTGGTAAGCTGTGTGCGAAAAACATCTTCCAAAACGCTCATCATAGTAGGTCTGTCAATGTTTTTGAGTTCCTTAAACTCCGCAAATGTGCTAATTAGGTTTAAACCTTCCATTGTTATTAATTATTATTTATTTTAATTTTTTTTCTTTTCCTGAGGAACTGACCATCAGCGAGAAGTCTTCAACATCTCTGTCGAGATGTTTCTCTATAAATCTACTAACTGTGGCACAATCGTCAATGGTAACAGCTCTTTCAGGGTGATCGAAGAATATTTTTATATTATTCTCTTTGTTCACACTGATTTTGTCCAATTCAAATCCGTTGTCAATAAAAAATTGACTGATAATCTCTTCTATTTTGTTTTTTTCTATCATAATAATAAAGAAGGGGACACCTGTCCCCTTTTCCTCTTTTCGTCTTCAGGCGCAAAAGTAACAAATAATATCGCATTTACAAAAAAAAGTATTTTCTTTGCA
>CAZXOP010000212.1:0-1791 GCA_964642235.1 uncultured Muribaculaceae bacterium
GAATAATGTTAACTTTGTTCCGTGAAACGCTATATCCCATTAGATATTTTAAGGGGTCTTACCATTTTCGGTATGATTCTATCGGCTATTGAGCCACATGGAGTGCTTCCTGCTTGGATGTATCATATTCAGAATCCTCCCCCCGCCCACGAGTTAAACATGATGGTAGCAGGGATAAGTTGGGTCGATTTAGTCTTTCCTATCTTTATTTTCTGTATGGGTGTCGCTATTCCGATAGCAGGGAGACGAAGTGTCTCATCCTTATCGTCAATAGAGTTCTGTAAAAAGACATTTGAAAGATTCCTTATGCTATGGCTCTTCTCCTATCTCTACATTTTCTTGAATTTCGATAATGGCGGAGAGGTCTCTTTATGGGCTCAGGTTCTAACTATTTTAGGTTTTCTATATCTCTTTTCAATATATATGGTTCTCCCTAAGTCTTTTGCAGAGAGACCACTATTCCCTGAGGGCTCTAAATTAAGTCGGTTCTCTATAAAAATGGGGAGTGTGATTCGTATTGCAGGATTCCTCGATATAGTGATAATTATAATCATCGGACACTTCTGTTTCGACGAGGTAATCTCTATTCATAGAAGAGGAATTATAATCTTCCTACTTGCTTTTTTATATCTGTTTGGGGCACTTATTTGGTATTTTACCCGTAATAAGATTAAGTTAAGAATAGGGATACTTCTTCTTGTTTTCATCTTTACCGTAATTACTCAACAGCTCGATTTACCTGCAATAACTTATGCAAACAGAGAGATTCGCTGGTGGTTTAACTTTGAATATTTTTATTTCCTCCTCCTGCTTATCCCCTCAACAGTCGTGGGAGATTTAATATATAAAAGGCTCTCAGAAAGTGGCTCCACCACTATTATAGATAAAAACATACCCGTATGGCAAAGAGTCCTTTTTTCTCTCCTGCTCCTTGGGACAGTAATCTGGCTCCTTTACGCATTTTACACCCGTATAAACATTCTCTTTAATGCAGCAGTAACCTTAACAGCACTCTCTCTCCTCTTCTTCTTTATAAAGAGAGAGTTTCAAGAATATAGAAATTACTTTGCCATTATTATTTTACTTTTAGTAGCAGGGTTTATTATGGAACCCCTCGACGGAGGTATCAAGAAAGTCCCTTGCACCATATCGTATTGTTTTATTACTGCCGGAATTTCACTGATGCTACTTCTCGCTATAGACCTGCTCCACTCTATTTTAGAAAAGAGAAAATCTCTTTCGAGATGGATACTTGCAGGGGCAGGAGAAAATCCCCTCCTAAGCTATATAGCCTTTGGGAATTTTATACTCCCTTTAATGAAACTAACCGCTCTCATCTCGCTTTATCAAGCCTGTTACCCCACAGGAATGCCATGGGTAGGATTTATACGCTCATTCGTAATGACAGCCCTAACCCTTGCCTTCGTAGCCTTCCTATCAAAAAAGAAAATCCGCTGGCGAGCTTAGTTTAACTCATCGAAGCGATAATTTCACGAACTTTTGAGACCTTTTCTTCCAAAAGGGCTGAGTCTGTGGCTTCACAAAGGAAACGGAGATATGGTTCGGTATTAGAAGGGCGTATATTAAACCACCAGTCTGGGAACTCCACTCTATATCCATCAAAATCAGCCGAATAGGTAGGCGTTTCGAGAGAGGTAAAATACTCCCTTACTCTATCCATTGCTCCTCTCTTATTCTCTATTTTAAAGTTAATCTCCCCTGAATTATGATATTTTTCTATCTTCCCTATCAGTTCTGAGAGGGAGAGACCATGTGCTTTCATCTGAGCCA
>CAZXOP010000213.1:0-1780 GCA_964642235.1 uncultured Muribaculaceae bacterium
CCCCCTCTTCCTGAACAAAAGCAGATAGCGGAGATATTGAGTTCGTTAGATGATAAGATAGATTTGCTTCACCGTCAAAACGCCACCTTAGAAAAAATGGCTGAAACCCTCTTCCGTCAGTGGTTTGTGGAAGAAGCAAAGGAGGAGTGGAAGGAAATTTCTTTATATGATGCTGTTGAACTAGTAGGTGGGGGTACACCGAAAACAAATATTAATGAATATTGGAATGGAAACATAAAATGGCTTTCCGGTGGTGATATTGCTGGTAATCACAAAAACTTTGTAGTTAATTCAGAAAAGTCAATAACTGAATTGGGATTGCGGAATAGTTCAGCCAAACTTTTACCTAAATTTTCAACAGTTATTTCTGCAAGAGGAACAGTTGGGAGATATTGTATGTTGTCGGAACCAATGACTTTTAGTCAATCAAATTATGGTATTTTGCCAAAATTTAAAGGTAGCTTTTTCTTTACATATCTGCTTGTTTCTCACTTAGTTGACGAATTGCAGTCTGCTGCATACGGAAGTGTTTTTGATACAATTACAACAAATACTTTTAAAGGTTTAACGATTAATCTGCCAGAAGAAGAAGACATCATTCGATTTAATAAATCAATGGTACCTTATTTTTTTAAGATTTTAACAAACCAACTCCAAATCCGCACTCTTACATCATTACGAGATACCTTATTGCCAAAACTTATGAGTGGGGAGGTGAGGGTAAAAAATTGCATTAATCAGGTCATTTAATTACCTTTACACTATGAACAGCAACATCATTCTATATGCCACTGATACCGGAACTGTCAGCGTTCAGGTACAATACGAAAACGGTACCTTTTGGCTTACTCAGAGGCGTATGGCAGAGCTGTTTGGTGTGGAGGTAAACACGATTAATTACCACCTGAAAGAAATTTATAAAAGTGGGGAATTGCAGGAGAACCCAACTATTCGAAAAATTCGAATAGTTCAAACCGAAGGGGCGCGAGAGGTGGAAAGGGAACTTGATTTCTACCACTTAGATGCCATCATCGCAGTGGGTTATCGTGTAAATAGTGTTCAGGCAACACAGTTCCGCATTTGGGCTACGAAAACACTTACTGAATTTGTAGTCAAAGGCTTTGTAATTGACAAAGAGAGATTGAAACAAGGGGAAACTTTTGGTAAAGATTATTTTCAAGAGTTGCTCGAACAGATTAGAGAGATACGGGCAAGTGAACGGAGGTTTTATCAAAAGATAACCGATATTTACTCCCTCTCCATTGACTATGATAAAAGCTCTCCTATTACCAAAACCTTTTTTGCTTCTGTACAAAACAAACTACATTGGGCTATTAGCGGACAAACGGCTGCTGAAATCGTCTATAACTCGGCTGATGCAAGTAAACCTAATATGGGGCTCACCACTTGGAAACAATCTCCTGAAGGGAAAATACTTAAATCAGATGTTTCTATAGCTAAAAACTACCTGAGCGAAAAGCATATTAAGTCGCTAAATCGTATCGTTTCAGCCTATTTGGATTTAGCCGAAGATAGAGCTGAACGTGAAATTCCTACCACCATGCAGCAATGGGTCGATGTGCTGAATAATTTTTTGAACACTGCCCAATACCCTATATTACAAGAGACAGGAAAAATATCGGCATTAGAGGCTAAAATAAAAGCCGAAACAGAATACGAAACATTTCGTAAAGTGCAAGATGAAATTTACATTTCAGACTTTGATAAAGAAATTAAACGACTTAAAGGGGAATAAATACTATGACACACATAACCGAAA
>CAZXOP010000214.1:0-1757 GCA_964642235.1 uncultured Muribaculaceae bacterium
AAGGGCAGACATGCCATCCTTTTTTATTAAGAAGCAAGAGCTAATCATCTGCTCATGTATCTCATCATATACTTCATGGATTAATTCCCTGCCATCTCTTTTTAATATTACATATCCATCATCTTTTTTAGCAAAGAAAAATCCGGGATATTTACTTACCACAATATTTTTATACTTAGGCTCACATAAAATATTACCGCTTTTATCTACTACCCCTTCATTTTCTCCAACCTTAAATATATTATAATAGTCATTTGTTTTATCTGGGAAATAAATAATTCTATCACATTTAACAAAATTATACTCATACCCTTTTTCATCTAAAAAGCCTGATTTATCTCCTTTTTGTGCAAAGAAAAACTCTTCACCTTCTGTCACTCTTATACTTTTATAAATATCAGGTGTCACAATTTCCCCATTCATGGATCTCAAGCCATAATAATCACCACTTTTAGTTAATAGTAAATTTTTATAAAAGAATTCAATGTCATCATAAATTGGAGGAACTACTGCTCTCCCATTTTTATCTACTACCCCTATCTTTTCTCCAACTTCAAACATAGTACAATAGTCTTTTGTTTCATCTGGATAATAAATAGCATCACACTTAACAAAAGCATACTCATTCCCTTTTTCATCTATATAGCCTGATTTATCCCCTTTTTGTGCAAAAAAAAGCTTTTCGCCTTCTGTCACTCTTATACTTTTATAAACATCAGGTGTCACAATTTCCCCATTCATGGTTATTAAGCCATAAAAATCACCACTTTTAACTAATAGTAAATTTTTACAAAAGAATTCAATGTCGTCATAAATTGGAGGAATTACCTCTCTCCTATTTTTATTTATGCATCCATACTTTCCATTATGAAATACTTTAAAAAAATCGTCAACTATCTTATCTATTACCTTAACATATATATTAGATTCTTTTTGGTAAGTGAGATTATCTATGCCATTATTACTATTTGTATTATTTGACTTTTCAGCATAAGTTCTTTCTATATTTCCATTTATCCATACGGCTCCTTTTTCAACATCATCTGTAAAACTTGTTCCATTAAAAAATTTTTCCCCACAATTAGGACAGAAATTAACATTTTCTATTTTAATTTTACATTTAGGGCAAATCATATATTTATAAATTTAGCAGTTTCTCATTAATTTCAGCTTCTATTTCTAATAGCTTTGCATAGTCATTTTCATTCTCGGTAATTTTTTGGAAAAGTTCTGTTGCTATTTCATTTTTTTTAGGTTCTAAAAACAAATCAGGATGACATATAACTTTTAGTTTATCATATAGGTGTTTGGCGTGGAAGGAGCTTTTAATAATATTATCAAAGTTTAAATCTTCCTTTAGAATCTCCTCCTTAAGTTTATATTGTGATTTAGGTTTTTGATCTCTATGGTTCTTCCTTTTTAGGAATATTAGAAACACTACAATAAGAATTATAACAACTGCAGTTATACTAAATAAAAATGTTTCCATCTCCTAATTCTGGTGTCAGTTTAACAAAATCTTTCACAGCCCATTTACATCCTTTATTTCCTATTTTATCTTCTACTTCTAAGGTGTCCCACCCTAACACAAACAACCTCCTACAAAGCTGAGGATTATTAAGAATTACTCTCCCAATATATAATATTTCCTCACGCTTTAGCTCAACCCCACTATTTGATTTCACTCTAAACCCAGAAAATAGAATCTTGGAATATGGATGTTTATAATCACTATCCCCCATAGTTGTAGATGCCTC
>CAZXOP010000215.1:0-1753 GCA_964642235.1 uncultured Muribaculaceae bacterium
CAATGCGAAGTCCATCTATCTTATAGGGGAGTTTAATGGCTGGAAAAGGGAAGAGGCTTTCGCTTTTAAGAGTGTCGGGTCAGGGAATTAGGAACTTATAGTACCTGCTTCTTTAATTCCAGATAAGTCTCTCTATAAACTTTATATGATTTGGAATGGTGGTGAGGGAGAGAGAATCCCTGCTTATGCCACTCGTTGTGTTCAAGATCCTGTTACAAAGATATTTTCTGCGCAGATTTGGATACCGGAGAAAAAATATAGGTGGAAAAATAAGTTTATTAAAAAAATAGATAATCCCCTTATTTACGAAACGCATATCGGTATGAGCTCTGAAAAAGAGGGGGTAGCTACATTTGAGGAATTTCGCGTTAAAGTTCTCCCATACATTGCCGATTTGGGGTATAATACCATCCAGATAATGGCTCTACAAGAACACCCTTACTACGGCTCTTTTGGGTATCAGGTCTCCAGCTTCTTTGCATTGAGTTCTCGTTTTGGCACCCCTGAGGAGTTTAAGCGATTGGTGGATGATGCACATGGTTATGGAATAGCGGTTATAATGGATGTGGTTCACTCTCACTCAGTCGATAATACACTTGAGGGGCTTAGTGAATATGACGGTACGGATAATCTCTACTTCCACTCCGGGGAGAGGGGGCGTCACCCCGCCTGGAAATCGCGCTGTTTTAATTATGGTAAAGATGAGGTGCTGTTTTTCCTCCTCTCAAATCTAAAATACTGGATGGAAGAGTATCATTTAGATGGTTTTAGGTTTGACGGAGTTACCAGTATGATCTATTTTGACCATGGTCTGGGAAAGGATTTTACAAATTACTCTTTCTATTTCGACGGAGGACAAGATGTAGATGCTCTGATTTATCTCGGTTTGGCAAATATTCTTATAAAAGAGATGAACCCACGCTCAATAACCATTGCAGAGGATATGAGCGGAATGCCGGGACTTGCAGCCCCTTTTAAAGAGGGGGGATATGGATTCGACTACAGAATGAGTATGGGGATAGCCGACCACTGGATAAAATGGATTAAAGAGTTAAAAGACGAAGAGTGGAAAATGGGGGAGATATACTATCAGTTGTCAAATAAAAGGGCTGATGAGAAGACCATTAGTTATGCAGAGTGTCATGACCAGGCAATGGTCGGGGATAAGACGATTATTTTCAGGCTGATGGATAAGGAGATGTACTTCTCTATGAATGTTGACTCTAAAAATCTGATTATAGATAGGGGAATCGCACTTCATAAGATGATAAGGCTTATAACAATAGCAACTGCCGGTAATGGGTACCTTACCTTTATGGGGAATGAATTTGGTCACCCCGAATGGATTGATTTCCCAAGAGCCGGGAATAATTGGTCTTATTTCTATGCAAGACGACAGTGGTCACTTGTGGAAAACCCATTGCTCCGTTATAGATCTTTAATGCTGTTTGATAAGGAGATGATAGGGCTTTTTGCTCAAAATAATATATTAAGACATCCATTATTTCAATTATATGTTGATGAAATTAAAAAAGTTTTGATTATTGGGCGTGGAAGTTTTATCTTTGCGCTTAATTTTAACCCCACACTCTCTATTAGCGACTTATCTTTTGCCGCTCCGGCAGGTAAATATGGGATTGTTTTAGATAGCGATGCCAAACGATTTAATGGTTTCGGGCGTGTTAAAGGGGATATAGAACATTTCACAGAGCATTTTGAAGGTGTTGATAAACTTTCCATATATCTTCCGAAT
>CAZXOP010000216.1:0-1612 GCA_964642235.1 uncultured Muribaculaceae bacterium
TAGAATGTGGAAACGAAATAAAACGATTTAATACGATATGAAACCAAAATTTAATTTAGCCACAGTGCTATTTTTAGCAATTTTTTTCTTTAATGCTTGTGCCCTTAAAGCACAGATATTTAATTCAGGCGACCCTGTTTCCGATGGAGTTACCGTTTATTCGCTCCCTAACACTGTACTTCTTTTGACGGTTGATGCAGAGAGGGAGGTATATACTCCAGGTCCTTATGCTAAATTTGCTCAGAAGTATTTGGGCATAAATGTTCCCCAAGAGGCAAAAGATTCATATCAACTCCTCTCTATTAAAGTCTCCCCATACCTCGAAGCTGACCCTTCTGTAAGATATATAATGAATCTTGCTGAGGTTCGTAATCCACAAGCGGCTACCGGGCTTCTAAAGTTTACATCCCAGGGGTTGGTGCTTTTGTCAGACCAAGAGAAAGGGCAGGGGAGTTATTGGAGTTTCCCCACGCTTGTGGACAAACTCGCCATTGATTCAAAAGAGGCTACTCAGAACTTTACTAGCACCGAGACCACTCTTTATAAAAATGTAAAAAAGAGTGAAGGGGGGTATGAAAAAGTAGCCATTCAGCAGAGTCAAGTGGTAGAAAAGAGTGTGGAGAAGAAGGCTCAAGAGGTGGCAGATCTGATTTTTAAACTAAGACAGAAAAGGATTGATATTATAATAGGAGATACCGATGCCACCTTTAGTGGAGAGGCTCTAGGTGCAGCAATAAAAGAGATTAATCGCCTTGAAGAGGATCTTATGTCACTATTTCTTGGTAAAACGGAGACTGCTTCACAGAGTATGGTCTTCACTGTTGTTCCTAAGGCGGATGCTCCACGACAGCTATATATTGCCTTTAGGTTTTCACCCACGCAGGGAATTTTACCTCCCGCTACTCTTACAGGAAGACCTGTTGTTCTTGAATTGACTCCGGAGATTGTTAAAACTGCAAATGTTTCTGAGGAGACATCTAAGAAGAAAACCACCGAATCGGATCCCAAGAAGAATCCACTTATCTATTATCGTATCCCCTCTGTATGCCAGCTAAAAGTGCTTGATGGAGAAGAACTTCTCTTGCAGTCGAGGATACCTGTTTATCAGCTTGGAGAGACTCTCTCTTTCCCTGTAAAAATGCTTAAATAAATTACTAATTAAAACCAAATATTATGACAATAAAAGATTTAGAACCAAAAAGAGTGTGGAAACACTTTCATTCTCTAACACAAATCCCCCGCCCCTCTAAAAGAGAGGAGAAAGCTGTAGTTTTTCTTGAAAAATTCGGGAAAGATCTCGGACTTGAAACCATTAGAGACCATATTGGTAATATTATTATCCGCAAACCTGCTACCCCCGGTATGGAGAATCGTAAAGGAATTATCCTTCAAGCCCATATCGATATGGTGCCTCAGAAAAACAATGATAAAGTTCATGATTGGGACAATGACCCTATTGAGACTCGAATAGTAGGAGAGTGGGTTTATGCCAATGGAACTACTCTTGGAGCAGATAATGGAATGGGATGCGCTGCAGCAATGGCAGTTTTAGAGGCTACTGACTTGGTTCATGGTCCTGTGGAGGCTCTCTTTACTATAGATGAGGAGACAG
>CAZXOP010000217.1:0-1599 GCA_964642235.1 uncultured Muribaculaceae bacterium
TTTTTTACTTTGATTTATTTGATTTTAGAAATTTTTCCAGGGATAGCAGGTGAAGGTTAAATGCTTCCCTGCCCTCTGCAGTAATAAAGTATCTGGTGTTTGGTTTTTTGCCTACAAAGCTCTTCTCAATACCTATGAAATTCTCTTTCTCAAGAGCTTTTATGTGGCTGGCGAGGTTTCCGTCTGTAATATCCAGATACTCTTTGAGTGAATTAAAATCTAAAGTTTCATTCACAGCAAGAGCAGACATTATTCCCAGACGAATCCTGCTTTCAAAAGCCTTATGTAAACCATCAATGGATATTTTCACCGCTCGTATTTATAATGCATATAAATGCCGTAAACAATATTGACCAAGCCAAATCCAATTGCCCAAATAATTAGACTGTACTGAATCATAAGAACAGCTATCAAGCCTAGTACAATCTGAATAATGCCCATCAGCTTTACCTCCTCAAGCGTCATTTTGCTTGCAGTAAAGAGTGCCATGCCGTAGAAAATCATTGACACGGGAGCTGCTAATCCGGCCAATCCACTAAAAATCAGGATTACAATCAGTATTCCTCCGGTTGAGAGTGGAACCATCATATTTGCAAGAAGGCGGCGAGTAGTTGGACTCCACATCTTCTCCCCCCTCTTCCCTGCATTTCTTCTTGAAAGATATACAACTGTACCTAAAGCTAAAGCTAAAATTATCAATGCGACAATAATAACGCTTGAGATATTTGCAGGAGTTCCGGCAGTGCCGGTCATGCTGTATGTGACAGAATCGGGGTTAAACCCAAAAACCAGGTAGGCAACCAGAACACCTGCCAGCGCATAAATTCCGGCCATCACCCCTGAGAGGCCCGAGAGAGAGAGAAATCTTGAAGAGCGCTCCATCATTGAGCGAATCTCAGAAATGTCCTTTATATAGTCCTTTTCGTTTTTCATTTAAAAGTACTTTTATTTGCAAAGTAAAACTAAAAATTTCTATTGTGCAATAGTTATGCATATAAATTCAGAGATTTCTTACTTTTGCGCCCATGTTATTCAACTCGGTTGCATTTGCAATATTTCTTCCGATAGTTTTCATATTATACTGGATTCTTGCTAACAAAGGGCATAAGATTCAGAATCTTCTTCTGCTTGCAGCAAGTCTCTATTTTTACGCAAGCTGGGACTGGAGGTTCCTTCTGCTATTAATTACATCAATTATTTTAGGTTATTTTTCCGGTGCATTTATCAATAATTCTGTAAATGAGAGGCAGCGAAAATTTTGGTTGTGGACAAGTATATTATTTAATCTTGGTTTTCTTGGATTCTTCAAGTATTTCAACTTTTTTGCCGAATCCTTCTCTGATGCGCTGGGTTTGCTGGGAATTAACGCAGGAGTCTCTACGCTTAATATCATACTCCCGGTAGGCATTTCATTCTATACTTTTCACGGACTATCCTACATTATTGACATCTATAACAGAAAAATTCAACCAGAGAGAAATTTTATCAATTACTCACTGTTTGTCAGCTATTTTCCATTGTTAGTTGCCGGTCCTATAGAGCGAGCAACTCACCTTCTGCCACAGATTGATAAGGCCAGAAAATTCGATTATTCTAATG
>CAZXOP010000218.1:0-1596 GCA_964642235.1 uncultured Muribaculaceae bacterium
TTCCATTTTTGTCTATATATCCATATTTCCCTTTTTTCATTACCCATGCTTTTCCATCAGAGAAATCCCCTGCTGCATCAAAACCTGGGAGAGAGATAAAAATCTTCCCTTTTGAATCAAGAAAATGGAGATTGTCATCACTCCCTTTAGCATAGATAGCTCCCTCTTTTATGGGGCGAATATCTTTAAATTTGATAGGGATAGTAATTAGGTCTTCAGCAAAGAAAGAGTAACTATCATTGTACTTAACAAACCCCATCCCTTTATCAAAAACCCGGAATGTCTCATTGATGGGGATGGGTGGAGTCTTTTTACTCCCTTTTTTGGTAATTAAAAATTGCTCTTGTTTTCTCTTCACAATCGCATAATCACCATTAAAGTCTCCTGCCTCATCATATTTAGGGTCTATTACAAAATTTCCTCTTATATCTATATACCCCCACTTTCCATTACTCTTAACTTTTGCTAATCCGCTACTATAAGAGCCGAAAGTGTGTTTCGCAGGTAGTGCTCTTTTAGTACCATCAGCATAAAGATAGCAGTAACGATTCTCCTCTGATGCTAAAGCTATCCCGTCGGAGAAAGGTTCTATAGATTTATAAGAGCAAGTGAAAATAAAGTTATTGTATATATCTATCACTCCCCACTCTTCCCCAATTCTTACAATAGCCCTTCCTTCAAAGAAGTCAAAGACTTCGTCGAATTGTGCCTTTATAGAGACCTCTCCATCAGTGTTGAGAAATCCCCATTTTCCGTTTTCAAAGAAAGCAGATAAACCAAATTGATAAGGGCGCACTGTCTGTTGATTTACGCTTCTAATCCATTTAAACCCCCCTTCCTGTGAATAAAGAAGACCTGTGGGGATTAAAAGTAAGAGTAAAAAATAAAGTTTTTTCATAAATACTATTTATTTTATTTTACGATGACCATTTCGTAGTAAGTGGCTCTTTCAGAGGCCGGAATATCATAAATCCATTTGAGTAGGGTTTCAAAAGTAACTGTTTTACTAAGGAATGGATAATCCTTTTTAGTTGCTATAGCCATAATATTTATTCTTTCGCTATCTCTCTTTTTGTCTATTTTGGAGACCACATACTCTATCAGAGAATTGGTGGGGAATTGATAAGATTTCCCTTTTGTGAAGAGAGAAATTTCGTCATACCCACTTGATGGGAAGAAGAGGGAACCTCCATCAGCGTCAAACCAGAATATTTTAAGATATGAATCGCATCCATAAATAGTGGTAGTAAAATTCAGCAATTCACCATCTTTGTAAACAGAGGCAATGCCGTTAATATCGATTTTATATGACTTGTCGCTCTTATCTTCAACTTTTACTTTTGCATTTATTACGGCAACTGCGTATTGTTTATTATCATTTGGATCTGTCAAAACAGAATAGACAGGTTTATCAGTGACATTTACTAACCCACCTACTGCTAAAACACTCATTTCAGAGTAAATTTCTTTAAAAGCCTGTCCATCTTCCTGGGTAATGGTTCCAAAAACAGACCAAACCTCCTCTGCCACTCCGGCTTTTCGTAAAGCCTCTTGTTTTGCCTCTTGTAGAGCCCTCTTTTCAGCTTGCTCTAATGT